>JACKMK010000002.1:900000-1169938 GCA_024235395.1 Chromatiaceae bacterium
ACGGGCCTTGGCGCGCGTCGATGGCAACGTCTCGAAGACCGCTGAGCTGCTGGGGGTGACCCGGCCCACGCTGTACAATCTGATGAAAAAATACGGGATCAGCGATTGAATCGCCGATCGGCCGATCTGGTGCCTCAGCGCAGGCAACACTGCTGTGACGAAGCGTAGTATCGGCGGATGGCGCAAGATCGCGCACCGGCCGGTTTCTGCATGAGTGGGAGGATTGCATGCTGTCACGTGCCCTGTTCTGTTTTGTTGTCGCGGTCGGCCTCGCGGTCACGTGTGGAAGTTCCGTTGCGGCATCCGCCGACGACTATTTCTCCGAGGCGCAAAAGTACGTCGCGGAGGGGTCGGTCAAATCCGCAATTATCGAATTGAAGAATGCGCTGCAGAAAGACCCCACGCATGTGAAGTCGCGTCTGTTGCTCGGTTCGTTGTACCTGCGCAATGGCGACACTGCTGCAGCGGTTAAGGAATACGGGCGGGCGCGCGAACTTGGCGCGGCGGACGACCTCTGGATGAGGGGCTATGCGCGTGCGCTGGTGCTACAGGGAAGCTTCCAGCAACTTCTGGACGAGGTGCGGGTCAAGCCCAGTATGCCGGGCGAACTGCGCGCTCAATTGCTTGCAATGCGCGGCAATGCACAAATCGCGCTGCGCCACATCGATGAGGGAATCGCGGAGTACGATGCGGCGTTGGCACTGGAGCCCGGGAACCCGGTCGCGCGTCTGGGCAAGGCGCAGATCATGTTGGGTGAGGGGCGCGAAGACGAGGCGTTGGCACAATTCAACGAGGTCCTTGCGGAGAACCCTGGCCATGTCGAGACCCGGCTGGCGCGTGGCGATCTGCGACGCCGCATGCATCAACTGGCGGATGCCGCCGCAGACTACCAGCGCGCGGCTGAAGAGGACCCTGTCAATCCGCGGGCGCGCATCGGGCTCGCGCTCGTGCACATCGCGCAACGCGATATAGCGGCTGCCAAACAGGATCTCGAGGCGTTGAACAAGATTGCCCGCGATGTGCCGGCGGTCAATTATCTGCGGGCCCTGGTTTCGTTCCAGGAAGGTGATTACGACCGCGCCTCGGACGAGTTGCAGACCCTGCTGCGGGTCGCACCGAGCAATGTACAGGCGCAGTTGCTGTACGGAATCGTCAGCTATGCACGCAACCAGTTCACGATTGCGGACGACTACCTCACCCGTGTCTATTCAAGTATCCCAGGCAATGTCCAGGTGGCGAAAATACTCGGTGCGACCCGTCTGAAGCTTCGCCAACCGGACCGCGCCGTCCAGGTTCTCGGTGGCGTGGTAGACGCCAACTCGGGTGATGCACAGTTGTTGGCCCTCCTGGGTACCGCATACATCCAGTCGGGCAACAACAGCAAGGGCGCTGAGTACATCGAAAAAGCCGTCGAGATCGACCCGGACCGGGCGTTGCTGCGTACGCAGTTGGCGATCGGGAAGATCGCATCCGGCGATACCTCTGGAGCTATCTCGCAGCTGGAATCCGCGGTCGCGTTGGATCAAGACGTGCTGCAGGCCGACGTCCTGCTGGTGCTCAGCTATCTCAACAAGCACGAATTCGACAAGGCGATCGCAGCGTCCGAGGCTTTGGAGAAGCGGATGGTGGACAGCCCGATCCCCTACAACCTGACTGGGCTTGCATATCTTGCACAGAGTCGGTTCGACGAGGCGCAGGCGAAGTTCGAGCAGGCTTTGGAGAAGGACCCGAATTTCCTGGTCGCGATAATGAACATCGCCCGCAAATCGACGTTGCAGGGGGATGCCGAGGCAGCAGCTCGTGCGTATGAACGCGTGCTGCAGCGTGACCCGAAACACTTGGGTGCGCTGCTTGGGATGGCGGCACTGGCGAAGGCGGGGGGCGATGCTGCGGCTACCGAGCAGTGGTTGCTCAGGGCCAACGAATCCAATCCGAAAGCGTTGCAGCCGATGCTGATTCTCGCCGAGCACTACCTGCGTGCCAACGAAGGGCTGAAAGCGATGACAGCGCTCTCGGGACTGGCTCCAGAGCAGGCGGAGCACCCCGCAGCGTTGCGCCTGAAAGGTATGGCTCAATTGCAAAGTGGCGACTATCCGAGTGCGGTGTTCACTTTTTCGACGCTGACCGAACGGCAACCGGAGTTGCTCGAGGGCTGGTTTCAACTTGCCCGCGCCCAAGTGGCTGGCGGCGATCCGGACGCCGCGCGCGACAGCTTCCGGCGTGCCATCGAACTCGATCCCGAGCACAAGGTACCGCTGGTATGGATAGGCCTCGCGGAACTCGAGTTGCGTGAAAATCGCTACGATCAGGCGCTGGAACAGGCGAAACAGATCAAGACGTACTTTCCGGACAACGTCTACGGTTACGACATTGAGGCGGCCGCCTATCGCGGCAAGGGCGATATCGAGGCATCGCTCGCAGCCACTGAAGCCGGCCTGGCGGTCGAACGTACCTCGCGTCGCGTGCGGATCTTTGCGAATGCCCTGACTGCCGCCGGGAAGGCCGACAAAGGGGTCAAGGTGCTCAACGACTGGCTCGCTGAGCATTCGGATGACGGCAGTGCGTGGGCCAACCTCGGAATGCTGCAGCAGCAGGCAGGTCGTGCCGGTGAGGCGATCGCGGCCTATGAACAGGCGATCTCGAAGGTCGAGGTAAATCCGGTAATCCTCAACAACATGGCGTGGTTGTATCTGGAACGCGATGGCAAGCGTGCACTGGAGTTGGCGACCCGTGCATATGAACTGGCGCCGTCACGTGCCGAGATCGTCGATACCTATGGCTGGATCCTGTTCCAGCAGGGCCGCGCCCCGGAAGGTCTGGCAGCACTCCAGCAGGCGTTTGTGATCGCACCGCGCAATGCCGAGATCGGCCTGCACGTGGCCGAGGCGCTGCATCGGTTGGATCGCGACTCGGAGGCGCGCCCGGTGCTGGAACGCATTGTCCGCGAGAACCCCAATACGCAGCACGCGGAAGCCGCGAACGCCTTACTGCAGCGACTGCGAGGTTGAGCGCGCGCCGACGGCGGCCCGCGCCAGCAGGGCCGTGCCATAGGCCGCCTCTGTGTGCACGGCGCGCAGTACCGGCAGACCGAGCCGACGCGCGCGTATGCGCTGCCACGCCTCGTTGGCGGCACCCCCGCCGCTGGTGAATACGCGACGTGGCGTCGGCGCACCCAATGCGGTCAGGCGCGCGTACCCGGTAGCCTCCACGTCCGCAATGCCCTCCAGCATGGCCTGTAGAAACTCGGCAGGATCCTCGGGACGCGGGGTCAGTCGCGGTTCCAGATGTGGATCGTTTCGCGGAAACCGCTCTCCGGGGGTCGGCAAGGGGTAGTAGCCGAGGTTGAGCACGCGTTCCGTGTCGATCCGCGCACTCAGCTGCTTGATTTGCCGGTCGCTGAAGAACTGGCGCAATACGCGCCCTCCAGTATTGGAGGCACCGCCGATCAGCCAGCTGTCACCGAGTCGGTGGCTGTATACGCCGTAGTCGGCTGCGAAGACCGGGCGTTCGGCGAATATCTTCAGTACCAGGGTGCTGCCGAGCGACGTCACGGCGTCGCCGGGTGCTTCGATGCCGGCCGCCAGCGCCGCCGCGTTGCTGTCGGTGGTGCCGGCCACCACGAGCACATCGGTCGGAAGGCCGAATGCCGCTGCAATGGCAGGCGCGATGGGGCCGACCGGAGAACCCACCGGCAGGACCTCGGGCAGCAGTTCGAGCGGTAGCGGTAACCGGGTCATCCACTCAGGCCAGTGGCGCTCCACCACGTCGTAACCCAGCTTGAGGACGTTGTTTTCGTCGCTGATACCGTGCCGAGCGGCCAGGCGCCCGCTGATCCAGTCCGCTTGATGGACCGCGTGCGCCGCGACATGCGGATGTTTTTCATGCAGGTAGAGCAGCTTGGCGAGGGCCGATCCGGGGCCGCGTGCGGCGCAGTCGGCCGGCGCATGCTGGGCGATGGTCTGCGCCTGCGGCACGGCGCGCCGATCGTCATACATCAGCCCTGGAGAGCAAGGGACGCCGTCGGCGTCACATAGCAACAGCGTCGACGATGTCCCGTCGACGCTCAGTGCCCGCACCCTGCCCGGTTTCTGGGTGAGCAGCTCGCGCAATACGCGCGCGACCGCGGCCCACCAGTCATCCGGCGATTGTTCGCTGGCGCCTGGACGAGGATGCCGCGACGGCGGCAGTACAGTGGCTGCCTGCGCCAGGGTCACACCCCGATCGTCGATCGCCACCCCCCGGCAGCCCGAGGTGCCGAGGTCGATGCCGATGAAGCAGTCAGCCAAGACCGGGCCTACGGCAGGTGCACCGGCGCCGGCGCCGCCCAGCCGTCGGCGCGGTACTCGGCGACCACGTTCGTATAGATCCCGCCGCGCACGTTGAACTCCGCGGTCAGACGCATGAACCGGGGCTGCGTGGCGCCCGTCAGGTCGTCGAGGATGCGGTTGGTGACCGCTTCGTGGAATGCGCCTTCGTCGCGAAACGACCATACGTACAGCTTTAGCGACTTGAGCTCCACGCACAGGCTGTCCGGCACGTATTCGATGTGCAGCGTCGCGAAGTCCGGTTGGCCGGTCTTGGGACACAGGCAGGTGAATTCCGGGACCCGGATGCGGATGGTGTAATCACGCTCGGGGCGCGGGTTGGGGAAGGTTTCCAGGTCACGGCTGGGAAGGGTCGACATCGTGGCTCCGAGAGGCGAATCGCAAATCGCCGAATATTATACGTCAGCGCCGCCGCGTAAAGCCGACAGGGAACTTGAGGTTCGGTTGGAAAAGTCCGCCAAAACAATCTTTTGTGAGGCAGTGTTCAGGCTCGCGCGCGGGTATCCGGGCCGCTTGTGCGGGTGCTCGCGCATCCTGTATCTTTGCCCGCCATGCGTCTGGAAAAGATCAAGCTGGCGGGCTTCAAATCCTTTGTCGACCCGACCACCGTGCATTTCCCCAGTAATCTCGTCGGCATCGTTGGACCCAATGGCTGCGGCAAGTCCAACGTCATCGACGCGGTGCGCTGGGTCATGGGTGAGAGTTCGGCGAAGATGCTGCGCGGCGAATCGATGGCCGATGTCATCTTCAACGGTTCGAGCAGCCGCAAACCGGTCGGCACCGCGAGCATCGAATTGCTGTTCGACAACGCGGACGGCAGCGCGGGAGGCCAGTACGCTCAGTACAGTCAGATCTCGGTAAAGCGTCAGGTGTCGCGCGACGGCCAGTCGCTGTACTACCTGAACGGCGTACGTTGTCGCCGGCGTGACATCACCGACCTGTTTCTCGGCACCGGCCTGGGGCCGCGCAGCTATTCGATCATCGAACAGGGCATGATCTCGCGCATCATCGAGGCGCGCCCCGAGGACCTGCGTGTATACCTCGAGGAAGCGGCGGGGATATCCAAATACAAGGAGCGACGGCGCGAGACCGAAACGCGCATCTCCCACACCCGTGAAAACCTTGAGCGACTCGACGATCTGCGCGAAGAGGTGCAGAAACAGCTGCGGCACCTCGAACGGCAGTCGGCGACCGCACAGAAATACAAGTCGCTGCGCGACGAAGAGCGGCGTGTGCGCGCCGAGTTGCTGGTATTGCGTCTGGACCAGATGTCGGCCGAGGTCGAGCAGCGCGACCGGATGATCGCGGAGCAGGAAAACCGCCTCCAGGCGGCGATCGCCGAGCAACGCAATCTCGAAGCACAGATCGAACAGCAGCGCGCGGCACATGCCGAGGCGAACGACGCTTTCAACGATATCCAGGGGCGCTTCTACGCGGCTGGCGCGGAGATCGCCCGTCTCGAAGACGCGATCCAGTACGCCCGGGACGCACGCCGGCAGCAGGAGGCAGACCTCTCCCAGGCACGCCAGGCGCTGGCCCAGGCGCAGTCTTTGAGCGAACAGGACAACAGCCGACTGGCGCAACTCGCCGACGAACTCGAACGCGACCGGCCGATGCTCGAAGAAGCCCGTGCCGAGGCCGACACCTCGGCGGAGCAGCTGCAGCGGGCCGAAGAGTCGATGCAGGCCTGGCAGGCCGAATGGGATCGATTCAACCAGAGCGCCAACGAACCGGCACAGCAGGCGCAGGTGGAGCGTACGCGGATCAATCACCTCGAGCAGCAGGAGGTGCAGCTCAAACGCCGGCTGACCCGAAACGAGGAGGAACGTCAAAACCTCTCGGATATTGCATTGCAGGCCGAGATCAAAGAACTGCAGCACCGCGAAGCGGAGGGCGAGGCCGGGCTGCGTGCGGTGCGTGAACGTGTCGAAGACCGGGTGCAGGCGATCGCCAGGTTGCGCGAAAGCAACCAGCAGGTCCAGGAGGATCTCGCCGACGCGCGCAGCGAACTGGAGACGCTCAAGGGGCGGCTGGCATCGCTGCAGGCACTGCAGCAGGCCGCGCGCGGCGAAGGCGACGAGGTCATCGCGCGTTGGCTGGATGTCCAGCGCCTCGGCCAGGCGCGGCGCCTGCTCGAAACGATGCAGGTGACGGATCAATGGCAGGCGGCGGTAGAAGTGGTACTCGCCGGGCAACTGCAGGCGGTGATGGTCGACGAGCTGGATGGGCACGGCGCCCAGCTGAACACGCTCGAGCAGGGCGTGCTGACACTGTTCGAATCGAACGGCTATCCAGTGGCTGCGCGCCCAGGGACCCTGGCGGAGCAGGTGCAGGGTCCGGCGCAGTTGACCCATCTGTTGAATGGAATCCACACCGCGCCCGATCTGGCGGAGGCGCTGCGGCGTTGCCGCGACCTTGCACCGGGAGAGTCGCTGGTGACCCCGGACGGCCTGCAGGTGGGTCGCGGTTGGATCAGCCTGCGGCGCGGAAACGACGCGAACGCGGGCGTATTGGGCCGCGAACGCGAGATCCGTGATCTCGTGCAGCACCAGGCGGAACTGGAGCCGCGCGTCCAGCAGCTGGCCGAACAGCTCGCGACCGACCGCCAGACATTGCTCGAGGCCGAGCAGGCGCGTGAGTCGCAGCAACGTGAAATGGAAGCGGCACAGCGTGTGCTTTCCGAGGTCAGGGCGCTGCTCAGTGGCAAACAGGCACGCGCCGAACAGATCCGGCATCGCATCACCGGGCTGGAAGACGACGCCCAGGAGATACGCGAGCACATCGAGCAGGGCCTGGCGGAGATGGAGGAGGCGCGTAGCCGGCTGCATCAGGCCTTGGCGTCCATCGAAGATCTGAGCCGGCAGCGCGAGCAGCTTGTCGGACAGCGCGATGCCCTGCGCGATGCGCTGGACCAGGCGCGCACCGCGGCGAGCGAGGCGCGCAACCGCATGCATGAGATCGCACTGCGTGTCGAATCGATGCGTACCTCGGAGGATTCGTTGCGTTCCGGCATCGACCGGGTGCAGCAGCAGTTGGTGCAATTTGGTCAGCGCTGTTCGGAACTCGAGTCAACGCTCGAATCCGGCAGGGCGCCGATCGGAGAGCAGCAGGCGCGTCTCGAGGAGCAATTGCGACTCCGCGCCGAGATCGAGGCGCAGCTCACCCAGGCGCGCAAACGCCTCGAGGATATCGATCACCAGTTGCGCGAGCATGATCGCGCGCGGCACCAGGTGGAGCAGCGTGTGCAGGATGAACGCAGCCGCCTGGACCAGACGCGGATGTCGCGCCAGGAGATCCAGGTGCGCGGCAGCACACTCGAGGAGCAGCTCGCCGAGACCGGGTTCGAACACGGTGTGTTGCAGGACGAGATGCCAGCCGAGGCGGAAGTCGCTGCCTGGCAGAAGCGCTCCGAGGACCTGGCGACGCGCATCCAACGCCTGGGCCCGATCAATCTCGCGGCGATCGATGAGTTCAAGGAGCAAAGCGAGCGCATGGCCTACCTGGATAGCCAGCACGAAGACGTCAGCAGTTCGCTGGCGACCCTCGAGGAGGCGATCCGCAAGATCGACCGCGAGACGCGGTCACGTTTCAAAGAGACCTTCGATCTGGTCGATGCGGGGTTCAAGGAGCTGTTCCCGAAACTGTTCGGCGGTGGCCAGGCTTACCTGGAGATGACCGGCGAGGACCTGCTGGACACCGGCATTACGGTCATGGCGCGCCCACCGGGCAAGCGCAACAGCAGCATTCATCTTCTGTCTGGTGGCGAGAAGGCGCTCACCGCGGTCGCGCTGGTGTTTGCGATCTTCCGCCTCAATCCGGCACCATTCTGTATGCTGGACGAGGTCGATGCACCGCTCGACGATGCCAATGTCGGACGCTATTCGGCGCTGGTCAAAGAGATGTCCGAGCATGTGCAGTTCATTTTCATCACGCATAACAAGGTGACGATGGAGATCGCCAATCAGCTGACCGGCGTGACCATGCATGAACCGGGCGTCTCGCGCCTGGTTTCTGTGGATGTCGAAGAGGCGGCGGCACTGGCGGCGGTGTAAGACTGGGGCGCGCGACGCGCTGGCAAAAAATAGAGGTCGACTCGGCGGCATGCGGCGATGGATCCGGATCTGGTCAGATTGATATTGGTGGTGCTCGGTGTCCTGTTGGTCGCCGGCATCTATCTGTGGGACCGCTACAAGCGGGCGCTGCCGCATCGGCGTCGGGTGCGACGCCGGGTGGTGGATCATTCGATGGACAGCGTCTCGCTGGACGACGCCGCGGAGGGCAATTCCGATCCGGGTATGTACGACGGATCGGAGAGGGTTCCCGAGATGCGGATCGAGGACGACGATCGTGACCGCCCGTCGGTCGTCGGCCGCGCAGTGCGGCGCAGCGCCTCGGCGTTGGACCCGGAACCCGCGGAGATTGGAGAATGGACGGCGGCGGCCGGCGACGGTGACCGCCAGTTCTCGATGGACCTGCAATTCGACGCGCATGGCGACGCCGACTACCTCAGCACCGACCCGGCATTGCGCGACGAGGTCGAGCGCAAACTGGTCATCATCAACCTGGTGGCCAAATCCGGGGACTTTGCGGGCCCGGACATCGAACGCGCCTGCGCCGACAACCGCCTGGGGCTTGGCGACATGTCGATCTACCACCGCCGCGAGGGCGGGGGTGGCCGGGTCATCTTCAGCATCGCGAGCATGGTCGAACCGGGAACCTTCCCGGTGGATGGCATGGACGATTTCCAGACGCCCGGACTGACGATGTTCACCCAGTTGCCGGGCGTCCGTGACGGCGTCGAGATCTACGACGAGATGCTGGTGACTGCGAACCGTCTGGCCGTCGCATTGCAAGGCGAACTGCAGGACGAGCGACACAACAAGCTGACCCGGCAGATGGAGAAGCACACCCGCGAGTCGATCATCGAGCATCGTCACCGCGTCAAGCTGGCGCGGAGCCGGCATTGAAAGGCAACGCCAGGCTGCGCGCTGAAGCGCAGCGCCTGCGTGAACTCATCGAACATCACAACTACCAGTATTACGTGCTCGACCAGCCCGAGGTGCCGGACAGCGAGTACGACCGGTTGTTTCGCGCGCTGCAGCAACTGGAGGCGGAGCATCCGGACCTGATCACCCCCGATTCGCCAACGCAGCGGGTGGGTGGGGTGCCGCTCGCGGCTTTCGAGGAGGTCGAGCACCGCATACCGATGCTGTCGCTGGAAAACGCCTTGACGGCCGAAGCGATGGCCGAATTCGATCGACGTGTACGCGATCGCCTGAAGCGCGAGGACGACGTGGACTACGTGGCCGAGCCCAAGCTGGACGGCCTCGCAATCAGCGTGCGCTACGAATCGGGCCACCTGGTCCAGGCGGCGACCCGGGGCGACGGTTCGCGTGGTGAGAACGTGACGCAGAACGTGCGTACGATCGACGCGGTGCCGCTGCGCCTGCGCGGCAGGGACTGGCCGGCTGTGCTCGAGGTGCGCGGCGAGATCTTCATGCCGAAGAAGGGATTCGTCGAGCTCAACGACCGACAGAGGGCACTCGGTGAGAAGACCTTCGCGAATCCGCGCAATGCCGCGGCTGGCAGCCTGCGCCAACTCGATTCGAAGGTCACCGCAAGTCGCCCCTTGACGATGTTCTGCTACGGGACCGGCGAGGTCGAAGGGCATCCGATGAGTGCGACGCACAGCGGCAACATGGCGCTGCTGCGCGAATGGGGGCTGCCGGTGTCACCGGAATTGCGGCTTGTGACCGGGGTGCAGGGCTGTGCGGCGTACTACGAAGAGATTGGCAGGCGGCGCGCCTCGCTCCCCTACGAAATCGATGGTGTCGTGTTCAAGGTCGACAGCATCACCGATCAGCAGGCGCTGGGTTTTGTCTCGCGCGCGCCGCGCTGGGCCGTTGCACAAAAGTACCCGGCACAGGAAGAACTCACCGAGGTCGAGGCCGTCGAATTCCAGGTCGGCCGCACCGGGGCGGTGACGCCGGTCGCGCGTCTGAAGCCGGTGTTCGTCGGCGGCGTCACCGTCAGCAACGCGACCTTGCACAACATGGATGAGGTCGAACGCAAGGATGTGCGTGTGGGTGACACCGTATACGTTCGGCGCGCTGGCGATGTGATCCCGGAGGTCGTCCGTGTGCTCCCGGAACGGCGCCCCAAGGGGACGAAGCGGGTGCGGCTTCCGAAGCACTGTCCGGTGTGCGGCTCCGATATCGAGCGGATCGAGGGTGAAGCCGTCGCGCGCTGTTCCGGCGGTCTGTTCTGCGCGGCTCAGCGCAAGGAATCGATAAAGCACTTCGCCTCCCGGCGTGCATTGGATATCGAGGGTCTCGGTGACAAATTGATCGAGCAGTTGGTCGACAACGGCCTGGTCGACGATCCGTCCGACTTGTTCGGGCTGGCGGCCGAAACACTGGCCGGGCTCGAACGCATGGGCGACAAATCCGCGCAGAACCTGGTGGCCGCCCTGGCCAAGTCGCGCGATACCACGCTCGCGCGATTCCTGTACGCGCTGGGAATCCGCGAGGTGGGTGAGGCCACGGCTTTGGCGCTTGCCAGCCATTTCGGTTCCCTGGACGGGATCCGGTCGGCCGACGAAGAGGCGTTGCAGCAGACGCCAGACGTGGGTCCGGTCGTTGCCCGGCACGTCCATACCTTCTTCCGTCAACCGCACAACCTTGAGGTGATCGCACGGTTGAGGGCAGCCGGCGTGCACTGGCCGGAGGCCGAGCCGGGTACCGCCGCAGCGGCGGCGCAGCCGCTGTCGGGTAAGACCTTCGTGTTGACCGGCACGCTGTCCGAGCCGCGCGATGTCGTCAAACAGCGACTGCAGGCGCTCGGCGCGAAGGTGGCCGGCAGCGTTTCGAAGAAAACCGATTTTGTCGTTGCGGGTGAGGATGCCGGGTCCAAGCTCGCCAAGGCACGTGAACTCGGCATCGAGGTGCTCGACGAGCCGGGGCTGCAGGCGATGCTCGGCGAACACAACGTCTGATCGCTGTGACGCATCGGTCGAATCGGAGGTCTTGTCCGGTTTTGTCGGACGCTTAAATGCCCTGTAGCGCAAGGGTGCATGCAAACCGGGCGCACCGCCTTCGCCTTGACGGTCGCTGCGCGCGGGGTGACACTCAGGCGACCGTGCTGATCGTGCGATGCACGTCCTGGCGCTTGGCACGCGGCAAAAACGAACCCAGAAGAATCTGTGGCACACTCGGAGGAGCACAATCATCATGAAATCCACATTCGCCATCGGAATCGGTGCGGTACTCGCCTTTGCCGGTACCGCTTATGCCGGTGCCACCCTCGATGCCGTCAAGGGCAAGGGATTCATTCAATGCGGCGTGAGCACCGGCCTACCTGGGTTCTCGGCAGCCGACGACAAGGGGAAATTCACCGGCATCGACGTCGACATGTGCCGTGCCGTGGCCGCCGCGATCTTTGGTGATGCCGGCAAGGTGAAGTACAGCCCGCTTACCGCAAAGGAGCGCTTCACCGCGCTGCAGTCGGGCGAGATCGATATGCTGCCGCGCAACACCACCTGGACCTACACCCGTGATACCTCGCTGGGATTGAACTTCACTGGCGTCAACTACTACGACGGACAGGGCTTCCTGGTCAGCAAGAACCTTGGGGTGAAGAGTGCGCTGGAGATGGATGGGGCCTCGTTCTGCATCCAGGCGGGGACGACTACCGAGCTCAACCTCGCGGACTATTTCCGCAGCAACAAAATGAGCTACACGCCGATCACATTCGATACCTCCGACCAGACCATCAAGGCATTCGAGGCAGGACGCTGCGATGCGCTGACCTCCGACCAGTCCCAGCTGTACGCGCTGCGCATCAAGCTGCAGAAGCCCGACAGCGCGATGGTGCTGCCTGAGGTGATTTCCAAGGAGCCGCTCGGTCCAGTTGTGCGCCAGGGTGACGACGAGTGGTTCAACATCGTCAAATGGTCGCTGTACGCCATGATCAACGCCGAGGAACTGGGTGTCACTTCGGCCAACGTCGACGAAATGAAGGCGAATTCCACCGATCCCAACGTGCGGCGACTGCTCGGGGTTGAAGGCGTCAAAGGCGAGTGGATGGGCCTGCCCGACGAATGGGGTTACAACATCATCAAGCTGGTCGGCAACTACGGCGAGGCGTTCGACCGCAATGTCGGCAAGGGTAGCCCGCTTGGCATATCGCGGGGCCTGAACGCGCTGTGGAGCAAGGGCGGCATCCAGTACGCACCGCCGATTCGCTGATTGTCGGCCGTTTCGGAAGCGGCACACAGGCGACGAGTGCCTGTGTGCCCCAGATCGCACATGAACCCTGAATCATCTGCGTGCACGGCCCGGTATGGGTCCGCCGAGGTGCACAAAGCGCGGAGCTTCCATGCCGGTTGAGCAGTCCCGTTCGGGTGCGACGCACAAGGTGCCGCTCTGGCGGCAGCCGGTGTTCAGAGCGGTCGTGTTTCAGGTCCTTCTGGTCCTGGGGATCGCGGCGTTCGGTTACTACCTGCTCAGCAACACGCTGTCCAACATGGAGCAGCGTGGCATCACCACCGGCTTCGGTTTTCTCTCCAACGAGGCAGGCTTCGGCATCCTGCAGAGCCTGATCGAGTACGACGAGACACATACCTACGGGCGGACCTTTTTTGTCGGGCTGCTCAACACGCTGCTGGTGGCGGGCCTCGGCATCTTTTTTGCCACCTTGCTGGGTTTCTTCATCGGCGTAGCGCGCCTGTCGCACAATTGGCTGGTCGCACGCCTTGCCACGGCGTATATCGAGATATTCCGCAATATCCCGCTGCTGCTGCAGATCATCTTCTGGTACTTCGCCGTCTTGCGACCGCTGCCGCTGCCCCGCCAGAGTCTCTCGGTCGGCGATGCCGTTTTCCTCAACAACCGGGGATTGTTCCTTCCGCGCCCGGTGGCTGAAGACGGAATCTGGCTGGCGGGCATGGCGTTGATCGGGGCCATCGTACTGATGATGGGCATTGCCTATTGGGCGAAACGGCGTCAGGCAGCCACCGGCCGGCAGTTTCCCACGCTGCTGGTCGGATTCGTCGCGATAACAGGACTGCCTCTGGCGGTCTTCCTGGCGAGTGGTTCGCCATTGCACTGGGATTACCCCGCGCTGAAGGGATTCAACTTCCGTGGCGGTCTGGAGGTGATTCCAGAACTCGCCGCACTGCTGCTCGCACTGAGCATCTATACCGCGGCGTTTATCGCCGAAGCGGTGCGTTCCGGGATCATGGCGGTCAGCCATGGTCAGACGGAGGCCGCCTATGCGCTGGGACTAAGACCACGCGTCACGCTCAAGCTCGTGATCATTCCGCAGGCGATGCGGGTCATCATCCCTCAGCTCACCAGCCAGTATCTCAACCTGACCAAGAACTCGTCGCTCGCGACGGCGATCGGTTATCCGGATCTGGTCAACGTGTTTGCGGGCACAACGCTCAACCAGACCGGACAGGCCGTTGAGGTCATCGCAATGACAATGGCGGTGTATCTTGCGATCAGCCTGCTGATCTCGACGTTCATGAACTGGTACAACAAGCGCAAACAACTGGTCGAGCGGTAGACGAAATGAGTGTTCATACACCCCATCCAGATCTTCCGCCGCCATCCACCAGCGTGGGCCTGATCGGTTGGATGCGCGCCAACCTGTTTTCGTCGTGGTCCAATGCCCTGTTGACGGCCGCGGCGATCTACCTGCTGTACCTGACCATACCCCCGTTGATCGAATGGGCCTTCATCAAAGCGCACTGGATCGGTGATTCGCGTGCGCCCTGCGATGCGGACAAGAGCGGTGCGTGCTGGGTGTTCGTCAACGTCCGGTTCAACCAGTTCATGTACGGGCTTTACCCGCAGAGCGAATACTGGCGGATCAATCTGGCGGGAATCCTTCTCGTGGCGCTGATGGTGCCGTTGTTCATCAAGCGGTTTCCACGCAAGGCATGGCTTGGCCTGTTCATCCTCGTTGGTTATCCGGTGATCGCGTTTTATCTGTTTTCCGGCGGAATATTCGGCCTCAAGCATGTCGAGACCAGCCTGTGGGGCGGGTTGACCTTGACGCTGGTGTTGTCTTCCGTCGGCATGGCGGCATCGTTCCCGCTCGGCATCCTCCTCGCGCTCGGCCGGCGCTCCAATATGCCGATCGTCAAGTCGCTGAGTATCATTTTCATCGAGTTCTGGCGCGGGGTGCCGTTGATCACGGTGCTGTTCATGTCGTCTGTGATGTTGCCGCTGTTCCTGCCCGAAGGAACGCATTTCGACAAACTGCTGAGGGCGATGATCGGCATCGCGTTGTTCCAGTCGGCCTACATGGCAGAGGTCGTGCGCAGCGGTTTGCAGGCTATTCCGAAAGGTCAGTACGAGGCGGCACAGGCACTGGGTCTGCGTTACTGGCAGAGCATGGGCCTGATCATCCTGCCGCAGGCGCTGAAACTGGTGATCCCCGGCATAGTCAACACCTTCATCGCGCTGTTCAAAGACACCACGCTGGTGCTGATCATCGGGC
Organism: Chromatiaceae bacterium; assembly: GCA_024235395.1. NCBI lineage: Bacteria > Pseudomonadati > Pseudomonadota > Gammaproteobacteria > Chromatiales > Chromatiaceae > Chromatiaceae bacterium. Next base: position 914,832 of record JACKMK010000002.1, read on the forward strand.
TGCTGGACATGCTGGCCATGATCCAGTCCGCATTGGCCGACCCGAATTGGCTCGGGTTTGCGCTCGAAGGGCTGACGTTCGCCGCTGTGGTGTATTGGGTCTTCTGCTTCGGGATGTCGCGTTACAGTCTCGCCCTGGAACGCAAACTGCACACGGGTCACAAAAGATGAACGATAGTCCAACGACCACGAAGGAAACCTCTTCGGAGCCTCCTGCAATGTCCGATCAGGTGATGATCGAGATGCGCCAGGTTCACAAGTGGTACGGGCAGTTTCACGTGCTGAAGGACATCAACCTGTTGGTCCAGAAGGGTGAACGGATCGTCATCTGCGGTCCGTCCGGCTCAGGCAAATCGACCATGATCCGCTGCATCAACCGCCTCGAGGAGCACCAGCGTGGGCAGATCATTGTCGACGGAACCGAGCTGACCGATGACATAAAGCACATAGACCAGATCCGCCGTGAAGTCGGGATGGTGTTTCAGCACTTCAACCTGTTTCCTCACCTGACGGTGCTTGAGAACTGCTGTCTGGCACCGATCTGGGTGCGCAAGATGCCGCGGCGGGAGGCCGAAGAGACTGCGATGCAGTACCTCGAGAAGGTCAGGATCCCAGAGCAGGCCAAGAAGTATCCCGGTCAGCTTTCCGGTGGCCAACAACAGCGCGTGGCCATCGCTCGCAGCCTGTGCATGCATCCCAGTATCATGTTGTTCGACGAACCCACCTCCGCGCTGGATCCCGAGATGATCAAGGAGGTGCTCGATACCATGATCGAACTCGCCGAAAGCGGAATGACGATGCTGTGCGTCACGCACGAGATGGGGTTCGCCAGGACCGTCGCGAATCGCGTGATTTTCATGGATGGCGGCGAGATCATCGAGCAGAACGAGCCGGGCGAGTTCTTCGCCAATCCGCAGTCCGAACGGACCAAGCTGTTTCTGAGCCAGATTCTCGAGCACTGAGGCCGGCCTTCTCAATCCTGTCGGCGGGCGACGGGAGAAGACCGGCGCCCGCTCGACTCGCACCAGCGGCCCCGACGCGTTCTCAAGATCGGGCGTCCTCGGCCGAAGCATCGTGCATATCGGCAACCAGCCCGGGTCTCGCCGTAATCACTCCCCGGAGGACGTCGTGTACCTGCCTTTTGATTCCTGCGACAAGGTCGCATCAGCGCTGTTGGCGGCGTCCGCGCCGCATGCGGCACCGCTGTGGGCGCTGTGTGTGGCCGACGCTCACGGCGATCAGGTGCCCGCACTGATCGACCACTGCCGGGCACAGGGGCTGCGCATCTGTGGTGCCATCTTCCCCGGACTGATCGTTGGCGAAAAGGTTGAAAAGCGGGGTCTGGTAGCGATTCCCCTACCGGGTGACAGCAGCGTCCATCTGGCCGATCTGCAACGGGATGGCGTCCAATGGCGCGACGAGCCGGCGGTTCTGCCGGAGGGGCCCGCCGCGAGTTCGCTGTTGTTCATCGACTGCCTGGCGCCGAATATCACGGCGTTGCTCGAAGATCTCTACAACCGCTACGGGCGACGACTGACGCACTACGGTGCGGGCACCGGGTACCACGACCTCCGCCCAGCGCCGTCGGTATTCACGGAACAGGGCTGTTTCAGCAACGTGGCCCTGGCGGTCATCTCGACGCAGCGCATGACGGTGCGGGTACGCCACGGATGGACACGGGTCGCCGGACCGTTCGTTGCGTCGCGCACCGAGGGTAACGTCATCAAAGAGTTGAACTGGGAGCCGGCCGCCACGCTGTATCGGTCCGAGGTCGTCGCGCTCGATCCCGCGTTCGCCGAGCGGCCGATGTTCCCCGACCTCATGTCCGTGTTCCCGCTGTGCATTGCCAAAGAGGGCGGCGAAGACGTGATGCGGGACCCGATCGGTCAGGGTGACGGTGACGACATCGTCGTTTTGACCGACGTGACCGAGAACTCCGTGATGTACCTGGCGCGCGGTGATCGCGAGACCTTGATTGCCGCTGCGGTCCAGGGAGTGGACGACTGCGGCGCTCCGGGCGACGTCGAGCGGTGTTTCATTTCGGACTGCTATTCGCGCGTGTTGATGATGGGTGACGCATTCGAAGACGAGCTCAGGGCGGTATCCCGGCAGTTGCGAGGTTTTACCGATGTCACGCCGGAAGGGGTCCTGGCGCTGGGTGAGGTAGCCAATCACGGTGACCAGTACCTGGAGCTTTTCAACAAGACCTTCGTGGTCGCGTTGACCCACCGCTGAGACGATGGTCGATTCGTCTTCAAGCGTCCGTGAAGACCTGCTGCTGCTTTACGAGCTTTCGCTGAGCATCGGCCAATCGCTTGATCCCTACGCGACGTGTAAGGGCTTCCTGCGTTCATTGATGGCCAGGCGCAACCTGACCGGCGCGTCCGTGTGGTGGAGGGCGGGCGCATTCGACGACGATGGCGGCGATGGAATGACGCTGTTGGAGAGTATCCCACGCGGCGAGACGTGTCGTGACGCCTTGCCCGAAGAACATCCTCTTTGTCGGCTCGCCCGGGAGGGAAGGGCGCGAGCCTTTGCGACCGGGGATCCCGAGTTCTCCGTCTACGACATCAATATTGCACCACCGGCAGGCAGCTGGGCTTTATACCCTATGGCAGAATGCGGCCTGCTGCTCATGAGCTCGGCTGCGGATGACTTGTTCACACCGCGCATGCTGGGACAGCTCCGCGCGGTCGTCGGCAAACTGGCGACCGCGATACAGGGCGGCATCGCTCATCAGAGGCTGCAACGTTCCGAGGCGGCGCTGCGCGACAGTGCCCGCGAACTCGACGAGTCTCGCAATCTGTTGCAGACCATCATCGACGCGGTGCCGATCCGGGTGTTCTGGAAAGACCTGGAGTCACGCTATCTCGGGTGCAATCCGGCGTTTGCACGCGATGCAGGCATGCAGCGACCCGAAGACCTGATCGGCAAGGACGATTTCCACATGGGATGGGCGGAACAGGCCGAGCTGTACCGCGCCGATGACGCCAAGGTGATCCACTCGGGTCTCGAGATGATCGCCTACGAGGAACCGCAATCCACGCCGGACGGGCGAACCATCTGGCTCAGCACCTCGAAGGTACCGCTGCGCAAGCGCGATGGCAGCATTTTCGGGCTGCTGGGCATCTATGAGGACATCACGGATCGCAAGACCGCCGAGTTTGCGCTGCGTGCCAGCGAGCAGAAACTGCTGACCATCCTCGACAGTGTCGATGCGTTCATCTACCTGAAGGACAACGACGGGCGCTACCTGTTCGCGAACCGCCGTCTGCGCGAATACTGGCAGGTGGAGATGGACGAGGTCGTCGGGTTCAGCGATGAGAAGTTCCTCGGTACCGCGGGTATCGAGCGCGTGCAAGAAGACGACAGGCGCGTACTGCTGTACGGCGAGACCATCCGTGTCGAAGAATCGTTGACGAATCGCCTTACGGGTGACGCAAGGGTATATCTGACCACAAAGCTGGCGCTGCGCCGCGAGAACGGCGAGATCTATGGATTGTGTGGAATTTCAACCGACATCACGCAGCGCAAACAGGCGGAAATCGCGCTCGCCGAGAGCGAACAGCGACTGCGCACACTGGTGGAAGCGGTGCCGGATGCCATCCAGTTCAAAGACGGCGAAGGGCGTTGGTTGATCGCCAACTCGGTGTTCCTGCGACTGCTGGGTCTGCTGGGCGAGGAATGGCGCGGGTTCAACGACAACGATCTGGCCGTACGGCACCCGCGTATCGCGGGCATGCTTCAAAGACTGCAGGGCAGTGACGAACGGGCATGGGAGTCGTCTGACCCGATTCGTGCCGAAGAGTGGTTGGAACTGGAGGCGGGCGAACCGGTTTGTTTCGACCTGGTCAAGGTGCCTCTGTTCGATCCCCGGGGAGGGCGCCAGGCGATGGTCATCGTCGGGCGTGACATCACCGAGGCGAAGAGTAACGCCGCCGAACTGGAGCGGCACCGTCGCGATCTACAGGGCCTGGTCGATCAGAAAACGCGCGAGCTGCTGGAGACCGAGGCACGGGCGAGCCACATTCTGCAGTCCAGCGCCGACGGTCTGTTCGGTGTCGATCGGCAGGGGCTGGTCACTTTCGTCAACCCGGCCGCCTGTCGCATGCTCGGCTTTCGTACCGAGGAACTGGTGGGTAAAAATGCCCACGCGGTGTTCCACTACCACTGGCCGGATGGCAGGACCTATCCGGAACACGAATGCCCCATCGAGCAGGCGATGCTCAGCAACGAGGTACGGCGTACCGACGATGAGGTCTTCTGGTGCGCCGACGGCAATGCGTTACCGGTCATGTATTCGGTGCACCCCATGCAGCGCGATCAGAAGGTCATTGGGGCCGTGGTCAGCTTCGTCGACGTAAGCGTGCAACGCGCTGCCGCCCAGGCCCGCGAGCATGCCCTCGTGGCAGCGGAAAATCTGGCAAGGATGCGTAGCGAGTTCCTGGCCAACATGAGCCATGAGATTCGCACCCCGCTGCACGGAATGCTGGGGTTCGCGCAGATCGGATTGCGGCGTGCCGCCGACCCGGAACGGGTGCGAGGCGCGTTCGACAGGATCCTTGGCTCGGGAAGGATGTTGATCCGGGTGATCGACGAGATCCTCGATTTTTCCAAGATCGAGGCGGGAAAACTGCGAATCGACGCGGTCGACATGTCGCTCTATCAGATGGTCGATGACGCGGTGGAACTGGTCGAGCAGCATGCGCGCAACAAGGGAGTCGCGTTGATCATGGATGTCGCGAGGCTGCCGGAGCGCTGCGTAAGCGATCCGCTTCGGCTCGGGCAGGTCCTGCTCAACCTGCTGTCGAATGCCGTGAAGTTCACCGAACAGGGAGAGGTCTCGCTGATTGCGTTGCAGCGTGACGACCGATTGGTGTTCACCGTGAACGATACGGGAATCGGTATGCAGCCGGGACAGTTGGACCAGATCTTCGATCCCTTTGTCCAAGCGGATGGCTCGACGACGCGAAGGTTTGGAGGCACCGGTCTCGGCCTCGCGATCACGCGGCGTATTCTGGAACTGATGGGTGGCGGGATCACGGCCAGCAGCCGCCTCGGGAAGGGGAGCCGGTTTGAATTCTGGGTTCCGTTCCGCGCGGCGCCGGATAGGGTGTCGCGCGACGATCCGCCGGCGCCGACGCCTTCGGTCGATGAACAACCACTCAAGGGCGTGTCGGTGTTGATCGTCGAAGATGTCGAGGTCAACCAGCTTATCCTGGAAGACCTGCTCACTCTGGCCGGTGCACGCGTGGCCATCGCCGCAGACGGAGCGGCCGCGGTGGAGAGCGTGAGCGCCGGTGGGGAATCCGCCTACGACGTCGTTTTGATGGATATCCAGATGCCGGTCATGAACGGTTACGAGGCGGCACGCCGGATCTCGCAACAGCTACCCGGGCTGCCTATCATCGGGCAGACAGCGCACGCGTTCCCCGAAGAACGCAGGCAATGTCTGGCGGCAGGCATGGTCGACCACGTATCGAAGCCGATCGACGAACAAGCGCTCCTGTCGACGATTCTGCGCCACCTCGGGCGTTGATGTTCACCGGCCGTGCCGACATCGGCAGACCTGTCTACCGCACACTGCCAGGCCGGTGGCACTCAGGCGTCTTCAGCGATATCGGTCTGACCGGGTGGGTTGAACCCCTCCGGAACCTTGCCGGCGAGAATGTAGGCGAAAGCGATCACCTCTGCGATCGCGCGGTACAGATTCTCCGGAATCTCCTCGCCGAGCGGGATCTGCGACAACACCATCGCCAGCTCGGCGTCCGGGTAGAGCGGTACCCCGGCCTGCTGTGCGGTACGTATGATCTCCTCGGCCAGCAGTTCGCGCCCCTTGGCGACGACCCTCGGAGCGTTGTCGCCGTCATAGCGCAGTGCAATCGCGATGTCCGGCGAGCCGCCGACGACCGGTTTTTCGCGAGGCGCGTCAGGCACGTTCGTCCACCAGGGAATCCGGCAATGGAATATCCAGCAGCGGTTTGGCCGGTGCGCCGAGCACGCCCGCCAGCCGAACTACGTCCAGACCCTGGCCGGCCAACGCGTCGTGCAACTTCGGCAGGCTCGACTCGAGTCGTTGGTGGGTGGCTTCGCGCTCACACCAAAAGGTCGCTGCGACACGTTCGCCCGACAGGGCGACACGACACTGCACGCCGCCGATGGTGTCAAACTCGAAAGCCAGATTGACCGCCCACTCGGGCGTGCCGCCGTTCTCGGCGGCTGCCGGGTCGCGTTCGATGCGCATCTTCAGGTCGTCGCTGCGGTCGTGCAGATGGATCGGCAGTTCGATCTGCCACGCCTGCCGCTGGCCGTCGTCGCTGGGCAGCGCGACGCTCTGGTGCAGCTGAACTCTCGATGCGCTGCCCTCGACCAACCGGATCAGCCGACTGATCAGCGAGTCGTCGGTCGGAGCACGTGGTTGGGCACCGCTGGCCGCGGCCTCCGGCGGTGTCGGGGGCGACGGTGCGGGGCGACCCGCCAGGGGCGGTGACGGCTGGGCCGGTTCCGGGCTGCTTGCAAGCTGTGCGCGTAGCAACCCGGCCATCTGCAGAAGTTGGGTCTTGAGATCTGTGGTCTGCGGCGTGCGTCCCGAGACGAGGTGGGGTTCGTGAAATATCCCACTGCTGGCGACGGCGTGCCGCAACGTCTCCGGCGTGAGCCGGTCGAGCCGGACCCCGGATTCCCGCAGCAAGGTGACAAACCGCATGACGGCATCTGTCTGCGCCGGGGTGCGCGCCTGCGCCTGCAACGTCGTCACCGTGTGGCGGACCTCGGCTGGAGGGATCTGCCTGGCCATTGCCGAGCGCGCGACCTGTTGTTGGGTCTCCAGCGGCGTTGGAGCACGCAGTACGCGGAGTTCGGGCAGCGGCGGCCCCTTGGTCACCTCGAGACGCAACGTCGTTCCGGGTTCTGCGGTCACCTGGCTGCGTGCCAGTACCTCGGTTCCACCCAGTGCCAGTTTCAGCAGTCCCGGCTGCGGTTGTGCGAGTATCTTCGCCGGCAGCACCTGGCCGACCTGAAGCTGCTTCAGCAGACTGGGTCGGTCGCGCACCGCCGCGTCTATGAGCGGTTGCAGAATGTTGGTGATCTTGACCATCGACGCCGCGCCTGTCCTTCGTGCGCAAGTTATCGGCCATGCTGCCGATAAATCGAGCGGGAATTCAGTTCGGGATTGCAGTCACGGTGGCCGGGAGCAAGGGCAGCGGGTTGGATTGGTTCGTCAGACGCGGTTCGCTGGTGCGCGGTCCCTACAGCAGTGCGCGTGTGCGTCACCTGGTGCTCGAGGGCAGTCTCGAACTGGCTGACGAGGTGAGCCCCGACAGAACCGACTGGCAGCCCCTCGGCAGGGTTCCCGAGGTCGTGCCGTTGCAGATGCGTGCCGATGATGTCGATCTCGCGGCGCAACAAAGTGCCGCCCGCGCCAGCGAACGGCGCAGGGCCATTCGCTCTGCGATCGTCGTAGTCGTGCTCGTCAGCGCCTTGACCGCGGGCGTCATGCTGATCGGCGAGCCACCGCCAAGGGTCGAGCCCGATTGTGCGGCGGCACCTGCGGCGGGTGTGACCCTCGAAGGGTGTCATCTGTCGGGAGCACGGTTCACCGGGGTGGATCTATCCGGTGCCCGTCTCGCCAATGCGGTGCTGACCGGGGCACACCTGGATCAGGCCAACCTCGAGCACGCCGATCTGCGTTATGCGGACTTGAGCGCTGCGGATCTGTCGTACGGTCGATTGCATACCGCGACACTCAAGGGCGCCAATCTGCGTCTCGCCGACCTGACCAATGCCGATCTGTCGTCGGCCGACCTGAGTTTCGCCGACCTGAGCGGTGCGCGCCTGGGCGGGGCAAGGATCGACCGTGCCGATTTCAACGGTGCGATCTGGACGGATGGCCGTCGCTGCGAATCCGATGCCTGTCCGCCTTGACCACAGGGCTTGAGTCGCTACTGCAACGCGGCTAGACTGCTCAGCGACACCAGGACGGTGTCGCGAACGTTCAAAGGAGAGAACGATATGCCTACCTTCACGATTTCCCGTTTCTGCATCTCGGCGCTGCTGGCCGCCGCCGGCCTTGCGATGTCTGTGACCCACGCATCGGCTGCCAGCCAGTGCAAAGGTATGCTGGAGAACGCCTGCCTGGCCGATGGCGACTGCACCTGGGTGACATCGTATACCCGCAAAGATGGGCGCACCGTGTCCAGCCACTGCAAGCTGAAGTCGGGACGAAAGGGCGAACAGAGGGCAAGCGCCGCCTCGCCGAAACTCAGCAGTTCGCGCTGACGGAACGCGGTATCGAAACGTAACCGGCACCCGCCGCAAGGCGGGTGTTTTTTTGTCGATGGCTAATTGCTATCGTGCCTGAATCTTTTTCGGGACGTGGATGGGCGATGCAGCAGGATTCAATCGTCTTCACGATATTTCTGGTATTCACCGGTGCGGCATTCTTCGCAACCGCGGCGTTGTACGCGCGGCAGTCGCTGCTGGTGGCCTACATCGTCCTCGGTGCGCTGCTGGGGCCATCGGCACTCGGCCTGGTGGGCGATCCCGAACTGATTCGCAACATCTCCGAATTCGGCATCATGTTTCTGCTGTTCCTGCTCGGCCTGAATCTTCAGCCGCAGGAACTCTGGCGCATGGTCAGCAAGACGACCCAGGTCACCTTGCTCAGTTCCCTGGTTTTCTTTGTCGTTGGATTTCTGATCTCGATTGCGTTCGGCTTCACGGTGACCGAAGCGCTGCTGGTCGGCGCCGCGGCTACGTTCTCGAGCACCATTGTCGGCCTGAAACTGTTGCCGACGACGATACTGCATCACCAGCGTACCGGTGAGGTCATCATCAGTATCCTGCTGCTTCAGGACCTGTTGGCAATCGTGCTGTTGCTGGTGGTGCAGGGCGCATCGCACGGCAGCATGCCGGTGGCACACGTCGCGAAGCTGTTGGTCGCACTGCCGGCGCTGATCGGTTTTGCCTGGGTCTTCGAACGCTATGTGCTGATCGGCCTGATCCGCAAGTTCGACAAGATCCAGGAGTACATCTTTCTGATGGCGATCGGTTGGTGTCTCGGCATGGCCGAGCTCGCCGCATGGCTGGGTCTCTCCACAGAGATCGGCGCCTTCATCGCCGGCGTTGTGCTTGCCGCCAGCCCGATCGCACTGTTCATCGCCGAGAGCCTCAAGCCGATTCGCGATTTCTTCCTGGTGCTGTTCTTCTTTTCGCTTGGGGCCGGTTTCGACATCGACGTGCTCGGCGAGGTGCTGTTGCCGGCGGTGGTGCTGGCCGCGTCGATGATGGTACTCAAGCCACCGGTGTTCCGCCGGCTGCTGATGGGGATCGGCGAGTCGGAAAAGCGGTCCCACGAGGTGGGATATCGGCTGGGGCAGATGAGCGAGTTTTCGCTGCTGGTCGCGGTCCTGGCGGTTGAACACGAGGTCATCGGCGACCGTGCTTCGTTCCTGATCCAGTTGTCCACCCTGGTGACCTTTCTGGTTTCCTCCTACCTCGTCGTTTTGCGTTTTCCGACACCGATCGCGGTCAGCGATGCGCTACGACGCGACTGAGCGCGATGTAATGTGATTTTAATGTTGGCGTCCTATGCTCGGACCAGTAACAAAGGAAATACGAGCATGCATGCACAATCACCCGCGTTTTCGCCGCGGCTCACTCCCGCTGTCACGCGGCGTCTCGAGGAAGAGATTGCGGTCCTTGAAAAGCGCCTGCGGCAGATCGGCCCGGACGGCGACTGTGGCTACGAAAAGGCCCTGATCCGCTTTTTCGAGCAGCAGCTGGGGATGCGCCGCAGCCTGCTGCAATCCGCCGATTAGGCGATCGTCTTGGTCGCGTCGGCCGGCAGCCGGTCGCCGCGCGTCTCCGGCTTTTGTGGCGGGTAGAGGTCCGCACTGAAACGCAGCTCTTCGCGAAACCCGTCAACCGACAGTGGCGGGCGCCCCAGAAAACCCTGGTAACAGGTGCATTCAGCCTCCCGGAGGAACTGCAGCTGGGCCCGGGATTCCACGCCCTCGGCAACGACTTCCAGGCCTATGTGACGGGCCATCGACAGGATCGCGCGTACTATTGCCGCATCGTGCGGGTCCGTGGCGACGTCCTGGATGAAGCTGCGGTCGATCTTGATCGTGTCGATCGGCAGCAGGCGCAGATCCGCCAACGAGGAATATCCGGTACCGAAGTCATCGATCGCGAACCGGATACCCATCTTCTTCAACGCGTTCATCCGTTCCACCGAGTCGCTGGCATCCTTCATCAGCGCGGTCTCGGTGATCTCGAACTGCAGTCGGCCCGGATCGACGCCGCTGTTGGCCAGCGTATTGGCGACCCGGTCGACGAAATCGGACTGATGGAACTGTTGCTGACTGACGTTGACAGCGAGGCTGTCGGGCATGTGCAGCGCGGGGTCGGTCTGTATTTCTGACAGCAGGCGGCATGCCTCGCTGAGCACCCAGTCGTCGAGCTTGAGCATCAGGCCGCAGTTCTCGATATGCGGCATGAATTCGCTCGGTGCGATCAGTCCGGCCGTGGGATGGTGCCAGCGCAACAGAACTTCGGCGCCGAGGATATGCCCCCCGCGGATCGCGAAGAACGGTTGCAGATACAGCTGGAACTGTTGCTCGCGAAGCCCGATACGCAGTTCCTCTTCGACCCTCAGACGCGACAGTGCGGCCTCGTCCATACTGCCTTCGAAGACCTGTGCGCCGTTGCGGCCACTGCCCTTGGCGTGATACATCGCGGTATCCGCGTGCCGCAGCAGTCTGTCGACGTCGTCTCCGTCATGCGGGAAAGTGACGATACCGATACTCCCGGTCACGTACAGCGCGTGGCCGTGCAGCAGATATTCCTCGCCCAATGTCGAGCGGATCTTCTGTGCGATCTCGCGAGCCGTCGCGACGGCAACCGCGCGCTCGCGACCCAGGCCCTCGAGCAATACGACGAACTCGTCGCCGCCCAGGCGTGCGACGGTGTCTTCCTCGCGCAGTGCAGCGCGCAGGCGACGCGACACCTCTTTGAGCAGTTCGTCGCCGATCGCGTGACCCAGGGAGTCGTTGATGCGCTTGAAACGATCGAGATCGAGGAACAGCAATGCGCCGCTGAGTCCCGTGCGCCGGTGACGCGCCAGGGCGCGGCTGACGCGATCGGTGAGCAGGCTGCGGTTCGGCAGGTTGGTCAGCACGTCGTGATAGGCGAGATGTTCGATCCGCTGTGCCGCGTCGTCGCGCTCACGAATGTCGCGCGCGACGCACAACAGCAGGTTTCCGCCTTCGACCTCGATGCGCGACAGGGAGACCTCCGTCGGCACCACGCCGCCGTCGGCACCGCGACAGTCGATGCGCAACGACTGGTTACGGCCGGACTGCATCACCTCGCCGAGTAACCCGCTGAGCCGCGCCGGATCCTCCAGGTGCATGTCGACGAAGCGCAATTCCGGCAGCACGCCGTCCGGTACACCGAACAGCACCTTGGCGCGGGGATTGCAGTCCAGCAGTCGGCCACCTGTCGGGTCGACGATCAGCACGGCGTCGGCCGATTGCTCGAACACGGCCCGGAACAGCGCCAGGTCGTTGCGCAGGCGCCGGGCATAGCCGGCCAGGCGGCGCTGCCGGGCGTTCGAAGGACGGCCGGCCAAAGCGGCGCCCGCCCCGGCATCGCCCGAAGTCGGCGACTGTTCCGATAGACCGACGTTGGCGTGCCCGCGGTCCGCGAGTGGGCGCTTTGTCGCAAGCCCCCAGACGAAGGTGGCTGCACTGGCGATCAGTGCCGCGAGCAGCAAAGGTGTGAACGATATCGACGCGGGCCCTTGGGTAGCCGCGAGCAGCACCAGCTGCACGCCGAACAGTAGGGCGAAACGCGGGACCGCGGGGATCCGTGGATCAGTCACGGCCGCACGGGACCAGGGACCGGCGGTAGGGGCATGCGATGGTGATGTCCGCCTGCGTCATTGGAAGGCCTCCGGTTTGTGCAGCTATCGACCGCCGTGGCGAATGCTTTATGTCCTGCGGTCCGGCCGGCTGGCCGATGCGTGTCGTGCAGGGCATCATGCGGCGTAGCCATCAACACAGCCCCGGGGTAGAGCGATGTCCAGCGCGCCCGTCGACGGGATCGTGCTCGATCCCATCGCCATTGTCCGTTCGCCGTTCGGCGAAAAGTTCGGCATTCCGCGTCAGCCGGGACTGGCACCGCACGCGGTTGGCGAGGTGCGGCTGCTCGAACCCTATGCCGATCCGGCGATGTTGCAGGGGCTCGCGAGCTTTTCGCATATCTGGCTGCTGTTCCAGTTTCACCGCTGTGTCGCGCAGGGGTGGCGGCCGCGGGTTAGGCCGCCGCGCCTGGGTGGGAATACGGAGGTCGGGGTATGGGCCAGCCGCTCACCGTTCAGACCGAATTTCCTGGGCATGTCGGTCGTGCGCCTGCTCGAGGTGATCCCGACGCCGGCAGCGCGGTTGCGCGTGGCGGGACTGGACCTGCTGGACGGGACGCCCGTGGTCGATATCAAGCCGTATCTACCGTACGCCGATGCGGTGGCCGGCGCCAGCGCGGGTTACGCGCCGGCTGCACCGCCCGTCGAGCGCCATGTGGTGTTCCGCGAGCAGGCCGAAAACGATCTCGCCGGGGTCGCCGATCCGGTGTGGCTGCGGGCCCTGATCGTCGAGGTCCTGTCCCTGGATCCGCGCCCGGCGTACCGGCACGAAGAGCCGGCCGGACGGATCTATGGCATGTTGCTGGCGGGGTGCGATGTGCGTTGGCAGGTCGACGGCGAGACCGTCCACGTGATTGCGGTCAGCCGGCGTGCGCCTGCCTGACACCATCGCGACCGGCTATTCGGTGGTGTCGTCCGGCCCCAGTTGCTTGTAGCGCGCCAGTTGCTCGGGCGTGGCCTCCGTTTGGTGGCGAGATTTCCACTCTTCGTAGGTCATGCCGTAGATCATCTCGCGGGCGCTCGGTTCGCTGAGTTCCACACCCTGTTGGGCCGCTGCGTTGGCCATCCAGCGCGACATGCAGTTGCGGCAGAAACCGGCCAGGTTCATGAGGTCGATATTCTGCACGTCGGCACGTTTTTGCAGATGGCCGACCAGGGTGCGCCACGCGGCGGCCTCGATCTCGGTCTTTTGTTCGGGTGTCATCACTTGACTCCGCTGTCAGTCTGTTGGTGAAAAGTAGAGCAAGCGTCTCCGCTCAATGCAGCAGGGCGAACATCTTCGCCCGGTAGCGTGTCACCGCGGGGTCGTCGCCGAGCATGTCGAACAGCTGCAGCAGCGCGAGCCGGGCCGCGTCGTCGCCGTATTTGCGGTCTTTCTGCATGATCGTCAGGAGGTTGTCGAGCGCGGATTGTGCGTCGCCGGCCATGACCTGGTGGGCCGCCAGCTGGTAGCGGGCGGCGCTGTCGTCGGGCGTGGCCGCGAGATGTTCGGCGAGCCGCCCGGGCGGGTCCGCTTCGAGCGCGACACGGTCGAAGAACAGCTGTCCGCGCAACCGCTTGACCTCGTCCTTGGTCTGCTCGTCGACCGGCAACTCGTCGAGCATCCGCTCTGCCGTGTCGACGTCGCCGGCCGCCGCATGTGCCTGCGCCAGTGCGATCACCACCCGGACGTTGCCCGGATCGGCCGCGCGCGCCTCCTCCAAAAGGCTCAGTGCGCCCGCGGCATCGCCCGCCAGCAAGCGCTGTTCGGCCTGCGCGACGCTGCCGTCCGAGGCGCGCGGCAGGTACTGATCCAGGAAGGCGCGGATCTGCGGTTCCGGCAGCGCGCCCATGAACTCGTCGACCGGCTGGCCGTTCTTGAACAGCTTGACGGTCGGGATACTGCGTATGCCGAACTGTGCGGCGATCGCCTGCTGTTCCTCGGTGTTGATCTTGGCCAGGATGAAGCGGCCCTGAAATTCGTCGACCAGCTTGGCGAGCACCGGCATCAGCATCTTGCACGGCTGGCACCATTCAGCCCAGAAATCGACCAGCACTGGGACCTGGTGCGAACCCTGGAGCACGATCTGCGCGTAGTTGCTCTCGTCGATTTCAAAGATGAATGGCGATTCGGCCATGCCTGCAATTCTCCCGGTCGGTGCAACGAAAAACGCAAAATGCGGACAGCCGACGCGATTTGCAACCCCGCAGGCATGCTTGAAAATCGTGCGGACCGACTCCATGTCGATGCCAGTAGGCATTTGGGGCTTCGGAGTCGACGGTGAGTGAGTCGAAACATGTCGTTTGTCCGCACTGCGGAGGGGTCAACCGGGTTCCGGTGCAGCGTCTGGGCGAAGGCGCCCGTTGTGGTCGTTGCAAGGAGCCGCTGTTCGAGGGACGGCCACAGGAGATCGGTGGTGCCGCCTTTCAGACCCAGGTGTCGCGCAGCGATATTCCGCTGCTGGTCGACTTCTGGGCGCCCTGGTGTGCGCCGTGCCGGATGATGGCGCCGGCCTTCGAACAGGCCGCGCGTCAGCTCGAGCCGCAGATGCGCCTGCTGAAAGTGAACACCGAGGAGCAGCAGGCGCTCGGTGCGCAGTTCGGCATCCGCAGCATCCCGACCATGGTGCTGTTCGCCGGTGGCCGGGAGGTCGCCCGGATGTCCGGCGCCCTGGACGCGAATGGCATCGTCCGCTGGGCGCGTCAGCATTTGTGACGCCGGCCGCGACCGCGCCCGTTCGGGCCGAGGATTCGCGGACAGCGCGCCGCCGCGGCTGATAGAATACCGGCGGGCGTGGACAGTGGCAGGCCGCTTACCGTAGTATTGCGCACCGCAACATGGCGTTGCGGGTCCACACGAATCTATCTTTGAAGAGCCGAACCGGAAGAGATCGCCAAAGGCACGTCTCTACCGGTTGCTTGCGCGCGAACAAATGACCAGACCGGCGATACTCATACTCGAAGACGGCAGCGTGTTCCGCGGCCAGGCGATCGGCGCTGACGGGCATACGGTCGGCGAGGTGGTGTTCAACACCGCGATGACCGGATACCAGGAGATCCTGACCGACCCGTCGTACAGCCGTCAGATCGTGACCCTGACCTATCCGCACATCGGCAATACCGGGGTCAACACGGAAGACGCCGAGTCCGACGCGATCCACGCGGCCGGCCTGGTGATCCGCAACCTGCCGCTGGCGCTGAGCAATTTCCGCAGCGAGGGTTCGCTGGACGCCTACCTGCGGGAGCGTGGCGTGGTCGGCATCGCCGAGATCGACACCCGGCGGCTGACCCGGCTGTTGCGCGAGAAGGGTGCACAGAATGGCTGTCTGATGGCCGGCGAGGTCGACGAACAGCAGGCGCTGGCGCTGGCCCGCGGCTTTCCGGGCCTGAAGGGCATGGACCTGGCGAAGGAAGTGACCACCAAGACCTCGTACGTCTGGAACGAGGGGACCTGGCGCCTGGGTGAGGGCTGTGCGGCGCACGATCCGGAGGCCGCGCGTTTTCACGTGGTCGCGTACGACTACGGGATCAAGCGCAACATCCTGCGGATGCTGGTCGAGCGCGGTTGCCGGGTGACGGTGGTGCCGGCGCAGATGCCGGCCGCCGAGGTCATGGCGATGTCGCCGGACGGCGTCTTTCTGTCGAACGGTCCGGGAGATCCCGAGCCGTGCGACTACGCCATCTCGGCGATCCGCGAGATCGTTGCCAGTGGCATGCCGACCTTCGGCATCTGTCTGGGCCACCAGTTGCTCGGCCTGGCCTCGGGCGCGCGGACCGTGAAGATGAAGTTCGGCCACCACGGCGCCAATCACCCGGTGCAGGACCTCGCCACGGGCGCGGTGATGATCTCCAGCCAGAACCACGGCTTCGCAGTCGATGGCGCCAGCCTGCCGGCGAATCTGAAGGCGACCCACAAGTCGCTGTTCGACGGCTCGTTGCAGGGCATCCACCGCACCGACCGACCGGCGTTCAGTTTCCAGGGGCATCCCGAGGCAAGCCCCGGTCCGCACGATGTCGCGCCGGTGTTCGATCATTTCATCGACCTCATGGAGCAGCGTTGAACCCGGGCGAGGTTGTGCCGGTTCCCGATCCCCGTCGTGCCGGCCACCGCACCGCGCACGCCCGCGGCAGTTGAGCGATATGCCAAAAAGAACAGACATCCACAGCATACTGATCATTGGCGCCGGACCGATCGTGATCGGTCAGGCGTGCGAGTTCGACTACTCCGGTGCCCAGGCCTGCAAGGCGCTGCAGGAAGAGGGCTTCCGGGTCATCCTGGTGAACTCGAACCCGGCGACCATCATGACCGATCCGGACATGGCCGACGCCGTGTACATCGAACCGATCACCTGGCGTACGGTCGCGCGGATCATCGAAAAAGAGAAGCCCGACGCCCTGCTGCCGACCATGGGTGGCCAGACCGCGCTCAACTGCGCGCTCGACCTGGTACGCGAAGGCGTGCTTCAGGCGCATGGCGTCGAGATGATCGGGGCGACACGCGAGGCCATCGACAAGGCGGAAGACCGCGACCTGTTCCGTCAGGCGATGCGCAAGATCGGTCTGGATATGCCGCGTTCGGCGATCGCCCATTCGCTCGAGGAGGCCCATCAGGTCCAGGCCCAGATCGGGTTCCCGGCGGTGATCAGGCCCTCGTTCACGATGGGCGGTTCCGGTGGCGGAATCGCGTACAACCGTGAGGAGTTCGAGGAGATCTGCACGCGCGGTCTGGACCTCTCCCCGACCTCGGAACTGTTGATCGAGGAATCGATCGTCGGCTGGAAAGAGTTCGAGATGGAGGTCGTGCGCGACCGCCACGACAACTGCATCATCGTCTGTTCGATCGAGAACCTCGACCCGATGGGCGTGCACACAGGCGACTCGATCACGGTCGCGCCCTCGCAGACGCTGACCGACAAGGAATACCAGATCATGCGCAACGCCTCGCTGGCGGTGCTGCGTGAGATCGGCGTGGATACCGGGGGTTCGAACGTCCAGTTTGCGATCAACCCCGACGACGGGCGGATGATCATCATCGAGATGAACCCGCGTGTGTCGCGTTCGTCGGCGCTGGCCTCCAAGGCGACCGGTTTCCCGATCGCCAAGGTGGCGGCGAAACTGGCCGTCGGTTACACCCTCGACGAACTGCGCAACGAGATCACCGGTGGCGTGACGCCGGCCTCGTTCGAGCCGTCGATCGATTACGTCGTCACCAAGGTGCCGCGATTCGCGTTCGAGAAGTTTCCCCAGGCGGATGCGCGGCTGACGACGCAGATGAAATCCGTCGGCGAGGTGATGGCGATCGGGCGGACCTTCCAGGAATCGTTGCAGAAGGCGCTGCGCGGACTCGAAACCGGCAGGGTCGGACTGGACCCGGTCGTGGATCTGGCCACGGACGGTGCGCGCGACCAGGTCATTTCCGAGATACGTCAGCCCGGCGCCGATCGCCTGTGGTTTCTTGCCGATGCGTTTCGCATGGGCATGACACTCGACGAGGTGCACGAACACACCAGGATCGATCGTTGGTTCCTGGTGCAGATCGAAGACCTGGTGGCAGAGGAGTCGCGCATTCACGAACAGGGACTCGACGCACTGGACGCCGGGCGGATGCGTCAGATCAAGCGCAAGGGCTTTTCCGATCGGCGCCTTGCGGACCTTCTGGGCCTGCGCGAGGCGCAGATCCGGCAGCATCGCTACGACCTGGGTGTGCGCCCGGTCTACAAGCG
Source organism: Chromatiaceae bacterium (assembly GCA_024235395.1). Lineage (NCBI taxonomy): Bacteria > Pseudomonadati > Pseudomonadota > Gammaproteobacteria > Chromatiales > Chromatiaceae > Chromatiaceae bacterium. The sequence continues at coordinate 932,456 of JACKMK010000002.1, forward strand.
CGTGGACACCTGCGCGGCGGAGTTCGCGTCGAGCACCGCCTACATGTACTCGTGCTACGAGGAAGAGTGCGAGGCGCTGCCGTCGCAACGCGAAAAGATCATGGTGCTCGGTGGAGGTCCCAACCGGATCGGGCAGGGAATCGAGTTCGACTACTGTTGCGTGCATGCGGCCTTCGCGATGCGCGAGGACGGGTTCGAGACCATCATGGTCAACTGCAATCCCGAGACCGTATCGACCGACTACGACACCTCCGACAGGCTGTACTTCGAGCCGTTGACGCTCGAGGACGTGCTCGAGATCGTGCACAAGGAGAACCCCAAGGGGATCATCGTGCAGTACGGTGGCCAGACACCGCTGAAACTGGCCGAAGACCTCGAGGCCGCCGGTGCGCCGATCATCGGCACATCCCCCGATTCGATCGACCTGGCCGAGGATCGCGAGCGTTTCCAGCAGCTGGTCGAGCGCGTAGGACTCAAGCAGCCACCCAACCGCACCGCGACCGAAGCCGAACAGGCTGTGCGTCTGGCCGCGGAGATCGGTTACCCCCTGGTGGTGCGGCCGTCCTACGTGCTTGGCGGGCGGGCCATGGAGATCGTCCACGACGAAGACGATTTGCGTCGATACATGCGCGAGGCGGTCAAGGTCTCGAACGAGTCGCCGGTGTTGCTCGATCGCTTCCTGGATGACGCGATCGAGGTGGACATCGACGCGATCTGCGACGGCCGGGACGTGCTGATCGGTGGCATCATGGAGCATATCGAACAGGCCGGCGTGCATTCCGGCGACTCGGCCTGCTCGCTGCCGCCCTATACGCTCAGCGCATCGATCCAGGACCGGATGCGCGACCAGATCCGGCGTCTCGCCCACGCGCTGAAGGTGGTCGGGCTGATGAACACCCAGTTCGCGATCAAGGGCGACGACATCTACCTGCTCGAAGTCAATCCCCGTGCGTCGCGCACCGTACCCTTCGTCTCCAAGGCGACCGGGCGGCCGCTGGCCAAGATCGCCGCGCGTTGCATGGCCGGCAGATCGCTCAGGGAACAGGGCATCGAAGGCGAGATCATCCCCAAGCACTACTACGTGAAGGAGGCGGTCTTCCCGTTCGTGAAATTCCCCGGTGTGGATACGCTGCTTGGGCCCGAGATGAAATCGACCGGTGAGGTGATGGGGGTGGGGCGCACCTTCGGCGAGGCCTATGCGAAGGCCAACGAGGGTGGCAGTGTGCTGCTACCGCGAGGCGGACGAGCGCTGCTGTCGGTGCGCGAGGCCGATCGCGCGCGCGCGGTGAACGTCGCGCGGCGGCTGGCCGAACTCGGTTTCGACATCCACGGCACACGCGGCACCTGTCGGGCGATCAGCGAGGCGGGGATAAGTTGCAGCCTCGTCAACAAGGTCAAGGAAGGCCGCCCGCATATCGTGGATATGATCAAGAACGACGAGTTCTCGCTTATCATCAATACCACCGAGGGCAAGCAGGCGATCATCGATTCGGCATCGATCAGGCGTTCAGCGCTGCAGCACAAGGTCAGCTATACGACCACGATAGCCGGTGCAGAGGCGGCGGTGATGGCGCTGCAGCAACCGGACGAGTTGAACGTCAACAGCCTGCAGGAACTCCACGGCTGAGCGCGGCCGGGTGAGGAGCGGATAATGGAAAAACATCCCATGACCCTGAAAGGCGCGGAGAAGCTGCGCGCCGAACTGAATGAACTCAAGACCGCCAAGCGGCCCGCGGTCATCGCCGCGATCGCCGAGGCGCGCGCGCATGGCGACCTCAAGGAAAACGCCGAATACCATGCGGCGCGTGAGCAGCAGGGGTTCATCGAGGGACGTATCAAGGACATCGAGTCGAAGCTTTCGCACGCCCACGTGATCGATGTCACCACGCTGGATGCGGGCGGCAAGGTGGTGTTCGGTTCCACGGTCGTGGTGCTCGATCTCAACACCAATGAAGAAAAAACCTACCAGATCGTCGGTGTCGACGAGGCCGATATCAAGCAGGGAATGATCTCGGTGACGTCTCCGGTGGCGCGCGCCCTGATCGGCAAGATCGAGGGCGACGAAGTGGCCCTGGAGGCGCCGGGCGGTACCCACGAGTTCGAGATCCTCGAGGTCCGCTACGAATGACCACCGACGAGGGACGCATGTCCCTCAGCGCGAAGGCAGTGCGATTTTCGGTTTCTTCGGATTGCGCCGAAACAGAATGAGGATCTGACCGATCGACTGGATCGGTTCTGCGCCGGTGGCATCGCAGATCTGATCGGCGATCTCGGCCCGGGTCGCGCGTTCCGCGGCAATCTTCACCTTGATCAACTCATGCGAATCCAGTGCCTGGCCGATCTCGACCAGCACGTTCTCCCGAAGACCGTGTTGTCCGACCCAGACGACCGGTTTCAGATGGTGCCCCAGCGACTTCAGGTGGCGTTTTTGCGATTCGGACAGCTTCATGATTCGGACCGGCGAGAAAATGCGGCGCCAACTATAACGGCAGCCACGGGTGTCTGCACGATGTGAATCGTGTGCGGCGATGCCCGGGTGGCATAATCCGACACAACCTCAGATTCGTCCGGTCCCCTCAACGCCATGGCCCGATCCAAGAGCAGTCACCGCTGGATGCAGCGGCATGTCAACGATGAGTACGTCAAGCGCTCCAAGCGCGAGGGCTATCGCTCGCGCGCAGCCTACAAGCTGCTGGAAATCCAGGAAAAAGATCGTGTTATCAAGCCCGGCCAGGTGGTCGTGGACCTGGGTGCGGCGCCCGGCGGCTGGTCGCAGGTCGCCGCCGAACTGGTCGGACCCAAGGGCTGCGTGATCGCACTCGACCTGTTGGAGATGGACCCGCTGCCTGGCGTGACCGTGATCCAGGGCGATTTTCGTGAAGACGAGGCACTGCGACGTCTGGACGACGTCCTGGACGGCCGCGCGATCGATGTTGTGATTTCCGATATGGCCCCCAATGTTAGCGGGGTGGCTGCAGTGGACCAGCCGCGCGCGATGTACCTGTGCGAACTCGCGCTGGAATTTTGTGAAGACCGTCTGAAACCTGGCGGTTGGTTCGTGAGCAAGGTGTTTCATGGCGAGGGATTCGATGAATGGATGCGCGCGGTGAAACAGCGATTCGGGCGTGCGGTGACGCGCAAGCCCAAGGCTTCACGATCCAATAGCCGTGAGGTTTATCTGGTAGCCGGGAACTATCATTCGTAGTAGCTTACGAAGATAACGGCGGAAATTAGGGCCTTACGGGGCTGAAAATGTTGCGTTCCCCCCGCTGTCAGTCGGGAACGACAAGCCGAACGGGCATGAGGAAACAGCCGTGAACGACATGGCCAAAAACATTGTTCTGTGGGTCATCATCGCCGTGGTGCTGATGACGGTGTTCAACAGCTTCACGGCGCCCAAGACCAATGCGCCACCGATCTCGTACTCGAAGTTCCTCGAGCAGGTCGAGAACAAGAACGTGGCCAGTGTCACGATCTACAAGGACGGCCGCATCGACGGCGTCATGACCTCGGGCAGCCGGTTCGCGACCGAGTCGCCGAGCGACCCGGGACTGGTGGGTGACCTGCTGAAGGCCGGCGTCGAGATCCGCGCGAAACCGCCGGAGCAGCCGTCGATCCTGTGGCAGATCCTGATCAACTGGTTCCCGCTGTTCATCCTGATCGGCCTGTGGATCTTCTTCATGCGCCAGATGCAGGGTGGCGGCGCCGGCCGCGGGGCCATGTCGTTCGGCAAGAGCAAGGCGCGCATGCTCACCGAAGACCAGGTCAAGGTGAACTTCGGCGATGTCGCCGGCTGCGAAGAGGCCAAGGAGGAGGTAAAGGAGCTGGTCGACTTCCTGCGCGATCCCTCGAAGTTCCAGAAGCTCGGCGGCAAGATCCCGAGCGGTGTGCTGATGGTCGGCCCGCCGGGTACCGGTAAGACGCTGCTGGCCCGCGCCATCGCCGGCGAGGCCAAGGTGCCGTTCTTCACGATCTCCGGTTCGGATTTCGTCGAGATGTTCGTCGGCGTGGGCGCCTCGCGCGTGCGCGACATGTTCGAGCAGGCGAAGAAGCACGCCCCGTGCATCATCTTCATCGATGAGATCGACGCGGTCGGTCGTCATCGCGGTGCCGGCCTCGGCGGTGGGCACGACGAGCGCGAGCAGACCCTGAACCAGTTGCTCGTCGAGATGGACGGCTTCGAAGGCAACGAGGGCGTGATCGTGATCGCCGCGACCAACCGCCCGGACGTGCTCGACCCGGCGCTGCTGCGTCCGGGCCGTTTCGACCGTCAGGTCGTGGTCGGTCTGCCGGACATCCTCGGCCGCGAACAGATCCTCAAGGTCCACATGCGCAAGGTGCCGGTCGCCGACGACGTCAAGCCGTCGCTGATCGCGCGCGGCACGCCGGGTTTCTCCGGTGCCGATCTGGCGAACCTGGTCAACGAGGCCGCGTTGTTTGCGGCGCGTGCCAACAAGCGCCTGGTCGACATGGAGGACATGGAAAAGGCCAAGGACAAGATCATGATGGGCGCCGAGCGCAAGTCGATGGCGATGAAGGAAGAGGAGAAGCGCCTGACGGCCTATCACGAGGCCGGGCACGCGATCGTCGGCCTCAAGGTGCCGTCGCACGATCCGGTCTACAAGGTATCGATCATTCCGCGCGGGCGGGCGCTCGGTGTGACCATGTTCCTGCCGGAAGAGGACCGTTACAGCCACAGCAAGGAACATCTCGAGAGCCAGATCTCGAGCCTGTTCGGCGGGCGCATCGCCGAAGAACTGATCTTCGGCGCCCAATCGGTCACGACCGGGGCCTCGAACGACATCATGCGCGCGACCGACATCGCCCGTAACATGGTGACCAAATGGGGTCTGTCCGACCGGATGGGACCCTTGGCCTACGGCGAAGACGAGGGCGAGGTGTTCCTCGGCCGTACCGTCACCCAGCACAAGGCGCTGTCCGACGATACCGCGCATGCGATCGACGAAGAGGTGCGCGCATTCATCGACCGCAACTACGAGCGTGCCTCGCGCATCCTCCAGGAGCATCTCGACAAGTTGCACGCGATGGCCGCGGCGTTGATGAAGTTCGAGACCATCGACAGCGAACAGATCCGCGACATCATGGAGGGGCGTGATCCTCGCCCGCCGGCCGGCTGGGACGATGACACCCATGCCCGCCCGGGTGGTGGTGCGGCCACCGGCGATGGCAAGGACCGCGGTGGCGAGTCGCCGATCGGTGGGCCGGCCGGGCAGCACTGAGCCCGGGCGCACCCGATGCCCATGGGCCAAGGCACCCGGGTCCGCCCAGCGGACTTTCGCGGGTGGATGGCTGTCCGCACAGCACTGCCCCCCCTGACGTTCACCCGGCGTAACCGCCGGGTGAGCGCGGTTGCCGGCCGACGTGTCGATCACTGATCTCGCGCCCGATTTCGGGTCCCCGCGCGTGATGGGTATCCTCAATGTCACGCCCGATTCGTTTTCCGACGGTGGACGCTTCGTCGATCTCGACGATGCCCTGCGCCAGGCCGAACAGATGGCCGAGCAGGGTGCAGACATCATCGACGTCGGTGGCGAGTCCACCCGGCCGGGTGCGGCAGCGGTCGGCCTCGACGAGGAAATGGCACGTGTCCTGCCCGTGATCGAACGGCTGCGCGCGGCGCTGGACCTGCCCTTGTCGATCGATACCAGCAAACCCGAGGTGATGCGCGCCGCCGTGGCGGCCGGTGCGGCGATGATCAACGACGTGTCGGCGTTGCATGCGCCCGGTGCGATCGAGGCCGCGGCAGAGACAGGCGCCGCCGTCTGCCTGATGCATATGCAGGGCGAACCGCGCACCATGCAGTCATCTCCTCAATATGACGACGTCGTCGCCGATATCCTGAAATACCTCGACGGACGTATAGCGGCCTGCGTCGCGGGCGGTGTGGCACGCGGGCGCCTGCTGGTCGATCCGGGATTTGGATTCGGCAAGACGCTGGCGCACAATCTCGCCCTGCTCGGCGGGCTGGAACGGTTTCGCGAACTCGGCTTGCCGGTGCTGGTCGGTATCTCACGCAAGTCCATGCTCGGTGCGGTGACCGGCCGCGATGTGGACGAGCGCCTCGCCGCGAGCATCGCGGCGGCCGTGATGGCCGTGGAACGCGGGGCCAGCGTGATCCGCGTGCACGACGTCGCCGCCACGGTCGATGCCCTGCGGTTGTGGTGCGCGGTGCGTGATCAGCAGGGGTGACGTCGAATACGTACGTCGCTTGACGCCGGTCGGGGTTGGGATTTCACAGGTTTCGACGGGAAGCTAATCGCATGGCGCGCAAATATTTCGGCACCGACGGCATCAGGGGACGTGTCGGCGAAGGCCCGATCAACCCGGAGTTCGTACTCAAGCTCGGTTGGGCCGCCGGTCGCGTATTGAGCAACGGTGACACCGGCAAGGTGTTGATCGGGAAGGATACGCGGATCTCCGGCTATATGTTCGAGGCGGCGCTGGAGGCCGGGTTGGCCGCAGCGGGGGTGGACATCCGCATGCTCGGTCCGATGCCGACACCCGGTATCGCCTATCTCACCCGCACCTTGCGTGCGAACGCGGGGATCGTGATCAGCGCCTCGCACAACCCGCACGAAGACAACGGCATCAAGTTCTTCGCTGCCGACGGGGGCAAGCTGCCCGATCGGGTCGAGGAGCAGATCGAGGCGGAACTCGGCAAGCCGATGACGACGGTCAGTTCGGCGCGACTCGGCAAGGCCAGGCGGATCGAGGATGCGCGCGGCCGTTACGTCGAGTTCTGCAAGAGCACGATCCCGTCGCGCCTGGATTTCCAGGGGCTCAAGGTGGTGATCGACTGTGCGCACGGCGCCACTTACCACATCGCGCCCAACGTGTTCGAAGAGATCGGCACCGAGGTGATCGTCATCGGTGCGGAACCGAACGGACTGAATATCAACGACGGATTCGGTGCGACCAAGCCGCGGGCGCTGAGCAGTTCGGTGCGCGTGAACGGCGCCGATCTCGGTATTGCGTTCGACGGCGACGGCGACCGCGTGATCATGGTCGACGAGCAGGGCGAGGTCGTCGATGGCGACGAGATCCTGTACATCATCGCCCGTTCGCGCCTCGCCAACGGTGGCCTGGTCGGCAACGTCGTCGGCACCCATATGAGCAATCTCGGCCTCGAAGTTGCGTTGCGGGGTCTGGGCGTTGGCTTCGACCGCGTCGCGGTCGGCGACCGCTACATTCTCGAGCGCCTGACGGACAATGGCTGGACGCTTGGCGGCGAGCCTTCGGGCCACATAATCTGTCGTGACCGCACCACCACAGGCGATGGCATCGTCTCGGCGTTGCAGGTGTTGGCCGAGATCAACAAGAGCGGAAAGAGCCTCGGCGAGTTGCGACGCGGCATGGAGAAATTTCCGCAGCAGCTGATCAATGTCCCGCTGGGCACCGCGCGCGCAGCGGACATCATGGCCAGCGACAGGGTCAGCGACGCGGTGCGGGCAGTCGAGTCCGACATGGGCCAAGAAGGACGGGTGCTGTTGCGGCCGTCGGGCACCGAGCCACTGATCAGGGTCATGGTCGAAGGACGTCGCGCCGACATGGTGGCCGCCAAGGCGAACAGCATCGCAGAGGCGGTGCGCGCGCAGATCCCGCACTGATCGGGGCGCATCACGGAGTCCGTTGCGGTGCGCCGGCATTGATTTGACCGGCTGGCGCCGTTAAGCTACGCCGCCTGATTTCAAGGGGAGTAGCACATGCGTCAGCCGCTGGTGGCCGGTAACTGGAAGATGAATGGATCGCGGGCCAGTATCGCGGAGTTGCTCGGCGGGCTGAAGGCCGGGATCGGTCAGGTCAAGACCGCCGAGGTTGCGGTCTGTGCGCCGGCGATCTACATCCAGGACGCGCAGACGCAGCTGACCGGTACGCCAATCAAGTGGGGCGGTCAGGACGTGTCGGTGCACGATTCCGGGGCCTACACCGGCGAGATCGCCGGGGCGATGCTGCGTGATTTCGATTGTCACTTCGTGATCATCGGCCACTCCGAGCGGCGCGCCTATCACGGCGAATCGGATCAGTTGGTCGCCGAGAAGTTTGCGGCGGCCCGCAAGGCCGGTCTGGTGCCGATTCTGTGCGTGGGCGAGACCCTCGACGAGCGCGAGCAGGGCATCACCGAGCAGGTCGTCGGGCGTCAGCTGGACGCGGTCGTCGCGCATTGCGGCATCGAGCTGGTCGGCGAGGGCGTGATCGCCTATGAGCCGGTCTGGGCGATCGGCACCGGCAAGACCGCTTCGCCGGAGCAGGCACAGGAGGTGCACGCATTCATCCGCGCGCGTCTGGCAGCGGCCAGCCCGGTGGTGGCGGATGCGACACGGGTTCTTTACGGGGGCAGCATGAATCCCAAGAATGCTGCCGAATTGATGGCGCAGGCCGATATCGACGGTGGTCTGATCGGCGGCGCCTCATTGAAGGCCGCGGATTTTCTGGCGGTCTGCGCAGCGGGTAACCGCTGATTCGAGAGGCATCGCGATGCAATCGGTACTGGTCATCGTCCATCTGTTCCTGTCGATCGGGCTGGTCGGCCTGATCCTGATCCAGCACGGCAAGGGTGCCGACATGGGCGCCGCGTTCGGTTCGGGCGCTTCGGCGACCGTGTTCGGTTCGCGCGGTGCGGGCAACTTCCTCAGCCGCACGACCGCGGTGCTGGCGACGCTGTTTTTCGTCACCAGTCTGGCGCTGGCGTACTTTGCGATGCAGAGCACCGAACCGGCGACGCTGATGGAAGGTGTCAAGACGGAGGCCGCTGCGCCTGCCGAGGCAGAGGTGCCCGCAGCGCCCGCGGCGACGGATCTGCCGGCGATTCCCGAGGCGCCGGCGGCCAGCGGCAGTGAGGTGCCGCAGGTCGAGAAGTAGGCGACCCGATCAACCGAGTTCCAGCCGAAGTGGTGAAATTGGTAGACACGCTATCTTGAGGGGGTAGTGGCGCAAGCCGTGCCGGTTCGAGTCCGGCCTTCGGCACCATTTAGGAAAACGGTATCGTCGACCGCTCGGCGATACCGTTTTTTTATGCCCGGCAAAAGCAATAATTAGCTTTGTAAAACAAAAGGATACGCCTTCCGCCTGATTTGACACTGGGGGTGTCCGGTGGCTATCCTACCGGCCCACCAAGAAAGCGGTTACTTATATACCGGTTTCGCACCGGGTCCCTCCTCCGTGAGATAGAGGCGCATGCTCGAAAATTACCTGCCTGTACTGATTTTCATCGTCATCGGCTCGGTAGTCGGCCTGGCGATGATCGGGCTGGGTTTCGTGCTTTCGCCGCACCGCCCGGACAGCGAGAAGAACTCCGCGTACGAGTGCGGATTCGAGGCGTTCGAAGACTCGCGCATGAAGTTCGATGTGCGTTACTACCTGGTCGCGATCCTGTTCATCATCTTCGACCTGGAGATCGCCTTCCTGTTTCCGTGGGCGGTCGTACTCGACCAGATTGGCCTGGTCGGATTCTGGGCGATGATGATCTTCCTCGGCATCCTGGTGGTCGGATTCATCTACGAATGGAAGAAGGGGGCGCTGGAGTGGGAGTAGAAGGCGTCTTCGAGAAGGGGTTCTTCACCACCTCGCTCGACGGGGTGATCAACTGGGCGCGCACCGGCTCGATGTGGCCGATGACGTTCGGACTCGCGTGCTGCGCCGTCGAGATGATGCACGCAGCGGCTGCGCGTTACGACATCGACCGCTTCGGCATGGTGTTCCGTCCGAGTCCACGGCAGTCCGACGTGATGATCGTCGCCGGTACGCTGGTGAACAAGATGGCGCCGGCGCTGCGCAAGGTGTACGACCAGATGGCGGAGCCGCGCTGGGTGATCTCGATGGGGTCCTGCGCCAACGGCGGTGGCTACTACCACTACTCCTATTCGGTCGTGCGTGGATGCGATCGGATCGTCCCCGTCGACGTCTATGTGCCAGGTTGTCCGCCCACTGCCGAGGCGCTGCTGTGGGGCATTCTGCAGTTGCAGAACAAGATCCGCCGCACCAATACGATTGCCCGTTAACTCCTCCGGAACCGGTTTTCAATGACGCCCGAAGAACGCCTGGACCAACTCGAGGAGGCCCTCGACGAGCACCTCGAGGATTTCGACGACTGCCAGCGGACGCGTGCGCTCGGCGAACTCACGTTGACCGTGCCGCGTGACAGCCTGCTGGACGTCATGCGCGTGTTGCGCGGGAAGCGCGCGCTGGCCTTCGAGCAGTGCATCGACGTGTGCGGCGTCGATTATTCGCATTACGGCCGCTCGGAATGGCTGACCAGCAAGGCCGCCAATTCGGGGTTCAGTCGCGGTGCCGTGCGCGAAACGCCGGAACTCGATCCCAACAACCGCTTCGCGGCCGTGTATCACCTGATGTCGGTGACCCACAACGTCAGGCTGCGGGTCAAGACCTATCTGGATGCGGACCGGCCGATCGTCGACTCGGTCGTCGGGATCTGGGCCAGTGCCCTGTGGTTCGAGCGTGAGGCGTTCGATCTGTACGGGATCATGTTCAGCGGCCACCCGGACCTGCGCCGCATCCTGACCGACTACGGCTTCATCGGTCATCCGTTCCGCAAGGATTTTCCGTTGATCGGCCAGGTCGAGATGCGCTACGACGCCGAGCAGCGGCGCGTGATCTACGAGCCGGTCGGCATCGAGCCGCGTACCCTGGTGCCGCGCGTGATCCGCGAGGACAGCCGCTACGAATCAGGCTGGAAACCGCAGCCGTCGACCGAGGAGTCCGACTGAGATCATGGCTGAGATCAGGAACTACACACTGAACTTCGGTCCCCAGCACCCGGCGGCTCACGGAGTGCTGCGCCTGGTGCTGGAGATGGACGGCGAGGTGATCGAGCGCGCCGATCCGCATGTCGGACTTCTGCATCGCGCCACCGAGAAGCTCGCGGAGAGCAAGCCGTACAACCAGTCGATCGGCTACATGGACCGCCTCGACTACGTGTCGATGATGTGCAACGAGCACGGCTATGTGCGGGCGATCGAGAAGCTGCTCGGTATCGAGGCGCCGGTGCGTGCGCAGTACATCCGCACCATGTTCGACGAGATCACGCGCATCCTGAACCACCTGATGTGGCTGGGAACGCATGCGCTGGACGTCGGCGCCATGACCATGTTCCTGTATTGCTTCCGCGAGCGCGAAGACCTGATGGACTGCTACGAAGCGGTCTCCGGCGCGCGGATGCACGCGACCTACTACCGGCCGGGCGGCGTGTACCGCGACCTCCCGGATGAGATGCCCCGCTACGATACCGGGCAGTTCTCCAGTGCTGCCGAGGCGAAGCGCCGCAACCAGGCACGCGAAGGATCGCTGCTCGATTTCATCGAGGATTTCGTCAATCGCTTTCCCGGGCTGGTCGACGAGTACGAGACGCTGCTGACCGATAACCGCATCTGGAAGCAGCGTACCGTGGGTATCGGGGTCGTGACGCCGGAACGTGCGTTGCAGCTCGGTTTCACCGGACCGATGTTGCGCGGCTCGGGCATCGCCTGGGACCTGCGCAAGAAGCAGCCCTATGCGTCCTACGACCAGGTCGATTTCGATATCCCGATCGGCAGCAACGGCGACTGCTATGACCGCTACCTGGTGCGCATGGAAGAATTCCGCCAGTCGACCCGCATCATCAAGCAGTGCATCCAGTGGCTGCGTGCGAATCCCGGCCCGGTGATGATCGACGATCACAAGATCTCACCGCCGATGCGTGCCGAGATGAAAGACGACATGGAGGCGTTGATTCATCACTTCAAGCTGTTCACCGAGGGCTACTGCCCGCCGCCCGGCGAGGCCTATGCGGCGGTCGAGGCACCGAAGGGCGAGTTCGGCTGCTACATCGTTTCCGACGGCGCCAACAAGCCGTATCGCCTGAAGATCCGTGCGCCGGGATTCCCGCACCTCGCGGCGATGGACGAGATGGTGCGCGGTCACATGCTGGCGGATGTCGTGGCGATTATCGGCACCATGGATATCGTATTCGGAGAGATCGACCGATGAGCATGCGCAGCGAACCCATGGTGCGCGTCCAGAAATGTGACGACAAATCCGCGCTGTTCACGCCCGAGATCCGGGAGCAGATCGACGCGTGGGTCGCCAAGTACCCGGATGGCTGGCAGCAGTCCGCCTGCATGGCGGCGCTGATGATCGTACAGGACATGCACGGCGGGCACCTCACGACGGAATTGATGGACCAGGTCGCCGACTATCTCGATATGCCGCCGATCGCCGTCTACGAGGTGGCCAGCTTCTATTCGATGTACGAGCACAAGCCGGTCGGCAGGCACAAGATCTGCCTGTGCACCAACGTGTCGTGCATGATCAACGGGTCCGACAACATCCTCGAACACCTCAGCAACCGCCTCGGTATCGGGTTTGGCGAGGTGACCAGCGACGGTCGCTTCAGCCTCAAGGAAGTGGAGTGCCTGGGTGCCTGCGGAGGCGCGCCGATGATGCAGATCGGGCATACCTACTACGAGAATCTGACCCCGGAGTTGGTGGATCAGATCCTGGACGGCCTGGAGTAGCGCGATGACCAACGAAGTCTGCTTCCGGACCCTGCACAAGGATCGCCCCTGGCGGCTGGAGACTTACCAGTCGGAGGGCGGCTACGAGGCGCTGCGCAAGATCCTGAACGACAAGACGCCCCAGGAAGAGATCATCGAGACGGTCAAGCAGTCCGGGCTACGCGGCCGGGGCGGCGCCGGTTTCCCGACGGGCCTCAAGTGGAGCTTCATCAACCGAACGGCCCCGGGCGACAAGTACGTCGTATGCAACTCGGACGAGGGGGAGCCGGGCACCTTCAAGGATCGCGACATCCTGCGTTACAACCCGCATGCCCTGATCGAAGGCATGATCATCTGTGGTTACGCGATCGGTGCGGTCGCCGGATACAACTACATCCGCGGCGAGTTCTGGGAGCCCTACGAGCGCTTCGAAGAGGCACTGGCGGAGGCACGCGAGGCGGGCCTGCTCGGCGAAGACATCCTGGGGTCGGGTTTCGACTTCGACATCCACACCCACCTCGGTGCGGGCGCCTATATCTGTGGAGAAGAGACCGCGTTGCTCGAATCGCTCGAGGGCAAGAAGGGCCAGCCGAGGTACAAGCCGCCATTCCCGGCGATGTTTGGGCTGTACGGCCGGCCGACGGTGATCAACAACACCGAAACGCTGGCCTCGGTGCCGGACATCATTCGCCAGGGTGCCGACTGGTTCCGCGACATCGGTGTCGCGAACAGCGGCGGTCCTAAGCTGTTTTCGATCTCCGGGAACGTCGCGCGGCCGGGCAACTACGAGATACCGATGGGTACGCCGTTCGCCGAGCTGCTCGAGATGGCCGGCGGTATGCGTGACGGGCGCCCGTGCAAGGCGGTGATTCCGGGCGGTTCGTCCGCGCCGGTGCTGCCGGGCGAGATCATGATGGACCTGACGATGGACTACGACAGTATCGCCCAGGCCGGTTCGATGCTGGGGTCGGGTGCGGTGATCGTTATGGACGACACCAATTGCATGGTGAAGGTGCTCGACCGGATCTCCTATTTCTATTACGAGGAATCGTGCGGCCAGTGCACGCCCTGTCGCGAGGGCACGGGCTGGATGCACCGGGTCGTGCACCGGATCGAGACCGGCAAGGGACGTCCGGAAGATCTCGATCTGCTGGATGACGTCGCGAAGAAGATCATGGGTCGCACGATCTGCGCACTCGGCGATGCCGCAGCGATGCCGGTCGCCGGATTCATCAAGCATTTCCGCGACGAGTTTCAGTATCACATCGACCACAAGAAGTGCATGGTGTGATGTGGTCATGTGGATTGCGACGGACGGGTCGCGTCGGTGTGATGTCGGATTGAAATAACGCAGATGACAGAAGATCAAGCCATCACGATTGAAGTCGACGGTCAAAAGCTCGAGGCGCGTCCCGGGCAGATGCTGATCGAGGTGACGGACGCGGCCGGTATCGGTGTACCGCGGTTCTGTTACCACAAGCACCTGTCGGTCGCGGCGAACTGCCGTATGTGCCTGGTCGAGGTCGAAAAGGCGCCCAAGCCGCTGCCGGCCTGCGCGACGCCGGTGATGGACGGCATGAAGGTGTACACGCGTTCGCCGCTGGCGCGCGAGGCGCAAAAGGGAACCATGGAGTTCCTGCTGATCAACCATCCGCTGGATTGTCCGATCTGCGACCAGGGCGGCGAGTGCGAGCTGCAGGACGTCGCGATGGGCTACGGCGCCGACGTGTCGCGCTACAGCGAACGCAAGCGCGTGGTCAGGGACGAAAACATCGGCCCGCTGATCGCCACCGATATGACGCGCTGCATCCACTGCACTCGCTGCGTGCGGTTCGGTGGCGAGATTGCCGGCCTGCGCGAGCTTGGTGCGACCGGGCGCGGCGAACATATGCGCATCGGCGTCTATATCGAGCACAGCGTGGGTTCGGAACTCTCGGGCAACGTCATCGATCTGTGTCCGGTCGGCGCGCTGACGGCCAAGCCGTCGCGTTTCAATGCGCGCGCCTGGGAATTGACCGAACACGACGGCATCGCGGCGCACGACGGTGTTGGCAGCAACCTGCACATCCACGTCCGGCGCGACCGCGTGATGCGCGTCGTGCCGCGTGAAAACGAGTCGTTGAACCAGACCTGGATCTCTGATCGCGACCGTTTCAGCTATCAGGGACTGTACAGTGAAGACCGGCTGTTGCGCCCGATGGTGCGCGAGAACGGCAAGCTGCGCGAAGTGGACTGGCAGCAGGCGCTGCAGGCCGCGGCCAAGGCGATCAAAGCGGTGCCCGCGGAACGGCTGGGTGCGCTGGTCTCTCCGAATGCGACGCTCGAGGAACAGTACCTGAGCGCGAAACTGATCCGCGGCCTGGGTGGCGCGAATATCGACCACCGTCTGCGCCAGAGCGACTTCCGCGGCGATCATGCGGATCCGGCGTTGCCGTGGCTGGGACAGAGCATGGCGGATATCGCCGCCAACCAGGCGACCCTGCTGGTCGGCTCCTGGCTGCGCAAGGACCAGCCGATGCTCAACCATCGCGTCCGGCAGTCGGTCCTCGACGGTGCGCAGGTGATGGCGATCAACCCGCTGGCGCATGATTTCAACTACGACCTCGACGTCGACATCGTCTGTGCGCCCTCGGGCATGGTCAACGAGCTCGCCGGCGTCGCCGCGGCGCTCGGTGCCGACACTCTGGGTGTCGATGTGCAGCCGGACCAGGCCCACCAGGCGATCGCCGATGCGCTGAAGTCCGCCGAGCGCGGCCAGGTGTTGCTCGGCACGGGCGCGCTGATGCACCCGGATTTCTCGGTGCTGCGCGGGCTGGCGGCGAACCTTACGGCGGCCGCGGGCGTATCGCTCGGCTTCGTCGGCTTCGGCAGCAACGACTGTGGCGCCTGGATGGCCGGTGCGGTACCGCATCGCCTGCCCGGCGGCGCACCGGCAGAGGCGTCCGGAAAAAATGCACAGGCGATGCTGGCGGAGCCGCTCGACCTGTACCTGACCGTCGGCATCGAACCGGAGAGGGACGTCGCCGACCCCCAGGCGATGCTGGCGGCGATGACGTCGGCCAAGGTCGTCGCGCTGACCAGTCATCTGTCGCCGTGGCTCAAGGAGCACGCCGACGTCCTGCTGCCGATCGGTGCCTTCGCCGAGACCTCGGGCAGCCGGGTGAACGCCGAGGGTGCGGTACAGAGTTTCCGCGGTGTCGCGACGCCGCCGGGCGACGGGCGGCCCGGATGGAAGGTGCTGCGCGTGCTCGGCAACCTGACCGATGTCGACGGGTTCGATTTCGAGGATTCGGTCGCGGTGCGCGACGAGGCGACTTCGCTGTGTGCCGCGCTCGCACCCGACAACACCTGTGGTGCCCTGCAGGGCGTGCGCAGCGAGAGCGCCGCGTCTGCCTGGGAGCGGATCGGTGGTGTGCCGATGTATTCGAGCGATGTGCTGGTGCGGCGCGCCCATGCCTTGCAGCTCACGCCCGATGCCTGGGGTGAAGGGCTGCGCATGAACGCCACCGCCGCGCAGGGTCTGGGTCTCGACGGTGGCGCCGCGGTCAGGGTATCGCAGGACGGCATGAACGCCGAGTTCGCCGTGCGCATCGACGAAGCGGTGCCGGACGGGTGTATCTGGTTGCCGAGCGCGGTCCCGGGTGCGGAGGCGTTGGGCACCGGTTTTGGTCCCGTCACGGTGGAGAAGGTCTGACAGATGGAAACCGTGCTAGAGCTGTGGACTGCACTGCCGGTCGTGATCCAGATCGTGATCAAGATCGTCGCGATCATGTTGCCGCTGATGATCCTAGTGGCCTACTACACCTACGCCGAGCGCAAGATCATCGGTTACATGCAGGTGCGCATGGGGCCGAACCGGGTCGGTTTCTTCGGCATGCGTCTCTGGGGCCTCGGCCAGCCGATCGCGGATGCGGTCAAGCTGATGTTCAAGGAGATCGTGATCCCGTCCGGGGCGAACAAGCTGCTGTTCCTGATCGCACCGATGCTGTCGATAGGCCCGGCATTGGCCGCCTGGGCGGTGTTTCCGTTCGATGCCGGGATCGTGCTGGCCGACGTCAACGCGGGCCTGCTGTATATCCTCGCGATGACCTCGCTCGGCGTCTACGGCGTGATCATCGCCGGTTGGGCGTCGAACTCGAAATATGCGTTTCTCGGATCGATTCGCTCCGCGGCGCAGATTGTGTCCTACGAGATCGCGATGGGTTTTGCGCTGGTCGGCGTGCTGGTGGCCGCGGGCAGCCTGAATCTCGGCGAGATCGTCGCCGCCCAGCAGGGTGGCCTGCTGCACTGGTTCTGGTTGCCGCTGCTGCCGCTGTTCCTGGTCTACTTCATCTCCGGTGTGGCCGAGACCAACCGTGCGCCGTTCGACGTCGCCGAAGGCGAATCGGAGATCGTCGCGGGTTTCCACGTCGAGTATTCGGGCATGGCGTTCGCGGTGTTCTTCCTCGCCGAATACGCGAACATGATCCTGATCTCGGGACTGAGCGCGTTGCTGTTCCTCGGCGGCTGGATGTCGCCGCTGCCGGACAGCCTCTCCGAAGGGGTGTTCCTGCTCGACGATGGCTTCCACTGGCTGCTGTTGAAGACCTTCCTGTTCATGTTCCTGTTCCTGTGGTTCCGGGCGACCTTCCCGCGCTACCGCTACGACCAGATCATGCGCCTCGGATGGAAGGTGTTCATTCCGATAACGATCGTCTGGATCGTGGTGGTCGCGGTCATGAAAGTGACCCGGATGCCGTGGTGGTTCAACTGAGGTCGAAACGATGAAGGCGATCACCAACTACATCCGCAGCCTGTTTCTGTTCGAGCTCCTGAAGGGCCTGAGCGTCACCGGCAGCTATTTCTTCGGGCGCAAGTTCACCCTGCAGTACCCGGAGCAGAAGGCCCCCGTATCGCCACGTTTTCGCGGTCTGCACGCGCTGCGGCGCTACCCGAACGGCGAGGAGCGCTGCATTGCCTGCAAGCTCTGTGAGGCGGTTTGTCCGGCGCTGGCGATCACGATCGAGGCCGAGCCCCGCGAGGACGGATCGAGACGCACCACGCGCTACGACATCGACCTGTTCAAATGCATCTATTGCGGGTTCTGTGAAGAGTCGTGTCCCGTCGATTCGATCGTCGAGACGCGTATCTACGAGTACCACTTCGAAAACCGCGGCGAGCAGATAATGACCAAGCAGCGGCTGCTCGAGATCGGCGACAAGTACGAACAGCAGTTGGCAGCCGACCGGGCTGCACAGGCGCGAGTGCGCTGACGCGGAGACATACCGGTATGGGTTTCGAGAAGTTTCTGTTTTATGTGTTCGCGGCGATCCTGGTGTTCGCCGCGGTAATGGTGATCACGCGTCGCAACCCCGTGCATTCGGCGTTGTTCCTCGTGTTGGCGTTTTTCAACAGCGCCGGCCTGTGGATGCTGGCCGACGCGGAGTTCCTCGCGATCGCGCTGGTGCTGGTCTACGTCGGCGCGGTGATGGTGTTGTTCCTGTTCGTCGTGATGATGCTGGATATCAACCTCGCCGAACTGCGCGCCGGTTTCGTGCGTAACCTACCGGTCGCCGTGCTGGTCGCGGTGCTGATGGTCGTCGAGCTGATCATGGTGGTCGGGCCGCAACGCTTTGGTCTCGATGCAGTCGCTGCGCCGGCCGCGCATCCCGCGGAATACAGCAACACCGAGGAACTCGGTATCGCGTTGTTCACCGAGTATCTGTATGCGTTCGAGATCGCCGCGGTGATCCTGCTGGTCGGCATCGTTGCGGCCATCGGGTTGACCATGCGCAAGAGGCCCGAGACCAAGTACCAGGAGCCGTCGCGGCAGGTCGCGGTCAAGGCGAAGGACCGCTTGCGCATTGTGAAAATGGACGCCGAGGAGAAGGCCTGATGATCGCACTGTCGGATTACCTGGTGGTCGGCGCGATCCTGTTCTCGTTGAGCGTGGCCGGCATCTTCCTGAACCGCAAGAACGTGATACTGCTGCTGATGTGCATCGAGCTGATGCTGTTGGCGGTCAACATTAACTTCATCGGTTTTTCGCACTTCCTCGGCGATACGGCCGGGCAGGTGTTCGTGTTTTTCATTCTGACCGTGGCGGCCGCCGAGGCCGCGATCGGCCTGGCGATCCTGGTGGTGTTGTTCCGTAGCCGGCACACCATCAATGTCGCCGATCTGGATACCTTGAAGGGCTAGAGATGGAAGCGATCTTACTGACCATCGTTCTGGCGCCGCTGGCTGGTGCCATCGTCGCCGGCCTGCTGCGCAACCAGGTCGGTCGCGCGGGGGCGCATTGGGTCACCATCCTGGGCGTCGCCACCTCGTGCGCCCTGTCGCTGTACGTGCTCTGGCAGTTCGCGTTCAACGCGGCACCGGTCTACAACGAGACGGTTTATACCTGGATGGTCAGCGACGGTCTGCGCATGGAGATCGGTTTCCTGATCGACGGGCTCACCGCGATGATGATGGCGGTCGTGACCTTTGTGTCGCTGATGGTGCATATCTACACCATCGGCTACATGGCCCACGAGGACGGCTATCAGCGCTTCTTCAGCTATATCGCACTGTTCACCTTCTCGATGCTGATGCTGGTGATGGCGAACAACTTCCTGCAGTTGTTCTTCGGCTGGGAGGCGGTCGGCCTGGTGTCCTACCTGCTGATCGGCTTCTATTTCAAACGAGAGACCGCGATCTTCGCGAACATGAAGGCCTTCCTGGTCAACCGGGTAGGCGATTTCGGTTTCATTCTGGGTATCGCCGCAGTCGCGATGTATTTCGGCAGCCTCGATTACCGCGAGGTGTTCGACAAGGCGCCGCAGTTTGCCAATGCATCGATCAGTATCGTCGGAGACAGCAGTTGGTCGCTGATGACGGTGATCTGCATCCTGCTGTTCATCGGCGCGATGGGCAAGTCGGCGCAGGTGCCGCTGCACGTGTGGCTCCCGGATTCGATGGAAGGTCCGACGCCGATCTCCGCGCTGATCCATGCCGCGACGATGGTCACCGCCGGTATCTTCATGGTCGCGCGCATGTCGCCGCTGTACGAGCTGTCCGAAACGGCGTTGACGTTCGTGCTGGTGATCGGTGCCACGACGGCGTTTTTCATGGGCCTGATCGGTATCGTGCAGAACGACATCAAGCGCGTGGTCGCCTATTCGACGCTTTCGCAGCTGGGCTACATGATCGCGGCGCTCGGCGCCTCGGCGTACGCCGCTGGCCTGTTCCACCTGATGACGCATGCGTTCTTCAAGGCGCTGCTCTTCCTGGCCGCCGGCTCCGTGATCATCGGCATGCACCACGACCAGGACATCCGCAACATGGGTGGTGTGCGCAAGTACATGCCGATCACCCACTGGACCGCGCTGCTCGGCTCGCTGGCGCTGATCGGGTTTCCCGGCTTTTCGGGCTTCTTCTCGAAAGACGCGATCATCGCGGCGGTGCATCATTCTCAGATCGCCGGCGCCGGCTATGCGCACCTGCTGCTGACCGCGGGCGTGTTCGTGACGGCCCTGTATAGCTTCCGGATGTATTTCCTGGTGTTCCATGGCGAGGGCCCCCGTCACTTCCAATCGCACCACGATGGGCACGACGAGCACGGTGGCGCCGAGGCCCAGGAGCATCACGAAGAACTGGAAGAGCCGACACCGCACGAGTCGCCGTGGGTGGTCACGGTGCCGCTGATCCTGTTGGCGATCCCGTCGGTCGTGATCGGTTGGCTGACCGTTGGTCCGATGCTGTTCGGCGACTACTTCGACGGCGTGCTGACGGTCGCGGCGGTGCACGACACCCTGGGCCAGATCGATTTCCACGGCTCGGCCGGATTCGTGCTGCACGGCATGATGGAACTGCCGTTCTGGCTGGCGATGGCCGGGCTGGTCACGGCATGGTTCATCTATACGCGTCGGCCGGCGATCGCACGCGACCTGGCGATCCGCTTCGACTGGGCGCACTTCGTGCTCGATCGCAAGTACGGTTTCGATGAATTCAACCAGGCGGTGTTCGCCGGTGGCAGCAAGCTGATCGGCAAGTTCCTGTGGCTGGTCGGCGATCGGGCCATGATCGACGGCCTGGCCGTGAATGGCTCGGCGCATTCGGTCGGCAGGGTCGCGGCGGTCGTGCGCCACCTGCAGAGCGGCATGCTGTATCACTACGCGATGGCGATCATCGTCGGCCTGTTGTTGTTGCTCGGCTGGTTTGTGTTGCGCGGCTGACAGGCGGAGAGCCGAAGGCGCCTGGTAATGGAACGAGAGACGAAAGAATCATGACTGCAGATTGGCCGATACTCAGCGCAACGATCTGGTTGCCGATCCTCGGTGGGGCGATCGTGCTCGGCAGCGGTGATCGTGCGCCCAACGTATCGCGGTGGCTGGCGCTGATCTTCGCGTTGCTGACGTTCCTGGTCAGCATCCCGCTGTTCACCGGTTTCGATGCCTCGACCGCGCAGATGCAGTTCGTCGAGCGGTCCGAGTGGGTCCCGGCCTTCAATACCTATTACTATCTCGGCGTCGACGGCATATCGATGCCGCTGATCCTGCTGACCACCTTCATCACCGTGCTGGTGATCATTGCCGGTTGGGAGGTGATCCAGTACAAGCCCTCCCAGTACATGGCGGCGTTCCTGATCATGGAGGGCGTGATGGTCGGGGTGTTCGCCTCGCTCGACGCGATGCTGTTCTACGTGTTCTGGGAGGCCATGCTGATCCCGATGTTCATCATCATCGGCGTCTGGGGCGGGCCGAACCGGGTCTACGCAACGATCAAGTTCTTCCTGTACACCTTCCTCGGCTCGGTGTTCATGCTGGTCGCATTGATCTACATGTACTTCAAGTCCGGGTCGATGGAGATCCTGGCGTTTCACTCGCTGAAGCTGGGCCTGACCGAGCAGGTGCTGATCTTCGTCGCCTTCCTGCTCGCGTTTGCCGTCAAGGTGCCGATGTGGCCGGTGCATACCTGGCTGCCGGATGCGCACGTCGAGGCCCCGACCGGCGGCTCGGTGATCCTGGCGGCGATCATGCTGAAGATCGGCGGTTACGGTTTCCTGCGCTTCAGCCTGCCGATCACGCCGGACGCAAGCAACGAACTCGACTGGCTGATCATCGCGATGTCGTTGATCGCCGTGGTCTATATCGGCTTCGTCGCGCTGGTTCAGCAGGACATGAAGAAGCTGATCGCGTACTCGTCGATCGCGCACATGGGTTTTGTGACCCTGGGTTTCTTCATTGCATTCACGATCATGGCGCGCAGCGAGGCCAGCGGTGGCATCGCGCTGGGCATGCAGGGCGGCATGGTGCAGATGGTCTCGCACGGATTCATCTCGGCGGCGCTGTTCCTGTGTGTCGGGGTCCTGTATGACCGCCTGCACAGCCGCCAGATCGACGACTACGGCGGTGTGGTCAACGTGATGCCCTGGTTCGCGGCATTCATGGTGTTCTTCGCGATGGCGAACGCCGGTCTCCCGGGTACCTCCGGTTTCGTCGGCGAGTTCATGGTGATCCTCGCGAGTTTCCGCGCGGACTTCTGGTTTGCGTTCCTTGCCGCGACGACCCTGATCATCGGCGCGGCCTATACGCTGTGGATGGTGAAGCGCGTCGTCTACGGCGAGATCGGTTCCGCGAAGGTGGCCGCCCTGCAGGACATCAACAAGCGTGAAGCGGTCGTGCTGACCTCGCTGGCGGTGGCCGTGCTCGTGCTGGGCATCTGGCCGGCGCCGCTGATCGAGGTGATGGATGTCTCCATCGAGAACCTGGTGAAACACATCGCCGTGACGAAACTTTGAGCCGCCTCCGGATACATCGGTAACCCGCATGGAATACAACCTCGTTACATTGCAGCCCGTATTGCCGGAGATCTTTCTGCTGACGGCGGCGTGCGTGATCCTCGTTGTGGATCTGTTTCTCAGCGATCGCACGCGCCTGCTGACCTACGGCCTGTCGTTGGCCGCACTGATCGGCGGCATCGCGCTGACCCAGTATGCGGCCGGTCCGGAGCGGCAGGTGATCCTGGACGGCAGTTTCGTGCGCGACCCGATGGCGGACGTGCTGAAGACCGGCCTGTTGCTGGTCACGCTGTTCGCGTTCGTCTATGCCAAGGACTATCTGCGCGCGCTGGGTATCCTGCGTGGCGAGTATTTCGTGCTCGGCCTGTTCGCGGTGCTCGGGATGATGGTGATGATCTCCGCGAACAGCTTCCTGGTTGTCTACCTCGGTCTCGAACTGTTGGCGCTCTGCCTGTACGCACTGGTCGCGTTTCACCGCGATTCGAAAAAGGGTGCCGAGGCCGCGATGAAGTACTTCGTGCTGGGCGCGCTGGCCTCCGGGATGCTGTTGTACGGGATTTCGATGGTCTACGGTGCGACCGGCCAGATCGTGTTCCCTGACGTCGCGGCGGCGATCGCCGCCGGCACGGCCGACCAGACGGTGCTGGTGTTCGGCCTGGTGTTCATCGTGATCGGCGTCTCGTTCAAGTTCGGCGCCGTGCCTTTCCATATGTGGGTACCGGATGTCTATCACGGCGCACCGACTGCGGTGACCCTGTTCCTCGGCAGCGCGCCGAAGATTGCCGCGTTCGCGCTCGCAATGCGCCTGTTGGTCGACGGTATGGGAGGGCTGCTTGTCCAGTGGCAGGACATGCTGACGATCCTCGCGGTGCTCTCGCTGGCGCTTGGCAACCTGGTCGCGGTCGCCCAGACCAACCTGAAGCGCATGCTCGCGTACTCGACGATCTCGCATGTCGGCTTCATTTTCCTGGGCCTGCTGGCCGGTACCGACAAGGGCTTTTCGGCGGCGATGTTCTACGCGATCGTCTACGCGCTGACCGCTGCAGGTGGCTTCGGCGTGGTGACGATGTTGAGCCGCAACGGGTTCGATGCCGAGAACATCCATGACCTGAAAGGGCTCAACGAACGCAGCCCCTGGCTCGCGTTCATGATGATGCTGATCCTGTTCTCGATGGCCGGCGTACCGCCGACGGTCGGTTTCTTCGCGAAGCTGTTCGTGCTGGACGCCGTGATCAGCATCGACATGGTCTGGCTGGCCGCGGTTGCGGTGTTCTTCTCGATCATCGGGGCCTTCTATTACATCCGCGCGGTCAAGGTGATGTACTTCGACAAGCCGATCGACAACACACCGCTGGTCTCGTCGATGGACACCCAGGTGATGGTGTCGGTGAACGGCCTCGCGATGCTGGCGTTTGGCCTGTTCCCGGCGGCGTTGATGAACGCCTGCCGGGCCGCCTTCGGCGCCTGAAAAGTCGGGGTGTACTGAACAAAAACGCCCTTTCTGCTGTTGTTTGCGAACGGCCGATTATGTAAAATTCGAACACCAGATGCGGGGTGGAGCAGTCTGGCAGCTCGTCGGGCTCATAACCCGAAGGTCGTAGGTTCAAATCCTGCCCCCGCTACCAAATTCGCGATACAGATCAACGGCCTGGAACGATGCTTCCCGGCCGTTTTTCTTTGCCTGCGCTGTCGGCGCGTGGCTGCGTCGCACCGACGTGGTTGGCAGCCCCGGCTCGCGCCATGATGCCGGAGTGCCGATGGGTCCGACGTGAAGCGGCCGATACGATGCTCCGGCGCTGCATGCCTTCACGCGACCTTCACCGGCAGGGCTGCTGCCTTCACCTGGACACCCATGCTAGTGTCGATGGCGTTGCACGCATCTTTTCGGTGTTAATCACTCGGAAACGTGTTCTCCACTGTCCCTGGGCCGCGTCTCCGGTTTCAGGTAGCGAGTCGGCCATTGGATCTGCACGGGCGTGTTGTTGGCCATAGCTGTCGCAAGCAGGGGGCGAGTCCCTCCGGAGTCCTGTGAAGCGGAATTGGAAACCGATGACCCGTTCGGTTCGACATATGACGGGTGTCTTCTCACTCGCCGCGTGCGCTCTGATCTTTGTTCATGGGTGCAGCGATTCGCCTGCGCCCGCACCTGTCTCTCCGCAGGGCGAGGCGGGTGCCGACAGGCAGGTCGCGAAGGACGCCAGCGAGCGTGCGTCGAAGCACAGTGTTGACGACGGAGACGGGCATCGGCTCCCGCGATCGACGGATGTGGCAGATGCTGCCGGATCGCCCGCCCATGGAGCCTGGTTCAGCGAGATCACCGGGGAGATCGGGCTTGCGGAAAAGGGTGAAACCTGGCCGGCCGGACACTACCTGACCCCTGAGATCACCGCCGGTGGCGTGGCGCTGTTCGACTACGACAACGACGGCGACCTGGATCTCTACCAGGTCCGGCATCCGCCGCCGGCACCGATGCCCGGGGCCTTCACGCAGGCGGCGCCCAATCGCCTGTTCGAACAAACGGCGAACGGCAGGTTCGTGGAGGTGGAGGGGGCCGCGGGTCTCGACGATCCCGGCTACGGGCACGGCGTCGCGCTGGGCGACTTCGACAACGACGGCGATGTCGACGTGTTCGTCACCAACTACGGGCCCGATCAGTTCTACATCAACGACGGTGGAGGCCGCTTTACGCGTGTAACCGACAGCGTAGGGATCAGCGGCGATGAATGGAGCAGCGCCGCGACCTTCGTCGACTATGATCGCGATGGCGATCTCGATCTGTTCGTGGTGCATTTCGCGACCTTCGATCCGGCGAAGCGATGCCCGGTGGGTGATGCCATCGAGCCCGATTATTGTGGCCCGCACACCTTTCCCGGTCTGCGCGACACCCTGTGGCGCAACAATGGCGACGGCTCCTTCAGCGACGTGAGCGAGGCGGCCGGTATCGACTTGCCGGCACGCGGCTGGGGCGTGATCGCGGCCGATTTCACCGGCGACGGTTGGGCGGATCTGTATGTCGCCAACGACGAGGAGCCGAACCAGCTCTGGGTCAACAACCAGGACGGCACCTTTCTCGACGAGGCGGTGTTGCGAGGTGTCGCGTTCAACAGCCATGGTCGCGTCGAGGCCAGCATGGGTGTCACCGTTGCCGACCTCAACGAGGATGGCGTGCTGGACCTGTTCATGACCCACGTGACCAGCGAGACCAACACGCTTTACCAGAGCGGCGGCGCAGGTGCCGATGCCATGTACTTCGATCGATCCGCCGCGGCGGGCATGTCGGGCGTGGATCTGCCGCATACGGGTTGGGGCTGTGCCCTGTTGGATCTCGATCACGATGGGGATGCGGATCTCGCGGTCGCGAACGGCCGCGTGGCGAAGGGACTGACGCATCCGCAGGCGGATCTCGGCGCCTACTGGGGCCGATACGCCGAGGCCAATCTGTTGTTCCGCAACGACGGCGACGGTCGATTCACCGATATCCGTGATTCGGGCGGTGCCTTCACACGGCACCTGGAGGTCACGCGCGCGCTCGCGGTCGGCGACATCGACAGTGACGGCGATCTCGATGTGGTCACCGCCAACGTCGACAATCATCTGCGTGTCTTTCGTAACGATGCACCGCGCGCGGGCACGCACTGGGTGATGATCCGGGCGATGACGGGCAAGCGCGATGCGCTCGGCGCGGAGATCCGGCTGACGGTCGACGGTCGACCACGGTCGGGCGTCGCGCTCTCGTCGTACAGCTATCTCGCCGGCAATGATCCGCGCGTCCATTTCGGGCTGGGTGGGCACGACAGCATCGATGCCATCGAGGTGCGCTGGCCCAGTGGGCGCCGCGAAGCATTCGACGGGGGCGTCGCCGATCGCGTGATCACGCTTTACGAAGGCGCCGGCCGACCGATGGAATAGCCGACCGGGTCGTTACCGATCCGATGTGGCGGGTAGCCGCTGACGGTACGCCTGTCGCTTCACGTAGACCGGCACCCGCCCGGACAGGTCTTTTGCAAGTTCGGCCTGCCCGGTCTGCTCCGCCCACTGCATGGCCTGCCGCTGGGTGGTCTGCGCTTCGTCGAATCGGCCCAGCTCTGCGTAGCCGGCGGCCAGCGTGTCGAGAAACAGCGGTATCTCCTCGTGATTGGCGTCGTGGGCCTGCTGCGCCAGCCGCACGGCCTCCGCACCATCACGTACGCCGGGATCCGGGTGTGTCGCCAGCAACCACGCCAGGTCGTTCAGCGGCGCGCGCCAGTCAGGTCGCAGGCTGAGTGCCTCGCGGAACGACGCGATCGCCTGGTGCGGGTGGTTCAGCTTCGCGTGGATCCGACCCATCTGATAGTGGGCCTCCGCATTGTCGGGCTTCGCGTGCACAACCGCAGAGAGTTGCGCCAATGCCAATTCGAAGCGGCCGGCGTCCGCCATCATGACCCCGAGTTCATACTTTGCGGCGCTGTGGTTCGGGTCGTGACGCAGTGCCTCGGTGAAGCTGGCGACCGCCGCGCGCTGCGTGCCCAGCTTCCGCAGCGCCAGTCCCTTGTGGTAGTGCGCCTCCGGGTAATTGCGCTTCAGGCGGATGGCCTCGTCGAACTGCGCGATCGCCTCGTCCAGTCTGCGCTGCCGGAAATAGGCCTTTCCCAGGTGGAAGTGGGCGTCGGCATAGGACGGCTCAAGGGCGATCGCCTTCTGAAAATGCTCGATAGCCTCGTCCAGCCGCCATTGTGAAGCCAGGGTCACGCCGAGGTTGTACTGCGCATCGCTGTGCTCACTGTTCAGTTCGACGGCATGGCGGAAGCTCTGTTCCGCGTCCGCGAGTCGGCCCAGCCGGGTCAGCACCACGCCATAGTCGTTGTGTGCATCGGCGTTTTCCGGCTGCATCCGCACCGTCTCGGCATAGAGTGCCGATGCCTCCATCAGCATGTTCCGTTGCAGCAGCGTCGACCCCAGGTCCTTGCGGGCGCCGATCAGGTCGGGTTTGAGTTGAATGGCCTGATTCAACTGCTCGATCCCTTGGGCGACGCCGCCCGCGTGCAGCAGCACGATGCCGAACCTGTGTCGTAGCCCGGCGTTCTCGGGGTATTGATTGACCAGATACTGCAGGTGGTCGATCGCCTCTTTCACCCGGCCCTGATCCTGCAAGAGTGTCGCCAGGGTCAGTCGTGCCTGTGCGTTGCCGGGGTCGTCTTGAAGGATCTGATGCAAGGTCTTCTCCGCCTCGACGACTGCGCCGGCCTCGACCTGTTCGAGTACCAGCCGATGCGTCGGCGTGACGACGCCAGGGGCCGCCACCTCGTTGCCCGGCAGGATGGTCGCGGCGAACGCCTGTGGTGTCGTGACGAAGGGCCACCCTACGGGTAGCGACAGCAGCGTCAGGGCGTGGAGAAGGCGCGTGCTCGACTTCACCGTGCGCATCGTGATTCCTCGGGTGGGTAAGCAGTCGGGTGGACAGGTTGCCAGTGCATCGATGCACGGGGCAACGCCGATTCATGGGCTGCGAAAGTGATGCTCACTGGCTCGCTGATGAGGACCGTGCATTAGCGTATCGCCATCTATTAACCTAGTGCGACTGTTAGGTATTTTTACAGTTTCAGTCGAACGTGCCATGCACAGGCCCCGGCGGTACGCTCAACTTACTGTTATTGGGAGCAAATCGGCAAATGGAGCGCATCTTGCTTGGCAACCCCGACGTGCCGGACCGACAGACCCTGCCAGTGCCGCAGGCGAGTCCGGCGAGTTGCATGTCGAGAACCGTGAACCTGGTGCTTCGGTCGTTACACCGCTGAGCGACCGTTCGCCTAAACGATCACCGCCGTGGCCGATAGGACGCCACCCGAATGACAAGGAGATGGATAGTGAAGTCCAAACAACATCGGTCCAATCTGCTTGGGTCGTACCGCTGGCATGCCGCGACGTCTCTGGCGGGCCTCCTGTTGGCGGCCACACCGGCCGGGGCTGTCGATTTCAACTGGCAACTGGCGGCACCGGCCGTGGGCAACTGGAGCAACGGAGCGCATTGGAACCCGGCCGGTCCACCGTCGGGCGGCGGGGGCAATCACGCGTTGATCAACAACGGCGGCACGGCCGTGATCAGCTCGGATATCGGGGATATCCAGGATATCTTCGTCGGCGTCGGGGTCGGTACCTCCGGTACGCTGAGTCAGACGGGCGGAAACACCTTCCAGGGGACGGGCAGTTGGATGTTCGTCGGCCAGGACGGCGGCACGGGCGTCTACAACCTGAGCGGCGGAACCCAGGACAAGGGACGGTTGTACATCGGTCGTGGCAACGGCGGCGACGGCACGCTGAATCTCAGTGGCACGGGCACGGTCGACAACGAGATGCTGATCGTCGGCGAAGGAGGCGGCAGCACTGGCCACGTATCCGTGACGGGCAACGGAAGTGTCTCGGCTAGCAGCGAGATCTGGTTTGGAAACGCGGGCGGCGTCGCCACGGCCGACATCACGTCGGGCGCAGTCGAATCCGAGGAGTGGATTGCGATCGGTCGCGATAGCGGCACGGGCACGGTCAACCTGTCCGGCACGGGCCGGCTGGCCAAGATCGGTGCGGATGACAAGTTCATCACCCTCGGCGCGCTGGGTGCCGGTGGCGGCGGTACGCTGAACATCGCCGACAGTGCCGTGCTCGAAAGCGATACCGGGCTGGTGTTGTCGGAGACGGCCGGTCGTTATGGTGTCGTGAACCAGACCGGCGGCACCGTGACACTGCATGACTTCGTAAACCCCTTGTATGGCAAGTCCCTGCATGTCGACTATGCCGGCGGCGGACTGGGCGAATATCACCTCGCCGGCGGCACGCTGAATGCAGAGACGATCGATGCGACCACGGGTGTGTTCGACATGACCGGCGGTGTGCTGAGCGCGATCACGTTCGAGGGTGACCTGGTACAGAACGGCGGCACGACATCGCCGGGTTCGTCCCCCGGCATCATGACGGTGATGGGCAACTACGCACTCAACAGCGGCTCGCTGCTGATCGAGCTGATGGGCCTGACGGCGGGGACGGGATACGACCAGCTGGTCGTCACCGGTGATGTGAGCCTGGCCGGCAGCCTGGACCTGTTGCTCGGTTTCATCCCCAGCATCAACGACATGTTCACCATCATCGACAACCAGGGGCCGAACGCGGTCATCGGGAGCTTCCTCGAGGGCGTGTCGCTCACCGTGGGCGGGTTCGATTTCAGCATCGACTACCAGGGTGGTGACGGTAACGACGTGGTACTGACCGTTGTTGGTATCGCCAGCGAGATCGCTGAACCCAGTGCCGTGCTGTTGCTACCCATCGGCATCGCTGCTCTCGCCGCCAGGGTGCGACGGCGGCGGGCCGCACCGGTCCGTCGCTGACAGCGCGCACCGGGTCAGGCGCACGGGGCCGGCTGGGTGTCATCGCCCGCCGGTCCGCGGTCATGATCAGAGCCGAGCCCATCCCATCGTAGGCGGGCAACCCAACGAAGCGTCAAGGCCTGGCGAGGCGATAGATCGCAACCGCTTCGGCGGCGTGATCGGCCGCCGGATTGCGGCTGCGGTGCAGTGCGACCACGCGTTCCCGCGCGTTGTCGTCGGGACGGAAGCGCTCGTACAGGCGGGCATGTCGTGCGGCCTGCTCGTGTTCGCCGAGCAGTTGCAGAATCTGGTCGAGGTTGTAGTGCGCAGTCAGGTTCTCCGGGTCGAACTGCAGGGTGCGGCGGAAGCTGCCCGCGGCCTCGCGCAGTAGTGCATCCCGCGCCTGCTGGCGCTGCGGGCCGCGTTCCATCTTGGCGCGTTCGAACAAGGCGCTGCCCAGCGCGTTGATGACGCGGTAGTCCTTACTGAAATCCATGCCGCGCTCCCGCGTGCCGCGGAAGTCGTTTTCCAGTACGCGTCGGTAGGCCCCGATCGCCTCGTCGAGGAAGCCGTTCTGTTCGTTCACCTGGCCGGTCAGCAAGGTGACCAGCCAGGGACGGGCGGGCGGATCGGCGGACAGGCTGCGGCGCAGGGCGTCGGCGGCCTCTTCGAGCCGGCCCTCTTTCAGGTAGACCCGCGCCAAGTTGATCGGGCCGTCGGCGCGGCCGGTCGACTCGACCTGCAGAAAGGCCGCTTCGGCCTGGCGCAGTTCGCCCAGGCGCCCCTTGCGCAACAGGCCGATGCCATAGTCGTTCCAGCGTTCCCATGCCGGAATCTTCGGCGTGGCGGTGGGATCTGCGTCCTGTCCATGCGCGGTGGGAAAGCGGACATGGTCGCTGGCCAGCAGGGTCGCGGGCAGGTCGTTGCGCTCGAACCTCTCGTCCTGGATGAACTGCAGGTACCGTGTATCGAACTTGCGATAGTGCACCCGCACCTCGACATCGACCGGGCCGCTGATGTCGCTCGGCAGATCCAACGCATAGTGCACCACGTCGGCGGCACCGGGCGGGATCTGGTGGTTGTACAGGGGCGTGAGGATATCCTGGGCGTTGCGTCGGTCCACGCGCTCGCCCCTGTGGTCGAGCACATAGGCATTGAGAAAGTAGGCCCAGGGATCGACGCGCCCGATCCCATCCATCGCGCCGCTATGGCCGATGACACGCTGGCCCTGGCGCGCGATCACCTCGATCCAGACCTGGTTGGAGTCCGCCGTGCCCTCGGTGAACAGGTGGCCCATGCCGACGGTGCGTACGACGACCTCGAGCAGGTACCGCCGACCGGGCTCGAGAATCGGCAGCTCGGGTCGCAGCGGCGCCGTCAACTCGCCACTGATCGCGCCGTCGCGCTTGATCCCGAACAGGTCCACGCGCAAGGCACGCTGCATGAACTTTGTGTGGGCCTGATTGACCCATTCCGGCGCTCCGCGCCAATGCGGCAACGCGGTGTTCGCGCCGGGGAACAGGTGATTGTGGACCGTGAGTTTGCCGCTGTCGTCGAAATGGTTCGCGGCAAAGTCGTCCGAGGGCTGCAGCGGCATATGGCACTGGGCGCACCGGCCGACCGCCTGCGGCGGATAGTAGAAGCTCGATGCCCCCTGGCCCGAGACGCCCGACAGAGCAAACGAATCGAAATGATTCTGCCCCCGCAGCCACTTGTAGCCGTTGAGGCTCTCCGGCAGATGGACCTTGTGGCAGCCTGAGCAGAATGCGGCGCTGCGGTGCACGGGTTTTAGGAAGGTCTGTTTGTGAAACGCCGGTTTGGCCTTGATCAGTTGACGGTTGAGCCATTGCAGCACGGCATGGTCAGTGTCGACGAAGGGGTAGTGCTGGGGCGGTGTGACCGTGTAGTCGGCATTGCCGCGTGGGCTGTTGACCGCGGTGATTGCGTGACACACAGTGCACGTCAGTCCGGCCTGCGCGGTGCGATCCAGATCCGGGTCGAAGTCGGCGCGGTCGAAGCGACCCGACAACAGCGGCACCAGGTCGTGGCAGCCTGCGCACAGGCGTGCCTGGCCGTGGTCGCCGTCGCGCTCGCGCACCACCTGCATGGTCTCCAGGACGCTGGCCCGATACGCGGGATTGTTGAACGAGCTGAAACGATGCGCGCTCTCGGACCACTGCGCGTGCACGTCGGCATGACATTCCTTGCAGTAGGCATCCATCATCAGACTGTCCGGCGCGATGCGCTGCACACCTGCTATCTGCAGCAGTGCCGGCGCAAAGGGGCGCTGCGCGTCGGCAACGGGGTCCTCCCCTGGCGGTTGCCGTTGCGTTAGTACCGTCAGGGTCGCCGCCAGGACAGTGCCCGCGGCCAGACCCCAACCGAGCCCCCGACGCCACTTGAACGATCGGCCCGCGCTACGGTGCAGTATGAATGCCCCGACGACGAACAGGCCGCCGAGCGCGTGCAACCAGTACAGCGACGCACGCGCCAGGGGATCGCGCAGGTGGAAGAAGTCGAAGCGGATCAGCAGCACACCGCTCAGGAGCAGGCAAAGCCCCAGGGCATACACGCCCAGGCCGAGGTGCACCGCACGGCGGTTTGGATTATTCCAGGCCTTGCGCAGATGGAGTGTGCCGAATGTCAGCGCGGGCAGCAGCAGAACGAGCCCGAGCAGCAGGTGGGCGAGAAACATCCACTGGTAGAACAGGTCCTGGAACAGACGCCCGGCCGACCATTCCAGCCAGGTGACCGTCGCCAGGTAGAGACCGTTCAGAGCGAGCAGGCCGAACAGGACCAGTACCATCGCAAGCAGCCGGTGCAGGCCGGGCCCCATCGCCGGAGACGGGCGGCGCTCGCTGGTCGTCGAAGGGCGGACGCTGTCTTGAGTCTTCTGCAAAGCCTGCTGCGTGGACGTGGTTGGCGGCGGTCTCCGTAGTATCGGGGCTCATTCCCGGCCTGTCGATCAACTCCGGGAATGGAAAGGTACAATGTCGGGATGTCGGAGCCTGCGCCCTAATGTCAAAGGCCGTCGTCGGGAAGGCCGGCTGGACACTCATCGGCCTGCTCATCGCCGTGGTTGCGGTGTTGGGCTGGGTGGGGCTCGCGCACTCGCCCGTCGAGAAAAAGGCGATCGTGCCACCGGTCAGCGTCGACAGCAGCCTGGAGCCGCAGCCGCCAGCGGTCAGCTTCACCGACATCACGGCCCAGGCGGGGATCGGGTTCGTGCATCACAGCGGCGCCGCCGGTGATCGCCTGTTGCCCGAGACGATGGGTAGCGGCGCGGCCTTCTTCGATCTCGACAACGATGGCGACCAGGATCTGCTGCTGATCGATTCCGGGCGTCTGCGTGGCCACCCGGCAGACGCGCCGGTCGTCCCGAGTCTGCATCTCTATCGCAACGACGGCAGCGGCCACTTCACGGACGTCAGTGCGGAGGCGGCGCCTGCCGATGCCTTCTACGGCATGGGTGTGGCGCTCGGCGACTACGATCAGGACGGCTGGACCGACGTCTTTGTCACCGCGGTCGGCGAGAACCGGCTGTACCGCAACCAGCAGGGTCGGCTCGAAGACGTCACCGCCGCGGCCGGGGTGGCCGGCGACCCGTACGACTGGAGTACCGGCGCGAGTTTCGTCGATGTCGATCAGGACGGTGACCTGGACCTGTTCGTCGCCAACTACATCACCTGGTCTCTCGAGATAGACCGCAAGGTCAATTTCCAGATCACCGGCATCGGTCGAGCGTACGGGCCGCCCAATGCATTCGCCGGCAGCGACGCCTATCTGTACCGCAATCTGGGCGATGGGCGTTTCGAGGATGTCTCGGCGAGCAGCGGGATTCGTGTCGCCCACCCGCAGAGCGGGGAACCCATGGCCAAGGCCCTCGCCGTGCTGCCGCTGGATATCGATCGCGACGGTGCCATGGACCTGTTCGTCGCCAACGACACGGTGCAGAATTTTCTTTTCCGCAACCGGGGCCAGGGGCGCTTCGAAGAGGTTGGTACCGAATCCGGTGTGGCGTTCGACCGTAACGGTGCCGCAACCGGTGCGATGGGTGTCGACAGCGCACACATCTTCGACGATCCGGACCAGGCGATCGCGATCGGCAATTTCGCCAACGAGATGAGTTCGCTGTACGTCACTAGCAGCGGCCGCCTGCCGTTGTCGGATCAGGCGATCATCTCGGGAATAGGGGCGGCCTCGCGCGCTGCGCTGACCTTCGGATTGTTTTTCTTCGACTACGACCTGGATGGCCGCCTCGACCTGCTGCAGGTCAACGGTCACCTGGAGCCCGAGATCAATCAAGTCCAGGCCAGCCAGTCACATGCGCAGGCCGCGCAGCTGTTCTGGAACTGCGGGACCGCCTGCAGGACACCGTTCGTCCCCGTCAGCGCAGCGTCGATGGGTGATCTCGCGCGACCGATCGTGGGCCGAGGTGCGACCTATGCGGACATCGACGCCGATGGCGACCTCGATGTGCTGATCACCCAGAACAACGGGCCACCAAGGCTGCTGCGCAACGACCAGGCGATCGGACACCATTGGCTACGCGTGGCGCTGCAGGGCAGCGCGCCCAACCGCGAGGCGATCGGCGCGGAGTTGATGCTGACGCTGGGCGACCGGCAGCTGCGGCGACGCGTGATGCCGAGTCGCAGTTATCTTTCGCAGGTCGAGCTGCCGGTCACGTTCGGTCTTGGCGCTGCGCAACAGGTCACATCACTTGCGATCGTCTGGCCCGACGGCACGCGCCAGGAAGTCGTGGATCCTGCGCTGGACGAGGTCCTGCTGGTGCGACAGCGCGAGGAGAAAGCCAACTGATGCGGATCCATCGCCTCGCGATCTTGCTGATCGTGTCGCTCGCGTTGAGCATCGCGGCCTGCGAGAAGGGACCGCCCCCCGGCGCCATTGGCGCGACCGTGGTGGCGGAAAACAATCGCGGCGTCGGTTTGATGGGACAGTTTCGCTACGCCGAGGCACGCGAAGTTTTCGCACACCTGGTCGATGCCAGTCCCGAGCTGTCGACGCTGCAGATCAACATGGCCATCGCCACGCTCAATCGACAGCAGCCCGGCGACGAGCGCCGTGCGCTCGAACGGATAGAGGCATTGCTGGCGAAGCAACCCGACGATCTGAACGCGCACTATGTCGCCGGGTTGCTGCGGCTGTATCTGGGGGACCTCGAACAGGCCCGGATGCATTTTCGGCATGTCGTGGATGCCGACCCGGAAGATGCCTATGCGGGCTATTATCTGGCGCAGTGCGAGGCACAGCTCGGGGATCAGGCACAGGCGCTGCAGCGCTACCAGCGTGTGATGCAGCAAGACCCCTATCTGCGCAGTGCCTACTATGGTGCATTCCAGGCCTCGAGACAGCTGGGTCGACATGAGGAGGCACGCGCGCTGTTGGACGATTATCAGCGGCTCGCCAACAATCCGCGCTCGCAGCTGGCCGAGTTCAAGTACACCCGCATGGGTCCGCGGGCCGAGGCGCAGATACTCGGCGGACGCGTCGAGCAGGCCATGACACTGCCCGTCGGAGAGCTCTTCGCCGCGCCGCTCGACCAACCCCTGCCATCAGACGACACCGCAACGACGTCCGCGAGGCCGTTCGGCATCACGCCGGTCGACCTCGATGGTGAGGCCATCCTGATCACCCATCGTTCGCTGCCCGGGGTCACGCTGT
Organism: Chromatiaceae bacterium; assembly: GCA_024235395.1. NCBI lineage: Bacteria > Pseudomonadati > Pseudomonadota > Gammaproteobacteria > Chromatiales > Chromatiaceae > Chromatiaceae bacterium. The sequence continues at coordinate 967,738 of JACKMK010000002.1, forward strand.
TGAGACGCCAGCCCGACGGCAGCTTCAACGTAGACGGCGACCTGGCCTTCGTTGACGCGGATCGGGTGAACGCCGCGCTCTGGGGCGACTTCGACAACGACGGCCTGGTCGACCTGTACCTCTGCCGCCAGGGGCCGAATCAACTCTGGCGCCAGGTATCCCCGGGCCAGTGGATGGATGCGACCGACAGCGCCGCAGCCGCCGGTGGCGACCGCGATACCGTCGACGGTGCCTTTTTCGACGCCGACCACGACGGCGACCTGGACCTGTTCCTCGTCAACGTCGACGGTGACAACGAACTCCTCAACAACAATCTGGACGGCAGCTTCCGCGCCCTGGCCGGCGAGCAGGGGCTCACCGGCGCCGGCGCCGCGGGCAGGCAGGTGCTGCCCCTGGATCTCGATGGCGACCGCGATCTGGATATCATCGTGCTCAATGCCGACGCACCGCACGAGATCTATCTGAACGATCGACTCTGGCACTACCGCGACACCGGGGGACAGGCGGCATTCCGCAACAGCCCGGCGCTCGCCGGTCTGGCACTCGACCTCGACAACGACGGTGTCATCGACGTGGTGACCGTCGATGACAGTGGTCGTGTTCTCGGCTGGTCCGTCGATGACACGGGTGCCCTGAACCCTCGGGTGTTATGGCAGGGAGAGCCCGTGACGGGCTGGGCCCAGCTGGCCGCCAGTGATCTTGATGGAGACGGTGTGCAGGATCTGTTGCTGGCGAACGCACTCGGATGGTGGGCCCTGCGGGTGAATGTCGACGGTACGCTGGAACCGGCATTCGTGCATCGAGCCGAGATGCCCCTGCGTGGGACGACCCTGGTGCTCGGACAACCGGCACAGGGCATGGGCGTACTCGCGATCGAAGGCGATCGGCTTCGCCGCTGGTCACCGGGCACGGGACGTCACAAATTCCTGGCATTGACCTTCAGCGGCCGTGACGAACAAGCGGAATCCATGCGGTCCAACAGTTCCGGGATCGGCACCCGTGTCGCGGTCCGGCGCGGCGCACATTGGACGCTGTTGACCACCCTGCGCAACCAATCGGGACCGGGCCAGGGGCTGCAGCCACTGGCCGTCGGCCTCGGCGGCGCGGGGCAGGCCGACTTCGTGGCGATCGACTGGTCCGACGGCGTATTCCAGAGTGAACTCGCGTTGGGCGAGGGCAAGATCCACGACGTAAAGGAGACGCAACGCCAGCTTTCCAGCTGCCCGGTGCTGTTCGCGTGGAACGGTGAGCAATACGACTTCGTCAGCGATCTGTTGGGCGTGGGGGGCATCGGGTATGCGATCGGTCCGGGCGAGTATGCGGAACCGCGACCCTGGGAGAACTTCCTGTTGCCGGCGGGCCTGCTGCAACAGCGCGACGGCCATTACTCCCTGAAGATCGGCGAACCGATGGAGGAGGCGGCCTATCTCGATTCACTGGCCATCGCCGTCTATGACCTGCCGCCCGGCTGGCACCTGGTATTGGACGAACGCATGGGCATCGCCGATCCGCAGCCCACCGGCAGTCCGTTTTTCTATCGCCGTGAGGTCGTGCCGGTCGAGGCCCGCAACCAGGCCGGCGACATGCTCGACCGCATCGCGCGTGCCGACGGCAGTGCTGCCGAGGTCGGCCCGTTGGATCGGCGTTTTATCGGCCGCCTGGGCCAGGAGCACGTGCTGACGCTGCGCTTCGATGAACCCCTGGATGCCTATCCCGGCAGGCCGCTGCTGTTGATCGACGGTTGGGTCGAGTATCCCTATTCACAGACGATGTTCGCGGCCTGGCAGGCCAAAGCCGGATTCGAGGCGCCGACGCTGGAGGCGCAGGACGGTGCCGGTGCCTGGCATCGCGTGCTCGACCAGTTCGGTTATCCGGCCGGCATGCCGCGGCGCATGTCGGTGCCCCTCGACGGATTGCCGAGCGGGACGCGGGCACTACGGCTGCGCACCAATATGGAGGTCTATTGGGACCGGATCAGCGTGGCCTTTGCAGAGCCGTTGCCCGCGGTGCGTACCCGGCGCCTGTCACCGGTCACGGCCCGTGTCGCCTACAGTGGGTTCGCGCTGCGCACGACCGGGGAACAACGGTTGCCAGACTACGACTATCGGCGACGCAGTCCTTTCTGGGACACGCGACATCAGGCGGGTTACTACACGCGATTCGGAGCGGCGCTGGAGTTGCTGAGCGATACGGACGAAGCGGTCGCGATCATAGGTCCCGGCGAAGAGGTGCAGGCCGAGTTTGCCGCGCCGCCGCCGGCCCCGGCCGGTTGGACGCGAGCACTGGTGCTGGAGGCACGTGGCTGGGCCAAAGACATGGACCTGTTCACCCGTGACGGCGAGACGGTCGCGCCCCTGCCGACCGCCGGTCGGCCCGGTCCGCAGCGCGCCGCGTTGCACGCGCGCTTCAATACGCGTTACCGGGCCGGCTATTGAGTCGCGGCGCGGTATTGCGCCGGACTGCCCAGGGTGGCGCGGGGTGTTCAGCGGCCTGTCGGACCTGATCATCGGCGGAGAGCGACGGAAGCCAATCACGCGCATTGGTCGACCCGGTCGGGTCGCGTCGATCCCTGATCCGCGGGCGTCGGGTCAGAGGCCGGTTAGCGCCGGCTGCGTCTACGCGCGGCGTGGATGCGGGCCTCGATCGTGGATCTGCTCAGCGGTTGGTCGCTGCCGGCCGGGGACAGGTATTCGCCGCCCAGGTAAGGGTGGATGCTGCTGCGCAGATGTGACTGCATGTCGTGGCCGATGCGTCGGTCGCGTTCCGCGCGCAGTCGTGCGATGTCGATCGGCGCGACCACCACTTTCTCCCCGGGACCCGCATCGGCCTGCGCCAGGATGCGGCCGTCGTAGTCGGTGATCATGCTGCTGCCCGGCCAGCTGAACGGCGGGTAGTTTTCGAGCCTGGCGCCCTGATTCGCGGCGACCACGTAGGTGGTGTTCTCGAGCGCCCGTGTTCGATTGATCAGCGTCCACCAGTCCATCGGTTCTGTCGATCCCCAGGGGTCCATATAGGCGGAGACACGAATGATCACCTCGGCGCCGTTGAACGCGATCTGGCGGATGGTCTCGGGAAACAACCAGTCGTAGCAGATCGCCACGCCAAGCCTGCCCAGTTCCGTGTCGACGACCGGGAACGGTTCTTCACGATAGCCCGCGATGTCGTGCGGGCTGGTATGGATCTCCCAGGGGATCCAGGTGTTGACCTTGCGGTACTTGGCCAACACGCCTTCGGGCCCGATCAACGCGGTGGTGTTGAAGACCAGGCCCGGATACTTCGTGTCGGTCTCGAGAAAGGTACCGCTCTGGATGTAGCAGCCGAATCTTTGGCAGAGCTTGCGGTATTCCTCGGTATGTTCATTGGGTATTGGCACTGCGAGCCTGTCGTGCAGTTGCGCTACGTTGTCGTAGACGGGTGCCGCATGCGCGAACTCCGGAAACACGAGCAGCCGTACGTCGAAAAAAGGTTCATAGCCAACGATGGTCTGCACCGCCAGCTCACACATCCTGCGCGTGCGCTCGCCGATCTCTTCGCGCGTCGTGGGGCAGGGGAAGTCGGTCTGACAGGCGGCGGCATAGTACAGGTCGGGCATGTGGGCGTCCTTTGGGTGCTCGTCGATCGGTCAGTCGAGGATTGTGACGGAAAACCGGGTTGTTTTTGCGGGGTGTCGTGTGACTGTGCACGGCATCGTCGTGCGCACCAAGATTTGGGAGGCTGACAACTCGCCCGCGAGTGGTCGATGGAAAGGCGGCTTTGTCGGAAACACCGAAGAACGGGACCGATCGGCCGTGGCATCCGGGGTGTCACCGTCGCCGCAGACCGAACCGGACCAGCGCCCCCGCCGCCAGCAGGTAAAGCAGCGAAAAGACGATCGTAGAGATACCGAAGTCGCGCACGACGACCACCCAGCCCGGGTCTTCCGGGTCGAAGTAGCACTCCGTCGTTGTCCCTGCCCGGTAGTCTTCGAGCAGCCCCATGTCCCCGGCGGCCGACGACGCATGGCGAAAGCCTGTCGAGACGATGGACTTGTCCGGCCCATCGTAGCGGAGCGTCAACAGCGGCGTAAAAAAACGCGCCGTACTGCGGGCGTTGCTCGTTCTGCCACCACTCACATTGCTGCTGGAGGTCGTCGTATCGACGGCGTAGCGGACGTCGAGCACCTCGCAGGTTGTCGCTTGCCAGCTGACCCAGGGTTCCAGTGCGTTCCAGATCTGTGAGACGGCGAAGAAAAGCAGCAACACACCGCCAAAAAGGGACAGGCCTTTCAGGACCCCGACATTGCCGCGGTTGCGCATATAGCGGTAAAGGCCCAGCTGCAAGACCACGAACAGCAGGAAGAAGAACATCACGGCGCCGTACTGATGGAAGAAACCGACGCCGCTGCCGTCCGGATACCGCGGTGTTTCCCGCAGGTGGGCCACCTCGATGGGGCCGTCCACCCCAAGTGCGGTGGCATCCACTTCGAGGTAGACATCGCCGGAGACATCCCAACTGACGAGAAAGCGGAACGACACGCGTCCGATTGCACCCGACGGCAGTAAGCGCGTCGGCCAGACGATGGTCCTTTGCTGTTCCGGCTTTTCCGGTTGCGCGAAGCCTACGCCCTGGTCCCCAGCGACGAAATGCGCCACCTCGCCCAATAATGCCTTGATCGCCACCTGCTGATCCGTGGCGGTACCGTTCGCCACCGTGATGATCGCGTCGTGCACACGACCGTAGACCAGCGGCTGCGGGGTGACCTCGAATGTCAGGTCGAGTTTTTCACTGGACGGTGCCCGCCCCGAAACGATCCAGTCCGCATCGTCACCGGAACGGGCGGACAGCACGGCTGGCGCCAGCATCGACAGGCACAACAATACCGTGCACCCATTGATCCATCGTGTCCGTCGCACTCGATGTTTCTGCATGGCGATCTCCCGGCTTTCGCGATCTCAGGCGCAAGATGTCGCCGGGCATGATGCGGACCCGGAGGACTAGCTCCGCATGATCCGCCTTGGCCGACGTGTCACGCAAGGCGCGCGTTCGCGCGTCGAACCTCGGTGACTGGATGGCTCGGGGCCAGGCGAAGATGCAGCCAGGCCTCAATGCCTGCCGACTATTCGGCCACGCTCCCCGGACGTCCCGCGGGAGCAAAACTCTTCTACGATGCGCCACTATGCGGTGCCCGTGGATGCGCCGGGATTTCCTGGCATCCTTTTGCCCATTTCGTCCAGAGTCGGTGCCCCAGTGGATCTGAGCGTCGTCCTTTCCTCTTTTTCGTTGTTGTTCCTCGCCGAAATGGGCGACAAGACGCAGTTGATGGCGATGACGCTCGCCCACCGTTACCGCGTTGCACCGGTCGTCGCCGGCACCTTCCTCGCTTTTCTGCTGCTAAACCTGCTGGCCGTATTGGTGGGTGAGGGGCTGTCGCGCTACGTGCCGCGCGAGGTAGTGTTGATTGCGGCGGGCCTGCTGTTTCTACTGTTCGCATACCGGTCCTGGGTCAATGGCGATGACGAGGACGGCACGCTGGATAAGACCGACCAACGCGCTGCCTGGCTTACCAGCTTCGTGTTGATCTTCGTCGCCGAACTCGGCGACAAGACGCAGCTGGCGATGGTGGCGTTGGCGGCGCAGTCCGGCGAACTGTGGTCGGTCTTCGTTGGCGGCACCCTGGCACTGTGGTCGGTGTCACTGCTCGGGATCCTGATCGGGAGGACACTGTTGCGTCGGATATCCAGGATCTGGGTACACCGCGCGGCCGCGTTGCTGTTTCTCGCGTTTGGGGTGCTGGCGATCGGGCAGGTATTGTTGGGCCTTACGGGTCAGCTTTCGGACAACTGATGGTAGGCCAGGGTGGCCAGGCCGAGCAGGGTCTTCTTGTCCAGTTCACCGCTGAGCGCATAACCGGACCGGCCATCGATCCAGTAGGAGACACCGATGCCGTCTTCGAACGCATACCGAAAACCGGCTTCGGCAGCAGCGGCTTCCTGCACTTCGCGCTGGACGTAGAGCGTCACGCGCCGGGCATCGTGGGCAACGCAAGAAGGCCCGCCGCAATCCCGGGAACGATTGTCGCCACTCGCATTCCCCGGTATTGCGATGCGAGCCGATCAGTCCCGATTTCAGGCCGCACCGTCCCCGGATCCATTGCGATCGGCTGCGTATCCATTCGGCAGCTCGGCTGAATGCAACCGCGTCTACACGTACCCGTTTGCCCAGAGTCGTCGCATCGCCCAGAGGCCAAACAGGGGGCCTGGAAGCAATATCCACGCGACAGATGCGTCATGTAGGGCCCAGCTGCGCGTGACGAGTTCTATCGATACCACACTGATCGCGAAACCGATGCTGTTCATGAACGCCAATGCGCCGCCCACGCTCGCCTTGGAACAGGCAGCGGCGGCCAGTGCCGAGAACTGTGGCGAGTCGGCGACCACGAAAAAGCCCCAGACGAACAGCCCGCCGATGACCAGGCCGTAGGCCTGATCGTGCAGCCATGGATAGATCAGGCACATCCCCGCTGAGCCCGCCAGCGCGACGATCGCGACCCTGGCACTGCCGTGACGACGACTGACGATGCCGCCGAGGACACAACCGGCACCGCCGGCAAGGAATACGAAACCAGCGGCGAGGTAGGTGATGTCGGCATCGATTCCCCGCCCGACATCGGCGACGAAAAACGGCACGATGGCCCAGAACGCGTACAGTTCCCACATGTGCCCGAAGTAGCCGAGCGCGGCGCTCCGAAACCGGGGTTCACGAAGCGCATCGAACACGGCACCCCAACGCAACTGGCGGTGTTGTCCGTGATGGGGTCCGTCACCAAGCAAGACGACCGCGACGCCGGCGACGACGGCGAGAGCCGACGCCGAATAGAAGACCATCTGCCAGTCGGGCGTGATGCCGAGCCCCCGGATGAATTGGGGTAGCCCGGTACCCAGCACGAGCATCCCGACCAGCCAGCCGAGCATCTCGCCAGCCTTCTCGGGCGCCCAGCTCATCACGAGTTTCATGCCGATCGGATAGATGCCGGCCAGGGCCAGGCCAGTCGCAAAACGCAATGCCATGGCGTGCACGAGGATGCCTTCGGTATTGGCGAATCCCGCGTTCGCTATCGCACCGAGCACAGCGCATACAAAAAATATGCGGCTCGCGGAATAACGATCGGCAAGCCCCGAGATCGCGAACAGGAAGGTGCCGCAGATGAAGCCCAGCTGCACGGCACTCGTCAGGTGACCGAGATCGACCAGGGTGATCTGCCACGAGTGCATCAGTGAATCGGTGACGGCGTTGACGCTGAACCAAAGCGAGGTGCCGAACATTTCGGCCATCACGATCACGACGATCGCGAGTCGCTTGGCGCGGACGTCGTTCTTCACGGCGATGACGTGGCGGGAAAGGGAGTCAACGAAGTCGGTCCTCACGGGTGGCAGCAGGCTCGCGCGAATGCCGCCTGCCAGCCAAGCAAAAGGTCTCGGATCATTGTAGTCAGCGCGCGCGTGGAATCCCCGGTCGATCGGCAGTCGACCGGCCTTTCTGTGCCTTTGTGGCCAGGTGCGGCCCGGTCCGGTGCGGGATCGCATCGCCGGCCGGCGCACCGTCCATTTTTTTTACATTTCGCCCATCGCGGGCATCGATGGCGCCGGCAAACTTCTGAGCGAAACAGAAAAATCCAACCTGGTTCGCAGATTGCTTAACTACGCGGACGGCATGGATGCGCGCGCCTCCGGCGCAAACAAGAACAATCCAAAAAGGTGCTGCGGCGCCGGGAGAGGGGGTCATGCGCGAGTCTCGCGAAATGCCGACGCGGACCATGCTGTCGTGTGCCTTGGCCATCGGCCTGTCGCTGGCGTCGACGGTCGGTCACGCAATCACCATCGAATGGGATGCCGGTACCGGAGACTGGTTCGAGCCGACCAACTGGAATCCGGCCCAGGTGCCGGTCGGGTTTGGTGGTGGTACCGCCGGCGACGACGCGCTGATCAACAACGGCGGCAGTGCGCTGGCCGATGTCGATACCGCTCCGTCCGGCAGCGTCGCGGACACACGCACGCTCGGCGTCGGTGCCAACGGCAGCAGCGGCGCGATCGACGGCACACTGAACAGCGACCGGATCGACGTCAGGGCCGCGTTCGGTGTCGCCGTCGGGCGTGCCAGCGGTGACGTCACCGGTGCCACCGGTACGATCGCGATAGACAACGCCGAGCTGAATGTCACGGGTACCTCGCTCGATGTCGGCGTTGTGGCCGCACCCAATGCCGATGCGAGCGCCACCGGCGCCGTCCAGGTGAACGGCGGTGGCATCACCGGTGCCTTCGGTTCGATCGGCGCGGTTGCGGCGAATCCCACGGATGGCGTCATCGGTCCGACGATGACTGCATCCGGTACCGTCGTTGCTGACAACGATGTGATCGGTGGCTATACGATCGGCAGCAATGTCGCCGGCAATGCCGCCAGTACCGCGACTGGCCGTCTGACGGTGAACAGCGGCAACCTGGATCCCAGGGGACGCGACACCGTCGTCGGCCGTTCGTCGGGGGGTGACGGTAGCGCCGACGGTCAACTGGTGATCAGCAACGGCGCCTTCGTGCTTGGCGACCCGCTGAACGCCGGCAGTTTTCCGCCCTCGCTGTTTGTCGGTTCCGCCAGCGGTGGCGTAGCGGACGGCGAGGTCCAGGTCGCGGCCATGGATATGGCCGGCAAGGCGCTCGGCGACCTGGTCGTCGGTTCCGCCGGGTACCTCGGCACCCACACGGAGGTGACCAACGGCGGTGGTACTGCCACCGGTCGCTTCGTGTCGGGCAGCGGGGACGTCGCCGTCACCGGCGATGTCAGCATCGGCGAAGTCGTCGCGAACAACGGTGGCAGCGCGACCGGGGCGGCCGATTTCGGCACCGGCGCCACCGTGCGCAAGGTCGGTGACGGCAGCGGCAGTTTCTCGCTCGGCGTTGCGCAGGACATTGGCCTGGTGAACAACATCGGCCAGGGTGAGGCCAGCGGAACGGCATCCGCCTTCGGCCTCGAAGGTTTCGACAACTACCGCATCGGTGTCACGCTGGGGACGGTACAGGATGCGCCGCGCAGCGCAACCGGCATGCTCTCGGTCGGGGCGGGCGGCATCCAGGGCAACAGCGACGGAGACAGCAGTCTGTACATCGGTGCCGCGCTGGGCATACCGAACAACAACCAGTTGCTGGGTGGCGGTGGCAGTGCCGACGGCAAAGCGGTGGTGAACGGCGGCGACATCGCCGGCATGGGCCGTGTCGGCGTGGGTGTCAGCGAAGGGCTTGTGACCGGTGGGGGTCATGGAACCGGGAACGGTGAGCTCGTATTGCACAATGGTTCGCTGACCACCCGGGCACTGGAGATCGGTGCTGCGACCATGAATCAGGCCGCTACTCTTGTCGCCGATTCGGTGGCCCACGCGACCGGGCATTTCGAGATGGACAATGGCGTGCTTTCGATCACCGACTCTGCAACCGGTGTGCCGGGCCAGATGTACCTGGGCTATGCCTTCAGCTTCGGCACGTCTGGTGGCGTCGAGGACCGCCCGGCCCAAGGCGTCGGCAGCGCACAGCTCACCGACGTGGACGTCAACGGCGGGGCCCTGTCGGTGGGCGTCGCCAGACAGGCGTTCGCCGAGGGCGATACGCACGCCGACGGCACCCTCGATGTGCTGCGTGGTGGGCTCGATATCGCGTCGCTGGCGGTCGGTATCGCCTCAGGCGGGACCAATGCGAGTGCGCGTGGGCGGGTCCGGCTCACGGATACGCACCTGACGACCAGCGGTATCGTCGAGGTGGGCGGCGGCACGGACGCAAGCGGTGAACTCACAGCGGTCAACACCGATATCGCAGTCGGTGACGACCTCCGGGTCGGGGCCTTCCGCGGGCTGATCGCCGACGATCCACCGATGCTCGGTCGCCTGCAGATGCGCAGCGGCACGCTGTCAGTCGGTGGCAATGCGCTGATCGGTGCGCAATTTACCGGCGGGCATGGCGAACTGCTGCTCGACCAGGTGACGGCGACGGTTGGCGGCCTGCTGCGGGTCGGCGCCAGTTCCAACCTCGGCACCTTGTTCGGCACCGGCGAGGTCGAATTGCGGCAGTCCAGCCTGGACGTTACCGGTACCGTCTTGCTCGAGTCAGGCAGTGTCCGTCTGGTCGACAGTAGCGCGACCTTCGCCAACGACCTGATCATGAGCAGCATCACCTCGTTCGGCGCGGAAGTCACCGCCGACGCAACGCTCGCGTTGCAGCGCAGTCAGGTCACCGTCGCTGGCCTGTTCACGATCGGCGAGGGCGATACGCTGCGCATCGCGATTGAGGCGGCGACCCGTGGCGACGGTTACGGTGCGCTGGACGTCGGCAGTGCAGTCCTCGGCGGCGGCCTGGTGCTCGATTTCGCCGGGTTCACCGGCGTCGATCCCGACTATGTGTTCGATCTGATCGTGGCCGATTCACTGGGCACAATCACTGGTGACTTCACCAGCCTGCTCGTCGATGGACTGAGCCCCCTCTACCAGATCATGGCTGGCGTCGTGCAGGACGATCTGGGCAATGGGCTCGTCGACATCTATCGCGTGCAGATTGCCAGGGCGGTACCGGCACCGGCGACCTGGTTGCTGTTGGCACCGGGTCTGGGATGGTGGATGGCGTTTCGGCGCCGTGCCCGGCGCTCCCGTGCGTGACTGTGAGTTGCGAACCATTGCGACCCTTGTTCAATCGGGTCGGCACCGCGGCGTTCAGTGCCCCGTTGTTCGATGCAATGGTCGCCTGATCAATGTTCGGTGTTGAACTGGCGGGGGCCGGTTCGCACAGCGCTGTCCCAGCAGCCAGTGCTCACCCAGCCGTCCCATCCGAGCCACTCGGATTCGGGCACTGCGCCGGTCGAAGGCGGCGTCTGCTGCGGCTCTTTTTGCGCACTCGAGGGCGGCGTTCGTTTGCCCGGGTACAGGGTTTCGCTGATCGAATAGGACATGGTTTCCTCCGGCCCGGCACGCATTGGTGTTCGGCTACTACCGGAGCAACATTCATGCCCGGCAACCTAACTGTCTGTTTTGGCGCGACAAGGCTCTACCGAGTCGGTGCAACTGTAAAATTGCCTGTCAACACCGCAGGCCACTGACACCGGACCCACCGCGTCACCCGATGATCGTGACCATGGTGTACAGCGTCACCAGAAGATCATTGTTGCGGAACGGTATTGCGTGAATGTGACGCCCCGGTCCATCCCGTGCAATGCGCCAACGACGCCAGTGAACCGCGGTTCGGCCGGGGGGTCAGGGGCGGGGTGTCCGCCGGAGGAAGAACAACATCGCGATGCCCGTATCCGCGGCCCGCACGACATAGGCAGAGCGCCGCACGACCTTCACCAACTGGGGCGTATGCAGGCGGAAGAAGGCCAGCTCGACCTGTTCCCCTCGGGGCAACCTCATGTCGGTCTTGATCACCAGCCCGCTCTGATTGAGGCAGCGAACCGCGCACTGCCGCACAGGTTGCCCCGCTACGCGGATATAGACGCGCGAAACCTTTGGATGGGGGCAGGGTTGTACTGAGAGTTTGGGTTGGCTCATTGCGTTCCGATTCGCCGGGTCTGCTGGAAAGTCGTGTCGACCGCTGTAAAGATCGCAGCAATTTTTGTGCCGAGGCTCAATAGTGCTTTTAAAACATTGGTCTAGGGGATAACCGGCGTTAGATTCACGGTGCTTCGTAAAGAAAAGCGACACCGCCGACCCGCGCAACTATCCATGTACACCGGCGGTGAAAAGCTCGCCATACGGTAGCCGTCGCGTGTTTTGTGTTTGCCCGATTCCTGGCTACTGTGTACCTAATTCCGCAGCCATTGGGATGGCGCTCCAGGTCATGGATCCCGCATATGACGCATTCCTGAGCTACAACCGCCGTGACAGCGCGGCCGTGGAGCTGCTGGCCGAACGATTGGTGCGCGAGGCCGGGTTGCGGGTCTGGATCGACCGCAACGCGCTGAGCCCCGGGGAATCCTGGCGCCGGGAGATAGAGCAGGCGCTGAATGACGCCGCCGCGGCCGTGATCATCTGGGGACCGCACGGCCTCGGCCCGGTGCAGCTGCAGGAACGTGATCTCGCGTATGTGATCCGCGACGCCAACCCGGACTTCAGACTCATCCATGTGTTTCTACCGGGTGCCGAGCCGCCGCGGGCCAGCTGGGCAAGCGTCGACACCTGGATTCGGTTTGCCGGAGGTCTCGACGAGCAGGAAACCTTCGACCGACTGGTCGCCGCCCTGAAGGGGTTGGCGACGCGCCAGGAGTTCACGGCCGATCTGCCCGATGATCCCGCGCCCTACCGCGGGCTCGCGGCGTTCACCACGGCCGACGCGCATCTTTTCTTTGGCCGCGGCGATGTGATCGAGCAACTCCTGCGGCAACTGCGGCACGCACCTTTCGTGGCGGTCATCGGACCCTCCGGCTGTGGCAAGACATCGTTGGTGCAGGCCGGCGTGCTGCCGAGGCTCGATTCGAACGGCCGCGGGCCCGACGACGGTCGGATCCAGATGCTGTTGCGCCCCGGCAGTCGACCGCTCGAGGCGCTCGCAGCGGCATTGTTGCGTGTCCAGTCGACCGACGATCCTGTCGGACGCCTCGCGCAGATCACCGAGACGCTCGCGGCCGACCCGGGTGCATTTGCGGGGCTGCTGAACGCGCTGTTCGACCCCGCGAGGCCACTGGTCCTGGTCGTCGACCGGCTCGAAGAGCTGTTCGGCCTCTGCGCCGATCCGCAGCAGCGTGCCGCGTTCGCCTCCGCGATCCTGTCGGCGACCTCGCGCGGTCGCGTGGTCGTGACGATGCGCGCCGATTTCTACGGCGAGTTGGGCGCCCTGCGCGACCTGGCCGATCGGGTCGTCGCACACCAGCTCTACATCAAGCCGCTGCCGGCGGAGGCCGTGATTGAGGTGATCGAGGCGCCGGCGGCGCAGGTCGGTGCGGTGTTCGAGAAAGGGCTGGCGGCGCAGCTGGCGATGGACGCTCTGGGTGACGGCGAGGTGGCGTTGCCCCTGCTGCAACACACGCTGGAGTTGTTGTGGCGCCGCCGCCGTGGGCGCTGGTTGACCTGGGATGCCTATCGCGAGATCGGTGGTGTCTCCGGCGCCTTGCGCTACCACGCGGACGGTGTGATCGACGCGCTTTCGGATGCCGATGCCGGGATTGCGCGGCGCCTGTTGACCGGTCTGGTGTGGGTCGGCGAGCAACGCGGCGCCGTGGCGGCGCGCCCGATCGCCAAGGTGGAACTGTTGAACCGGTTTGCCGATCCGGCGCGCGCCGAAGGCGTGCTGCAACGCCTGGCGGATGAACGGTTGGTGGTGATTCGTGCCGATGCCGGTGGCGCAATGGCCGATATCGCACACGACACGCTGCCGCTGTACTGGTCGCGGTTGCGGACCTGGGTGGATGCCGACCGGGCCTTCCTGCAATGGCGCGAACGCCTGCGCCTGGTGATGTCCGAATGGCAGCGCCTCGACCAGGATCCGGCGTCGCTGCTGCATGGCTCGGCGTTGTTGGAAGCAGAGCGCTGGCAGACCGAGCAGGCCGTGGAGCTGGGTGCCGGCGAGCGGCGTTTCATCGAACGTAGCCTGGCGAAGCGGGACAGCGATCGGCGCGCGCGGGAGCGTCGGCGTCGGCGTGCGTTGCTCGCGGTCAGTGGCGCACTGGTGGTCACCGCGTTGCTGGCAGGGCTGTTGGCCTGGCAGTGGCGACTGGCCGAGGCACAGACCCGCGCGGCGCTGGCCGGGCAGTGGGCCGCCGAGGCACAGAGGCTGGCCGGGTCTGAACCCGACCGGACCGAACAGGTCGCGTTGCTCGCGGTCGAGTCGTTCAACGCCGTGCCATCGCGCCAGGCCTACCAGGCCCTGCATGCCGCGGTCGCGCTGATGCCGCGCCGGGTGGTCGGCGGTCTCGGCCACCCCGCGTCGATCAATCGGTTGCGATTCGATCCGGCCGGGCGGTTGCTGTTGAGTGCGAGCGACGACCACACGGTCGGCGTCTGGGACTGGCGGGCATCGCGCGCGGTGCAGCGCCTGCAGCACGCAGGGCGGGTCAATCTGGCGATTTTCAGTCCGGACGGAAAGCTGATCGCCAGTGCCAGCGAGGACGACACCGCAGCGGTCTGGGACACGGCGAGCGGCCGGCGTTTGTTCGTCCTGCCGCACGACGGTGACGTCGTCGATCTCGCCTTCAGCCCGGATGGGTACTATCTCGCGACCGCGAGCCATGACAAAAAGGCACGCCTGTGGAACCTCGATGACGGAACCCTGGAGCGGACCTTCGAGATGGTCCGTTGGGTGACTGCGGTCACGTTCAGTGACGACGGTCGCTATCTCGCGATCGGCAGCGGCAGTGCCATCGAGTTGTGGGCCGACAGGCTCAGGCTGGGCCAGGGTGCCGGTGCCGCACAACGCGACCGGCTGGCCCGGGAACGTCCCGGTGGCGTCCTGGTATGGGACATCGCACAGGGAAGCGAGCGGCTGCGCCTGAAAGACGGGCAGGGCATCAACGACGTGAGTTTTTCGCCCGATTCACGCCTGATCGCGGTGGCCAGCGCAGACCGCAGTGCGACGACCCATGACCTGCTCAGTGGCGAGGCGCTGGCGAGCGTGCAGCACGAGGACGGTGTCCAGCAGGTGGCGTTCAGTCCCGACGGGCGCTACGTGGCATCCATCAGTGCCTCCGGACTCCTGCTGACCTCCGCGGTCAACTCGGCAAAGGCATGGGATCCGCACTCGGGGCAGGAGTACGCGCGCGTCGCATTCGCGGCGCCGCTGCTCGACCTTGCGGTCAGCCCGAGCGGACGGACCTTCGTCGTCGGCAGTGGTGACCGCACCGCCCGCGTCGTCGAGCCCATGTTGCAGCGTGAGATCGCACGCATCGGTTGGCCGGGTTCGGTGCTCGCCGTCGCCTTCTCACCCGACGCACACCACGTGGCGGTAGCCGGCGCGCAGGGCGATCTGAGCGTCTGGGAGGTCGCCGACTCGGCCGCTCGGTTCGGTCTCGCAAGCAACTGGTCGAACCGCGCCGTGACCTTGAGCCCGGACGGCAGCTACCTCGCCGGATACGGCCCCGCGGGCAGCATCGAGCTGTGGCCGATCGGCGGCGATCAGGCGCGTGCGCGCGTCGCAACCGGCGACGAGGTCGCTGTCCTGCGGGTCGCCATCGACGGGGGACGCCTGGCGACCACCCACGCCGATGGCATCGCAAGGCTGTGGGATGCGAGCAGCGGTACACCCATCGCGCAGGCGCCGCGGGGTGACGTCAACGGCCTCGCGATACCGGCCCCGGACGGTAGGCACTGGGCATTCACCGGTGAGACCCTGGAACAGCTGAATATCGTCGATCCGTCGGCCCCGTCGCAGGCGGTGACCGTTCGCCACGAGGCCGGGATCGTGCATGCAGTCTTCAGCGCCGACAGTCGATTGCTGGCGACTGCCGGGCAGGACGCCGCGGTGCGCGTGTGGGAGGTGGCGACAGGCCGACTGCGACAGGCGCTCGCTTTGGGCGGCGACGTCTCGTCCCTGGCATTCAGCCACGACGCTCAGCTGTTGGCAGTCGCCGGTGTCGACGACGTTCGGGTCTACAGGACACTCGATGGACAGCTGGCGGAGCGCATTCCCCATGCAGCCTCGTTGGTCGCGTTCAGCCACGATGACGGCTACCTGGCGATCGCCGATCAGCACGACCTGGTGATCTGGGACCGTATCCGCGGCGAGGTGCTTGGAAGCATCGCGCACGACGCCTCCGTCTACCAGGTCGCCTTCAGCGGCGACGGAGAGACCGTGGTGACAGCAACCGGCGAACTTTTTTCTGCGCAACACCGGGTACAACGCTGGCTGTGGCAGCCAGAGGCACTGCTCGCCGAGGCCTGCACCAGGGCGACGCGCAACCTGACTCAGGCGGAATGGATACGTTACATGAGTGGCCTGAGCTATCGTCGTACCTGTCCGGATCTGCCAATCGATCTCGCCGATGCCATGCAGCATGCGGCCGCGTTGGCAAAGGCCGGCGATCGTGACGCGGCACACGATGCCTATCGCCGTGCGGCGAGATGGGCGATCGACGCCGGCGATGCAGCGGCCTGCAACGGCGTGTGCTGGTTGGGCGGGCTCGATGGCTTTGCCGAGACCGTGCTGCCGGCGTGTGATTGTGCGGTCGACCTCTCGACCGAGCAGCGCGCGTTCCACCGTGACAGCCGCGCGCTTGTGCGCGCACGTTCGGGGGACCGGCTGGGTGCCGCCGAGGATCTGACCGCGTTCGTCGCCGCGCTGCGCGACGAACCCGCGATGGCCGGCATGGTCGCGCAGCGTGAGGCCTGGCTGCAGATCCTTTCCAACGGCGGCGATCCTTACGACCACGCCACGCTCGAGGCACTGCGGCGAGAGTAGCGCCGTGAATGGGAAGGCATGCGCGCCGCCGTGTCGGGTTCGGCGATCGGCCGCTGGCTAGGCGATGACATCGGCCGTCAAAACCCCAATTTACATGCGGGATAAGGTGCCTATACTGGGGCCGCCCAACAAAGGTATCCGCGCATGTCCGGTGAAACCGATATCGAACAGGCCCGTCGCGCCATACAACTGGGAGATCGCCCGTCTGCGGCGCGCATCTGCGGCGACATCCTGGGTAAACAGGCCGATCATATCGAGGCGCTGCAGTTGCTCTGCGGCATTGCCGAGCCAGGCGAGGCGGATACCGTGATTGGGTATCTGAAACGCGCGCTCGCGCTCGACGGTGACGCGCACACAGTGCACTTTCTTCTCGGAGACATGTACGCGACGGCGGGTGACGTCGCTGCCGCGGAGCGTGCGTTTCAGGTCGTCATAGACGCACAGCCGGGTGTGGCGGCACCCTGGGTGCGGCTCGGCGATGCCATGCGCCGAACCGGTCACAGCGACGAGGCGATCTCTGCGTATCGGGAGGCGGTTTCGATCGAAACCGACAGTGCCGATGCCTGGGCGCGACTGGGCCTGGTGTTCCTCGAGCGGGGGCAGGCCGGCGACGCGATGATGGCGCTCAGGCGCGCACTGAAGCAACGCGCGAACGATTCAGAGACGCGGCAGGCACTGGCGATCGCGCTACAGCGCCTGGGTCGGGGCGGCGAGGCGATCGGCGTCCTGCAGGAGGCGGTGCGTCTGGATCCCCGGTCGGCATCGAACTACGAACGACTCGGCGACCTGCTGCTCGATGAAGGTCGCCTGGTCGACGCCGGGGCGGCATATCAACAGGCGGTCAGTGGGAGTCCGGAACTGGCATCGGCGCACTACGGTGCCGCCCGTGCGGAGGAAAGGTCTGGAAACCTCGAAGCAGCGGCCGCTGGATATCGACATGCGCTCGAGTTGCAACCCGATTCTGCCGACTACTGGCTGAGCCTGCTGCTGACCCGGCAGCGCCTGTGTGACTGGGATGGCGTGGAACAGATGCAGGCGCAGCTCGCGACCGGGCCTTCTGCGTTCATCGTGCCACCGCTCGCGGCCGTGTCGCTCGGCCTGCCTGCCGTGCAGCAGCGGCAGATCGCCACCCGCTTTGCCGAATCACTGCGTGTCGAACAGGCGCGACCGCCGGCATCGGTGTTCAGCATGCGTCCGATCAGGATCGGGTATCTGTCGAGCGGTCTATCGGACGATGCCGTGGGCAGGGCGGCGGCTGCGCTGATCGAACGGCATGATCGCAACCAGTTTCGGGTTGCGGTATTCAACTGCGGACCGGCCGATAAAGGCGAGGTCCAGCGACGCATCAGGCGCGCGGCCGACGAGGTCGTCGATATCCGGTTTCATTCGCCAGCGGCGGCGGTGCGCGAGATACGCGCCCGCGGTGTGCAGGTCTTGGTCGATCTGGGCGGCTATGGAAGGGATGCGCGTCCGGAGATCCTCGCACCGCGCGTGGCGCCGTTGCAGATCGGTCTGTTCGGTTACCGTGGCACCCTGGGAGCGGACTTCGAGGACTACCTGGTCGTCGACGACTACCTGGTGCCCGAGGAGGCAGCGCCGCTCTACACGGAACGGTTGCTGCGAATGCCGCGCGGGTTGTTCGTTGCCGACGTGCCGCAGCCGGCGGTGGTCGCGCGCGAGGCGTGCGACCTGCCCGACGATGCCTTCGTGTTCTGCTGTTTCGACGATGCACGCAAGATCAGTCGCCAAATCTTCGACATCTGGATGCAACTGCTGGACGTGATGCCGGGCAGTGTGCTGTGGCTCGAGGAGCGTAGCAGGGACAGCAGTGCGCGACTGTGCGACGCGGCAAGGCAACGCGGGATCGATCCACAACGCCTGCGGTTCTCCGCGGTCACCGATCTGCCGTCCACGCTGGGAAGGTACGCACATGCGCATCTCTGCCTCGACACCTATCCCTGCAGTGCCGGGACCACGGCGCTTCACGCACTGATCGCGGGCTGCCCGTTGTTGACCTGCTCCGGCGACAGTTACGTGACGCGCACCGCCGGCAGCGTGCTGAGGCAGCTTGGTCTGGATGCGTTGATCACCAGCGACCTCGGCGACTACCTGGGCCTGGCGAAAGCGTTGTCCGCGGATATGCCGCGTCTCGCCGCCGTGCGTGCGCAGCTCGAAGAGCGCCTCGATGACGCACCGTTCACGGACCTGCAAGGGTTTACCGAGTCGCTCGAGCGCGCATTCGACAACATGTTGCGGCACGGTGCCGAAGGGAAGGACGCCTGATCCTGGCCACTGTCGCGGTGCCGAGCACCATGGGCGGCCTGGTGCTGCCGACTGCGCTCAGCGTTGAGTGCTGCGTCAGTCGCCGTCCAGTGGCTTGATCGCGTCGAGCATTGCGTCGAAACCCGCTTCCAGGGTGTCGACCAACACGGTATCGCCATGCAGTTGGATCGTGACCAGTCCCTTGTGCGTCTGCAACAGCGCAGCCACCAACGTCTGGTCGGGTTTGCCGGTACCGCCCGGACCGGCGCCGATCCCGCGCGCATAGCTGCCCTGCAGGCGGACCCGCGTGATCGGCAGACCTGAAGGCGACAGTTTCGAGATCCGCGGTTCGGGCAGGGTCCCATCGGCACGGTGGAACTGCGATCGCCAACGGGCGATGTTGGCTTCGGCGCTGCCGCCCTGTCCCGGCCCAAAATAATAGAAGATCAGCTCGGCGGTTTGTTTGCCGGCTTCATCCTGGGTCGCAAACTGCGCGAGTCGCATGGATGAGGAGGGGGCGGCCTGATTCCAGACCTTCGGCACATGGGTGACGAGGCCCAGAAACCGCAGTTCCTTTCCCTCTCCGGCCGGCCCGGCTAACGCGATACTGCGCGGAACGGCGGCGGCCAACAGCAGCCAGAGAAGTATCCTCGGTCGATAGTGTTTCGTGTGGATATGCATCACGCCCTCCGATCCGCCCGATTTCCTTGCGTGCATTGTCGCACGCCGATCATATGGGCAAGGTGAGTCATGGAGCGGTTGGCGTCAATCGGGCGCTTCGCGGCATTTCAGCCACATGCCGAGGGTGGCGTAGAACTCGTCGGCCTCGACCGGCTTTTCGATGAAGTCATTCATGCCTGCGCTGAGACAGCGCTCGCGATTCTCGTCGAATGCGTTTGCCGTGACGGCAAGGATCGGCAGGTGCAGCAGGCGATGTTGCTTGCGCATCTCCTTGACGGCGGTCACGCCGTCCATGTTCGGCATATGCACGTCCATCAGCACGAGGGCATGGCGTTCCGGATCGACCAGTTCGAGCGCCTGCTGGCCGTCTCCGGCAATCTCGGCGGTCAGGCCGACGGCGTCCAGCAGATCGCTGATCACCAGCTGGTTCACCGCATCGTCCTCGACGACCAATATGCGCATCCCGGCGCACAGATCGTGCAGCTGCGCATTGTCAGGTGTCTCGGGCTCGGCAGTCTCGATCCTGGTCGATGCGGACTCGGCCAGTGGCAGCGACAGGACGAACCAGAAAGTGCTGCCTTTGCCCGGCTGGCTCCTCACGCCGATTCGCCCGTTCATCATTTCGACGATGCGCTTGCTGATTGCCAGACCGATACCGGTACCGCCGTAGTTGCGCGTCCGTGAATTGTCCACCTGTTCGAACGGTTGAAACAGTCTCGCCTGGTCGATGGTGGCGATACCGATGCCTGTGTCCTGTACCTCGACGCGCAGCGTCACCGTGTCGTCGTGTCGATCCGTTACACGGGCGCGCACGGTGACACGTCCTTCGTGCGTGAACTTGACCGCGTTGCTCATGAGGTTCAACAGCACCTGGCCCAGACGCTGTGGATCGCCGGTGACCACGAGGTCGTCCAGGTCCCCGGCGATCTCGGTCTCCAGGGTGAGGTTTTTGTCCTCGGCCGCGTGTTCGATCAACCGGATCTGTTTGTCCACGAGCTGCCCGACATTGAATGGCTTGCATTCGATGGTCAGGCGTTCGGCCTCGATACGGGAAAGATCCAGTACATCGGCGATGATCGCGAGCAGGTTGCGCTCGGCGGTGCGCATCTTCTCCAGGTAGTCTCGGGTGCGTGGCTCCTCCGACGACCTCAACGACAGCTCGGTGAAGCCCATGATGGCGTTCATCGGTGTGCGCAACTCGTGGCTCATATTGGCAAGAAAAGCGGTTTTCGCACGGTTTGCCGCTACCGCCACGTCTTTTGCCTGGTGAAGCGCGCGCTCATGCTCTTCGACCCGGTCCAGTAGCCGGTTGATGCCATTCGCCATCACGCTGAATTCATACAGGTCGCTGGCGGGCAGGCGTTGCCCCGGTGGTGCGTCGCCGGTCGCGCGCAGTCGTTCAGTCGCCGTCACGATGCTGGTGATCGGGCCGATCACGTAGCGTGAAAGGGTGAACAACAGCAACAGCATTCCAACCCCGATCGCCACGATGGACACCAACAGCGTGGCAATCATCACGTGATTGCGTTCCTGCTCGACCAGGCTGAAGGGAAATCCGACGGCGATGGTGCCGACATGTGCTCCGTTAGGTTCGCTCACGGGCTGGAGTACAAAGAAATTGCCCGAGTCGAAGTGCCGCAAGAACCGTTCGCCGGTCGAGATCGCGTTGTCGATGACGCCGTCGACCCCGGTCCCGCGCGGGTTGGAGGGATCGTTGTGGAACAGGATGCGACCGTCGGGTGCGATCACCATGGCTTGGGACAGCCCTTCGTTGTGCTCGACCGCTTCGCGACACTGGTCTTCGAAGCCCTGCAACTGGTCGAGTGCGATGCCCAGGGCGAACAGGCGCTGCAACTGGCTGTTGAGACCTCGCGCGATGGCCTCGGCACGCGACTGCTGGGCCTGTATCAGGCGTTCGTTGATCAGGTATCCGGCGGTTACGATGGCCCCCGAGGTGGCAACCAGCAGCATCGCAAGAGCGATCAGCAGAATGCGTGTCCGCAACCCGATTTCGATACGGCTGTCTTCGCTCACAGTGGCGTCTTCCGGTCCCTTTCGCTGTTGCTCAGACCTTTGAAGCGGTGCGTGGGTGATGCGGAAGGATCATCGCTAATGTTGCAATTCAACGGTTTCTGCCGGTGTGCCGAGCGCAGCGGGTCCTTGCGCTGCCCGCCGACGTTGTCTGGAATTCCGTCGGACGCTGTTCTCGAGCCGTTAGCGGATAGTCCTATTGGCGGCCGTTCCGCACCTTTCTTGATCGCACGGATCGAGTGGTCTGGATCCGACCCCGGGGATCTGGAACGATGCCACCCTTGGCATTTCGCTCTGCGGAGATCCGAGATCACGATCCCCGGCTTTCTGCCGCTTCGATCGACTGTCGCAATCGAAAATCGCGGTGCTTCCTTGGCGCCGCGCGGGGGAGCCGGTTGTTCGAGGTGCCCTTATCCGTGGCCGCCGAGGTAGCGGTGCTCCAGTGCGTCGTCGCGCGGCAGGGGTTGTTCGTCGACGATCGTCGCATCGACGATGCTCATGGCGACCGCGGTCTGCTGTGCGGATCGCAGGTGGGTCGCGAGAAAGGGGTCGTCCCGCTCCGCGGCACGTGTCGACGACTGAAGCTGCGCCAGCGAGACACCGTGTCCGAGCCCGGTCCGATCGAAGATCCCGTCGGTATCGAATCGTCGTATCAGGGACGCGGCATCGAGAAACGGTGCATTGAACTGCTTCTTCGGTGTGCGCACGAAATCGGCGGGCATCAAGGCGCCATAGGCACGACGCAACACCACCTTGTCGCGCAGACCGCTGATCAGCATCCGGTCCGGCAGGTCGGAGACCATCCGGCGCACGCCGTTTGCCAGGAAGGGGGTACGCCCCTCGAGCGTGTTGGCCATCTCCATGCGGTCGCCGACCCAGTTCAGCACCAGCACCGGCAGGTGGGTCTTGGCAAAGTAGTTCTGCCACAGGAGCAGTGCGTCGCGCGGATTGGTCGAGCCTTCGCCGGGTGACGCCAGCCCGGCGTAGAACCAGCTCTGCACCGAGGCCGCCTGTGTCCTCAGCCATTCATCCGCGGCAGGCTGGCCGAGCAACGCGGCGGCGATCGCCTGGATCTGTCCGAACAACGGATGGGGGATGCCGAGCAGTTGCAGGCTGTCGACAAAATCGCGGCCGGTCCCGGCGGCGCTTGCTCCCGCGAGCCAGGGATTGTCGGCATGGGCCGAGAACCGCGCGGTGTACAGGCGGTCACGCGCCAGCGAGCCCAGGGGTCGTCGGTCCAGCAGGGCCATGGTCTCGCGGATCGTATTTGCCTCACCGCGGCCGTGGATCACCGATTTCCACCAGTTGCTATAGCGGTAACTGGGGTAACCGCACAGCAGTTCGTCCGCGCCATCGCCGGTCAACACCCCGTGCACGAACTGCCTCGTAAACAGGCTCAGCCACCATTTCGCGGCGCCGTTGGTATACGGTTGGACCAGTTCGCTGTTGTACACCGCGAGCGGGTAGGAATAGTTCAGCGCCTCGTCGTCGATCCGGA
The DNA here is from genome assembly GCA_024235395.1 of Chromatiaceae bacterium. Taxonomy (NCBI): domain Bacteria; kingdom Pseudomonadati; phylum Pseudomonadota; class Gammaproteobacteria; order Chromatiales; family Chromatiaceae; species Chromatiaceae bacterium. The sequence continues at coordinate 990,601 of JACKMK010000002.1, forward strand.
CCACGTGGTGGTCGAAGCCGAGGTGTCGGGCGAAGCGCGCGGCCTCTTCGGTCTCGTCGTAACCGGAGTGCGCGAATCCGACCGTGAACGATTTCATCGCCCGTTGCCGGTCCACCAGGCGACTCAGTTCGAACGCAATCGTCTTCGAGTCGACGCCGCCGCTGAGATAGACACCGAGTTCGACATCGCTGAGCAGCCGTTCGGCTACCGCGCCGTGCAGTGCCTCGACGAATGCGGCCTCGCCGTCGGTGACCCGGCCGGTCGCCCGTTGTCGGATCGGCGCCGTAAAGGTACGCAGCTCGCAGCGCAACGTCGCATCGTGCCGGCGGCCGACCAGGGTCCCGCCGGGAGGTACCTGTAGTACGTGTTCGAACGGTGTCCGGATCGGTTCGTACAAACCGACGAACTGGCGCAGCAGGCCCGTGCGATTCCAGCGTTTCGCGCTGGTGAGACCCTTGATTTCGCTCGAGAACTCGATGCTTGGGCAACTGAAGTCATAGCTGGGCTGGTAGCCGCTGAACGCCGAGGTATCGACACCCGGGCAACGGACGAACAGGGGCTTTACGCCGAACCGGTCGCGATGCGCGACCAGTTCACCGCCGTCGACCGCGGCGATCACCAGCGCGTATTCGCCCTCGAGTCGCTCGAAGAACGCCTCACCGAACGCCTTCCAGCCTTCGAGCAGGGTCTCGGTATCGCTGCGGGTGCGGAATGCGACACCGGTGCGATCGGTGATCGCGTCGCGCAGTGTGAGGTGGTTGTAGACCTCGCCGTTGAACACGATCAGGTGTCGCCGGTCGGCACTGTACATCGGCTGTTGTCCCGCCGCGACGTCCTGGAACGCGAGCCGGAAGTGGCTCAACCACAGATGCTCCAGAAACAGTTCGCGGTGCTCGGTGTCGCCGCGATGCGCCACGCGTTGCGCCGCCCGGCGAAACGCCTGAACGCCGCTTTCGATGGCCGATGCGGTGGGGCGGTGGGAGATGATGCCGGAAAATCCACACATATTGGCCAGCTCAGCGGTGTTGCGTGATGACGTGGTATCGAAAGTCGCGGCGTGCGGTCACCGGGATTGCCAAGTCGCAGCAGTCCGGCGAACCACCGGTTCGCTTTCCGGGCAGCGCGTGTTGCGCCGCCCGCAGGGCATCTTTAGAGTGCCCGGTTCGGGCCCATCTGGGAATCCACTTCATTGAGTAGTCTCGATCATGTATGAATTCAATGTGACACTGACGACGCCGTTCGACCAGGCGGTCGCCGACGTGAGCGCAGCCTTGGCGGCAGTCGGTTTCGGTATCGTAAGCGATGTCGACGTTCGCGCGATCCTCCTCAGCAAACTGGGCAAGGAGATCCCCGGTTACCGCATCCTGGGCACCTGCAATCCCGGGTTGGCCGACCGCGTCATCAGCGCCGAGCCCAATGCCGGGGTGTTGTTGCCGTGCAATGTCGTGGTACGCGCGGTCGATGAACGAACGACGGTCGTGAGTTTCATGCAACCGTCGGCGATGCTTGACATGACCCTGACGGAAGAGCCGAAGGTGGTCGCCGCCGAGGCGGCCAACATGCTCCAGGAGGTCGTCGGAAAGCTCACCGCAAAGAGCTGACGTACCGACGGGATCCTTTGACGATCCCACAGCGGTCGTCGGTGGACTGCATTTCCCGTGTCGGCGGCCGATAGATCGCCGGGGCAATACGTACAAGTTGACAGCGAGACAGGATCATGACGTTCAGGGTGCAACCACATGGCGGTGGCGGGTTGGTCAATCTTCTGGTCGAAGAGGAAGCTGCGGAGGACATCAGGCGGGCATCGGGTGGTTTTCCCTCGATCACGCTGTCTCAACGCCAGGTCTGCGATCTCGAGTTGTTGATCAGTGGCGCCTTCTCGCCGCTCGACGGATTCATGACCCGGGCGACCTACGATGCCGTGGTCGAAAGTCTCAGTCTGCCCGACGGTACGCTCTGGCCGGTGCCGATCGTGCTGGACGTCAGCGAGGCGTTTGCCGAGAAACTGTCCGTTGGTGACCGGATAGCCTTGCGCGACAACGAGGGGTTCATGCCCGCGGTGATGACCGTGGAGGACATCTGGCGGCCGGACCGGCAGCGCGAGGCCGAACGGGTGTACGACACCGGCGATACCTCGCATCCCGGCGTGCGTTATCTGTTGTCGAACGTGAATCCGGTGTACATCGGAGGCCGCATCGAGGGCGTACAGGCGCCGTTGCATCATGACTTCGAGAATCATTGGGACACGCCGGACGAGATGCGGGGCCTGTTCAGCAAGTCGGGCTGGCGTCGCGTCGTCGCGTTTCAGACCAGCAAGCCGATGCATCGCCTGCAGCGCGACATCACCCTGCGCGTTGCCAAGGATCTGCAGGCGCATATTCTGTTGCACCCGACCGTCGGCATGACCAAGCCGGGCGACCTGCATTACTACGCGCGGGTGCACTGTTATCAGGCGATCCGGCGCCATTTTCCGCATAACCTCGCGATGCTGTCGCTGTTGCCGCTGGCGATGCGCATGGCGGGACCACGCGAGGCGCTGTGGCACGCGATCGTGCACCAGAACTACGGCTGTTCGCACATGATCGTCGGCCCCAAACATGCCGGCCCGCCGACCCCGCCGGGGGAAGAGCCGCGGTTCTACGATGCGGCGGCGTCTCGTGAACTGATCGACGCGCACGCGAACCGCCTCGGCATTGGGATAGTGCACGTGGAGGCCCAGCAATACGTGCCGTCCAGACAACGCTTCATGGGGGTGTCGGAGATCGCCGCGCAGGGACTCGAGGGGATCGAGTACACCGATGCGCAGCTCAAGTGCGACCTGGCGATCGGTGAGACGCCGCCCGAATGGTTCAGTTTTCCCGAGGTCGTCGGTGAACTGCGCAACGTCTATCCGCCGCGCAATCGCCAGGGGTTCACGTTGTTCTTCACCGGCCTTTCCGGATCCGGCAAATCGACGCTCGCGAAGATCGTCTACGGCAAGCTGGTCGAGGGAGGTCGGCGACCGGCCACATTGCTCGATGGTGACATCGTGCGCCAGAACCTCTCCAGTGAGCTGGGCTTTTCGAAGGCCCATCGCGATCTGAACATCCGCCGTATCGGTTATGTGGCGAGCGAGATCACGAAGAACGGCGGCATCGCGATCTGTGCGCCGATCGCCCCCTATACCGAGACACGTCGCGCGGTGCGTGAGATGGTCGAGGAACGTGGCGCCTTCATCGAAGTCCACGTCGCCACGCCGCTCGAGGTGTGCGAAGCGCGCGACCGCAAGGGGTTGTACGCCAAGGCGCGCAAGGGCTTGATCCCGGAGTTCACCGGCATCAGTGATCCCTACGAAGTCCCGGAACGTGCCGAGCTGGTGATCGACACCGCCGATGTCAGCCCGATGGAGGCGGCGCAGGAGATCTATCTCTACCTGCTGAAAGAAGGGTTCATCGACTCCTGAGGTCCGTCCGGAAGGCTGCGGCCCGGCGCACGCTCGTGTCCGGTCGCCTCGCCACCCGGATACAGCCCGTCAATGGGACTTGTTGGCCGGGTCGAAGGATTCGGTCTCGGTTTCGGACGGGGGCGTTGTCCGTGTCGGCCAGCTCGCGACGCAACCTTCCTGCTGCGTGCCACCGTGGAAAGTGAGCAGCGTCCAGATCACGGAAACCGCCCACATCAGCGCCCCCAGGCCGACGGTGTACCAGCTGATCCCGGGTTCGGCGGTCGGGCCGCCGAGAAAGCCGTAGACCACGCTGACCAGACCGAACAACCAGAACACGGTCACCGGTGCCGCGCAGTTGCTGCCACAGCCATAGCGGCAGGCACCGACTGGCGGCATCAGCACCGAGGTCAAGATCCGCTGGGTCTGCATCCCCTCATTCCCCCTCGTCCTTTTTGTCGCTTATTCTAGGTCCAGGACAGGTATTCGCCTAGCGGTCGTGCGGCGCCGGACATTCGTCCTTGAGATCTGCGCGGTCATTGCGCGGGGAGGGGGTTAGGCGCGCAACTCGTCCGGGAGGTGCGGGCGGATCACATCGACCATCGCGCGGTGCAGGCGCACCCCGGCGGTGACCACGTTTCCGCTGTCGAGATGCTGGCTGCCGCCGCGGATGTCGCTGACCACGCCACCAGCCTCCTGTACCAGCAGCGCGCCGGCCGCGAAGTCCCATTTCGACAGGCCGAGTTCCCAGAAGCCATCGAGTCGGCCGGCAGCGACGTAGGCGAAATCCAGCGCCGCCGAGCCCGGTCGCCGGACGCCGGCCGTCTCGCGGGCGAAATCTTTCAGCATACCGAGATAGGCGTCCATGTAGCGCTGGTCGCGAAAAGGTATGCCGGTGCCGACCAGTGCGCCTTTCAGACCCTTCTGCTCGGTGACCCGCAGGCGCCGGTCATTCAACAGCGCGCCGCCGCCGCGCACCGCGGTGAACATCTCGTCGCGCAGCGGATCGTAGACCACGCCGCTCTCCAGCCGGCCACGATGCAGCAGCGCGATCGAGACCGCGAACTGGGGGAAGCCGTGCAGGTAGTTGGTCGTCCCGTCGAGTGGATCTATCACCCATTCGAATTCGTCCTTGCCATGCTGGCCGCTTTCCTCGGCGAGGATCGCGTGCGCCGGGTACGCCTTGCGAATGGTCTCGATGATCGCCTGCTCGGCGTTGCGGTCGATCTCGCTGACGTAGTCGTTGGCCTGCTTCTCGGACACCGTCAGGGTGTCGAGTCGGCTGAACGAACGCATGATGACGCTGCCCGCCTGGCGGGCTGCGCGTACCGCGATGGTGGTGCTGGGATTCATGGCGCGCGAGGATACGGGAAATGCACCCGGGCGGAAAGGCGAACCGCCGCCGGGATGGGGATTTGCTAAGCTGGCGCGATGAAATCCGGCATCCGTATCGTCATGGTGGCCACCTCGCACCCGGGCAACATTGGCGCTGCCGCCCGCGCGATGAAAAACATGTGTCTATCGGAGCTCGTGCTGGTGCAGCCCAAGGACTTTCCGAGCGACGCGGCGTTTGCACGCGCCTCCGGGGCCGACGATCTGCTGCGGGCGGCAGTCGTGACCGGAAGCCTGGCCGAGGCGGTTGCCGACTGCCGGACTGTGATCGGCGCGAGCGCGCGGCTGCGCAGCGTTCGGTGGCCGCAGCTGGCGCCACGCGAGGCGGCTGCACTGGCGGTTGCAGAATCGCGCAGCGCTCCCGTCGCGCTGGTGTTCGGACGTGAGAGCGCCGGGCTGAGCAATCAGGAGCTCGACCTGTGTACCCACCTGGTACAGATCCCGACCAACCCGGCGTACAGCTCGCTGAACGTCGCGATGGCGGTACAGGTGATCAGTTACGAGGTCATGCTGGCGTCGCAGGCCGCTGAGCGGCGTCCGGACGAGGCGGCCGGCGAGGTCGCGAGCATCGCCGAGATGGAAGGATTGTTCGCCCACCTCGAACAGGCGCTGGCAGATATCGGGTTCATCGACGAACGCCGCTCGGAAAAGCTGTTGCGGCGGCTGCGCCGGCTGTTCCACCGCGCTGCGCCGGAGAGCGATGAGGTCAATATCCTGCGTGGCATCCTGAGTGCGGCGCAGGGCCGAAAGTCGATGCGACGCGGCGCCGGCGGCTGATCCGGCGCCCGGCGGCGCGCTAGTGTGCGTCCTGGTAATTGAGTACAGTGAAGCCCGTTTGGCGGCAGGCGGCAATGCATCCATGTTCGAGAGACTCCGGGAAGACGTGCGTGTGGTATTCGACCGCGACCCGGCGGCGCGCAGCACGCTGGAGATCCTGACCGCCTATCCGGGATTGCACGCGGTGATGATGCACCGCTTCGCGCACTGGCTGTGGCTGGCGGACGCCAAGTGGCTGGCGCGCATGGTGTCGCATCTCGGGCGTTGGCTGACCGGCATCGAGATTCACCCCGGTGCATTGATCGGGCGGCGCTTCTTCATCGACCATGGCATGGGCGTGGTGATCGGCGAGACCGCGGTGATCGGTGATGACTGCACCCTGTATCACGGCGTCACCCTTGGCGGGACCAGTTGGAAGAAGGGCAAACGCCATCCGACGCTGGCGGACGATGTCGTTGTGGGCGCGGGGGCCAAGGTGCTGGGTCCGATCGAGATCGGTAGCGGGGCACGCATCGGTTCCAACGCGGTGGTATTGCGCGACGTGCCGCCGAACAGCACCGTGGTAGGAGTCCCCGGTCGCCTGATCGAACGCAAGGAATCGTCGGTAGACACAGAGCATCGCGAGCGCATCGCGAGCAAGATGGGGTTCGATGCCTACGGTGCGACCGCCGATGCCCCGGACCCGGTCGCGCATGCGATCAATTGCATGCTCGATCACGTGCATGTGATGGAGACCCGGATGCAGCGTATGTGCGAGGCGCTGCGCGAGATGGGATTCGAGTCGGGCGACGAACCGTTGCCCGAACTGGATTCCTGCGAGATCATCTCCACGGCCGAGGAGTTGCGCAAGATGCAGCTCGAAGAGGTCGGCAAAGAGGGGTGATTTCCGTCCTCGCCGCAGGTTTGTAATTCTTGACTAATTTACTCGAGATTGTATAGTCCGCGGCATCAAAGGCAGCGGAGTTCACGCTCGTGAGGTTGACGACCAAAGGCCGTTACGCGGTCACCGCGATGCTCGATCTGGCGATTCATCACGGCGGTGGGCCGATCACACTGTCTGACATCGCCCAGCGCCAGGGAATCTCGCTCTCGTATCTCGAACAGCTGTTTGCCCGGTTGCGCAAGCGTAACCTGGTTTCCAGCGTGCGCGGTCCCGGGGGCGGGTACACGCTCGGCCGCGACGCCGGCGCGATCTTCGTTGCCCAGGTCATCGCGGCGGTCGACGAAAATGTCGACACCACGCGCTGCGGCGGGGCACACAATTGCCACGACAACCAACGCTGCCTGACGCACGACCTGTGGCACGATCTGAGCAACCGGATCTATGACTATCTGAATCAGATCAGTCTGCAGGACCTGATGAACCGGCGTGGCGTACAGGAGGTCGCGGAGCGCCAGGAGAATGGCAAGGACGGGGGTTCCGTGAGCCTGCGACAACTGAAAGTGGAATCGGCCGGCGCCTGATCTGAGAAAATGCCAAAGCTGAACCCGATTTGAGTGCCGGAGCGCGCGATGAAACTTCCGATATACCTAGATTATTCCGCCACGACCCCGGTCGATCCCAGGGTCGCGGAAAAGATGTGCGACTGTCTGACGATGGATGGCACCTTCGGCAATGCGGCGTCGCGTTCGCATCCGTTCGGCTGGGCGGCCGAAAAACTGGTGGATGAGGCGCGTACCAACGTCGCGGCGCTGGTCGGGGCCGACCCGAAAGAGATCATCTGGACCTCCGGGGCGACCGAATCCGACAACCTGGCGATCAAGGGGGCCGCGCACTTCTACCAGAAGCAGGGCCGCCACATCATCACCGTCAAGACCGAACACAAGGCGGTGCTGGACACCTGTCGCCAGCTGGAGCGCGAGGGATTCGAGGTCACCTATCTGGATGTGATGTCAGACGGACTGGTCGATCTGGCGGCATTCGAGGCGGCGATCCGGCCGGATACCGTGCTGGCCTCGGTGATGCACGTGAACAACGAGATCGGCGTGATCCAGGACATTGCGGCAATCGGCAGGATCTGCCGGGATCGCAAGGTGATTTTCCACGTCGATGCCGCTCAGAGCCCGGGCAAGGTGCCGATCGACCTGAGCGCATTGCCGGTGGACCTGATGAGCTTCAGCGCCCACAAGATCTATGGGCCCAAGGGCATAGGGGCACTGTACGTGCGCCGCAAGCCGCGTATCCGCCTCGAGGCGCAGATGCACGGTGGCGGTCATGAACGCGGATTGCGTTCCGGTACCTTGGCGACCCACCAGATCGTCGGTATGGGCGAGGCGTTCCGCATCGCGCGCGAGGAGATGGCCGCCGAGAACGAACGGATCCTGATGTTGCGCAACCGCCTGTTGGACGGTCTGAAAGACATGGAAGAGGTGTACGTCAACGGTGACCTGGAGCGGCGCATCGCGGGCAACCTGAACATCAGCTTCAACTATGTCGAGGGCGAGAGCCTGATGATGGCGTTGAAGGACGTCGCGGTGTCGTCTGGCTCGGCCTGCACCTCGTCCAGCCTCGAACCGAGTTATGTATTGCGTGCGCTCGGGCGGCCCGATGAGCTGGCGCACAGTTCGCTGCGTTTCACCCTGGGTCGGTTCACCACCGAGCAGGAGATCGACTACGTGCTCTCGCAGGTGCGCGGGCAGGTGGAGCGATTGCGCGATCTGAGCCCGCTTTGGGACATGTATAAAGACGGCATCGATCTGGCAAGCGTCAAATGGGTGGCCCATTAAAGAGTATTTGGACGTTCGTCCGATGCCTGGGCCGAGCCGGGCGCGGACGCCGTTTGTTGAACGTAAGGGATTGCCCGTCTTGGTAAAAAGCCAATTAGGGTGTAGCCTCCGAGTGCGGACAGCCGAGCTGTCGGCAGTAACGGAGAACTGTGCGGGTGCGCCCGCTGGTCGATCGCCAGGCCGTGGCCCGGCTGGCGATGGATTTTCATGTCCTACGGGCCACACGCTTGAGAGCATTCTGCAATGAATATATACGTTGGTAATCTGGCATACAGTGTCACAGAAGACGACCTTCGCGAGGCCTTTTCCGCTTTTGGTGAAGTGTCCCGAGCGAACGTGATCATGGATCGCGATACCGGTCGCTCGAAAGGATTTGGCTTTGTTGAGATGCCAGATAACTCGCAGGCTGAAGCCGCGATCAACGGTCTGAACGAAAAGCCGTTGTCCGGTCGCGCGATTCGCGTGAACGAGGCCAAGCCGCGGGAGGATCGTCCCCGTCGCCCGATGCGCCACTGATCTTGATCTAGAGGTAGAGAGCCGCCCGATCGGAGACGGTCGGGCGGTTCGCGTAAGAAAACAGAGGAAAAGGCCATGGCTTACAGCGAAAAAGTCGTCGATCACTACGAGAACCCGCGCAACGTCGGGGTGCTCGACAAAGAAGCGAACAACGTCGGTACCGGCATGGTCGGTGCGCCGGCATGTGGCGACGTGATGCGGCTGCAGATCCAGGTCAATGAGCGGGGCGTGATCGAAGACGCGAAGTTCAAGACCTACGGCTGTGGCTCGGCGATTGCCTCCAGCTCGCTGCTGACCGAATGGGTGAAGGGCAAGACGCTCGACGAGGCCCGGCTGATCAAGAACTCCGAGATTGCGGAAGAACTCGCGCTGCCGCCGGTCAAAGTGCATTGTTCCGTGCTCGCCGAGGACGCAATCAAGGCGGCCATTGCCGACTACCAGTCCAAACAACCGGCCACGCAGCGCGCATCGTCCGGGGATTGATATGGCGGTGACGCTTACCGAGGCTGCCGCCAATCGCGTGCAGAGTTTCCTTGCGAATCGTGGCAAGGGGGTGGGGGTACGGCTGGGCGTCAAGACGTCCGGGTGCTCCGGACTCGCCTATGTGCTGGAGTTTGTCGACGAGGTCGACGAAGGCGATCAGGTGTTCGAGGATCGCGGCGTCAAGGTGATCATCGATTCGAAGAGTCTCGTGTACCTCGACGGTACCGAACTCGACTACGGCCGCGAAGGTCTCAACGAAGGCTTCAGATTCAACAACCCGAACGTCATCGACCAATGCGGTTGTGGGGAAAGCTTCAAGGTCTAGTGCGCTCGTCGCCTTGACGGCCCCGGTGCCCGAGCGTCGCCCGGGTGCCAATGATTGGGTAACCGGATGTTCGATTTTTCCAGGAATTACTTTGAGCTGTTCGGCATGCCGGTCGGTTTCCTGCTCGACGGCGGCGAACTGGCGACACGTTATCGCGAGTTGCAGAAGGTGGTCCACCCGGACCGGTTCGCGGCTGCGGGTGGGCACAGCCAGCGTCTGTCGCTGCAAGGCGCCACGCTGGTCAACGAGGCATACGAAACGTTGCGCGATCCTTTGCGCCGCGCCCAGTACCTGTTGCAGTTGAATGGCATCGACGTCGACCCGCAACAGAGCACGCTCGACGACCCCGGATTCCTGATGCAGCAGATGGAGCTGCGCGAGGCGCTGGCCGAGGTGCGCGGTGCGCCGGATCCACAGGCCCGCCTCGACGCCTTGTTGCGTGAGATCGGTGGCTTGATCAAGACGCAGATCGCGCAGATCGCTGTGCAGTTCGAAGAGGCGACGCCGGAGCAGCTGAATGCCGCCGTGCAGACGGTGCAGAAGATGCAGTTTCTGAACAAGCTCCATGCGGAAGCGGAGGCAATCGAGGCCGACCTGGAAGAGGCCCTCTGATGGCATTGTTGCAGATAGCGGAGCCGGGCCAGTCGGCTGCCCCGCACGAACACCGACTTGCCGCGGGTATCGACCTCGGTACCACCAATTCGCTGGTGGCGACGGTGCGCAGCGGGCGCGCCGAGACGCTGCCCGACAGGCATGGCGAACACATCCTGCCCTCGGTGGTGCGCTACACGCCGGCCGGTGTCGAGGTCGGCGATGCCGCACGTGCCGCCGCCGCGGTCGATCCGACCAACACCATAGCCTCGGTGAAGCGTCTGATCGGGCGTGGTGTCGAGGACGTGCGCTCGTTGGGAAACGAACTGCCGTACGAGTTCGTCTCCGGGGAAAGCGCCGTGCCGAGGATCCGCACCGTTGCCGGCGATGTCACCCCGGTAGAGGTCTCGGCCGAGATACTCAGAGTCCTGGCAGAACGCGCCGAGACCACGCTCGGCGGTGAACTCAACGGCGTGGTGATCACCGTGCCGGCGTATTTCGACGATGCGCAGCGCCAGGCCACCAAGGACGCCGCGCGTATTGCCGGGCTGCACGTGTTCCGCCTGCTCAACGAGCCGACCGCGGCCGCCGTGGCGTATGGACTGGATCGCGGTGCCGACGGCGTGCACGCCATCTACGATCTCGGCGGCGGCACCTTCGACGTGTCGATCCTGCGCCTGCACAAAGGTGTCTTCGAGGTGATGGCGACCGGCGGCGACTCGGCGCTGGGCGGCGACGACTTCGATGCCGCGATTGCCGGTTGGTTGCTGCAGCAGGCGGGGCTCGACAGGAATGCCGACCGCGGTACCCTGCGTCACCTGCTCGATCAGGCGCGCGCGGCGAAGGAGGCCCTGGCGGAGCATGCATCGGCCGAGGTCGAGCTGCGGTTGCCGGGTGGCGCCAACTGGCGGGGCTCGCTCACGCGTGCGCAGCTGGATGAACTGATCGCGCCCCTGGTGCGCAAGACGATCACCACCTGTCGACGGGTGCTGCGCGACGCGGGCGTATCGTCCGACGAGGTTGCCGATGTCGTGATGGTCGGTGGGTCGACACGTACGCTGCTGGTGCGGTCGATGGTGGCGGAACTGTTCGGCCGCGAACCCCTGGTCGACATCGACCCGGACCGTGTCGTGGCGGTCGGCGCGGCGATCCAGGCCGATATCCTGGCCGGCAACAAGCCGGACGACGAGATGCTGCTGCTGGATGTCAACCCACTCTCGCTGGGCATCGAGACGATGGGTGGCCTGGTCGAGAAGATCATTCCACGTAACACCACGATCCCGGTGGCCCGGGCGCAGGAATTCACGACGTTCAAGGACGGCCAGACCGCGATGGCGGTCCATGTCGTCCAGGGCGAGCGCGAGCTGGTCGCCGACTGTCGTTCACTGGCGCGATTCGAGTTGCACGGTATTCCGCCGATGGTGGCCGGTGCCGCCCGGATCCGGGTGACGTTCGCAGTCGACGCGGATGGCCTGCTGCAGGTCGAGGCGCGTGAGCAGACTTCGGGTGTCTCGGCACGCGTCGAGATCAAGCCATCCTACGGGCTCACCGACGACGAGGTCGCCGGGATGTTGCGTGCATCCATTGAGCATGCGGGCGAGGATCGTGATGCGCGGCGCCTGGCCGAGGAACGCGTCGAGGCGCAGCGCGTGATCGAGGCGTTGCGCGCGGCACTCGGCAAAGATGCCGAGACCCTGCTGAACGACGGGGAACGCAAGGAGATCGAGGGCGCGCTGCAGCGTCTGGTCGATGTTGCGGAAGAATCGCAGGACGCCGACGAGGTCCGTGCCGAGATCGGACGGCTCGAAGAACAATGCGCCTTTTACGTCGAGCGGCGCATGAACGACGGTATCCGCAAGGCGATGGCCGGACACCGCGTCGACGAATTTGCCGAGGAGGAAGGCCGGGAGGCCGAGTAACACGATGCCGCAATTGATCTTCCTACCGCACGACGACATCTGTCCCGAGGGAGCGGCAATCGATGCGGAACCGGGCCAGACGATCTGTGATGCGGCGCTGGCGCACGACATCGAGATCGAACATGCGTGCGAAAAGTCGTGTGCCTGCACGACCTGCCACGTGATCGTGCGCGAGGGTTTCGCGTCGCTCAACGAATCCACCGAAGAAGAAGACGATCTGCTGGACAAGGCATGGGGTCTCGAACCCGAGTCGCGGCTCAGCTGTCAGGCGGTGATCGGCGATCAGGACCTGGTGATCGAGATCCCGAAATACACCATCAACCAGGTCAAAGAGCACCATTGAACGCCGCTGTGACCGAGTGCGGCGGCTGCGCGCGGAGTAGACCATGAGCCTGAAGTGGACCGATGTGCTGGATATCGCGATCGAGCTGGACGAGGCGCATCCGGACGTCGACCCGCTGCGCGTGAATTTCGTCGATCTGATGAACTGGGTGATGCAGCTCCCGGATTTCGACGACAGTCGCGAGCATTGTGGGGAAAAGGTCCTGGAGGCGATCCAGGCCGCGTGGATCGAAGAGCGCAGCTGAGCGCCTTTGTCGCACCCGACCGGTCCGTCCACAGACGGCGCCGTTCGGCGCACCTGTGATGCCCTGTTAAACTAGGGGGCTTGCCGTGGTCCGGGGTTGGCCGGACGCGCCAGAGCCCAGGAGTAAGCATGTCCCTGATCAAACCCTTTCGCGGCCTGTGTCCGGCCGCCGGTCGCGCCGCCGACGTGGTCGCACCGCCTTACGACGTGGTCGACCGGGCAGAGGCCAAGGCCCTTGCCAAAGATCGCCCGTGGAGCTTCCTGCATATCTCGCGACCGGAGATCGATCTGCCCGACGACGTCGATCCCTACGACCCCGGCGTGTACGCGAAGGGACGCGAGAACCTCGACCGCATGGTGACCGAAGGCGTCCTGGTGCGTGACTCGGAGCCGTGTTACTACGCCTACCGGCTGACCATGGGTGGGCACGTGCAGACCGGGCTCGTGGCGACTGCCTCGGTCGAGGCCTACGATCAGGGACGGATCAAGAAGCATGAGTTCACGCGGCCGGTCAAAGAGGATGACCGCGTTCGGCAGATCGAGGCGCTGAACGCCCAGACCGGCCCTGTCTTCCTGGTCTATCCGGCCGATGTGGTGGTGGATGGGATCCTGCGCGAAGTGACTGCCGGTCCTGCCCGGATCGACGTTACCGCGCAACGCGACGGCGTACGTCACGAGGTCTGGCGCATCGACGGCGAGGAAACGCTGGGACGCCTGACCGCGGCGTTCGAGGCCATGCCCGCAATCTACGTCGCGGACGGACATCACCGCTCTGCGGCCGGTTCGCGGGTCGGAAATGCCCGGCGTCAGGCCAACCCCGCGCACACCGGCGACGAGAGCTACAACCACTTTTTGAGCGTGATCTTTCCGCACGACCAGATGCAGATTCTCGATTACAACCGCGTCGTGCGCGACCTGAACGGTCTCTCGCCGGAGCGCTTCCTCGAAGCGGTCGGTGAACGGTTCGACGTCGAAATCAGCCAGGTACCGGTCAAGCCGGCGACCAGTGGTGAGTTTGGGATGTACCTGGGCGGCAGCTGGTACCGGCTGCGTGTTCGCGATGAACACGTTCCGGCCGACGATCCGGTGGCGCGGCTCGATGTCAGCCTGCTGCAGGACAACCTGATCGAACCCTTGCTGGGAGTCGGCGACCCAAGGCGCGATGAACGGATCGATTTCGTTGGTGGCATCCGCGGGCTCGGGGCATTGCAGAAACGGGTCGACAGTGGTGACTGGGCCGTCGCGTTTGCGCTGTTTCCGACGACCATGCAGGCATTGATGGATGTTGCCGATGCCGGCGAGGTGATGCCGCCGAAATCGACCTGGTTCGAACCCAAACTGGCAGACGGGCTGGTCAGCCACGTGCTCGACTGATTCCCGTCCGGCGGCCGCACGGCCGACCGGATGGGCCCGGCGGAGGACGCCAAAAGCCGATGGTCTCGCGAATCACCACGCTGCCGAAAGACGGCACGGCCAACGAGCAGCAGGTCGAGAACTGGCTCGCCGAACTGGCCAGGTTTCGCCCACAGCGGGACATCGCCCTGTTGCGCGATGCAATCGCGATCGCGCGCGCTGCGCACCATGGCGAGCATGCGGCCGACGGCTTCGACCGCTTTCTCTCCTTGCTGTACACGGTCGAGACGCTCGACGAGCTGAAACTCGACATCGAACCCCTGCTCGCAGCGGTGCTCTCGGAGTTGCCCGGGCATCCGGCGTATGCCGAAGCGGATATCGAACGGCGCTTCGGACGTGCGGTGGCCGCGATGGTCGAGCAGGTATCGCGTATCCGTGGGCTGTCGGCCAGCGGTGCGGAGAAGGTCGACGAGAAAGGGGTCGAAAAGCTGCGTCGGATGTTGCTCGGCATCGCCGACGACGTCCGCGCGATTCTCGTCGTGCTGGCCAAACGGCTGCAGATCATGCGCCGCCTCAAGCGCCTGCCCCCCGAGGTGCAATACCGGATCGCGCAGGAGACGCAGAAGGTCCATGCGCCCATCGCGAACCGTCTGGGCGTGTGGCAGATGAAGTGGGAGCTGGAGGACCTGTGCCTGCGTCATCTGCATCCCGAGGAATATGCCGATCTGGCCAGCCGCCTGGACGGCAAGCGCCGCGAACGCGAGGCGTTCATCGCAGACGTGATTGCCCGGATGGGTGTTGCCTGTGCCGCGGCGCAGATTCCGGCCGAACTTTCAGGGCGGCCCAAGCACATCTACAGCATCTGGAAGAAGATGCGCAGAAAGCGCGTGGATTTCGAGCAGGTCTTCGACGTACGCGCGGTACGTGCGCTGGTCGATACGGTCCCGCAGTGCTACGAGGTGCTCGGCATCGCGCACAGTCTCTGGCGGCCGGTGCCCGGTGAGTTCGACGACTACATCGCCCACCCCAAGCCGAACGGTTACCGGTCGCTGCATACGGCGGTCGTCGGTGACGATGGCAAGCCGCTCGAGATCCAGGTGCGGACCCGCGAGATGCACGAGCACGCCGAACGCGGCGTCGCGGCGCACTGGAAATACAAGGAAAGCGACAAGCACGACGACGAACTCGAGCGCCGCATCGCGTGGATGCGCCGCTGGCTCGAGCAGCAGGACCTCGATGTCCAGGCCCAGGAGACGGCCGATCAGGAGAGTGAGTACGAGGCTCGGCGTATCTACGTGTTGTCGCCGCAGGGGAAAGTGGTCGAACTGCCCAGTGGTGCAACCGCGCTGGACTTCGCCTACGCGATCCACACATCGGTCGGCCACCGCTGCCGCGGCGCGAGGGTGGATGGGCACATCGCGCCCCTCGCGCAGCCGCTACAGAGCGGACAGCAGGTCGAGATTCTAACCATCAAGGAGGGTGGGCCAAGCCGCGACTGGCTCAACCCGCACTCCGGTTACCTGACCACGGCACGCGCGCGCAACCGGATCCGGCAGTGGTTCAAACAGCAGGACCACGATCAGCATGCCGCGATCGGGCGTGCGAACCTGGAACGCGAGGTGGCGCGTCTGAGCCTGCCCAAGCCAGACCTGGAACGGCTCGCGCATCGGTTCAATTTCAAGACCTCGGACGATCTGCTGGCGGCCATCGGGCGTGGAGAGCTCTCGGCGGTCCAGGTGGCGAATGCGCAGGCCGACCGGGTACCGCGCGACCCGGATCTGGTCGCCGACCGCGAGATACCCGAGCGGGTTCGGCGACGCGCGCCGTCGCGCGCCGCGGGTGGGGCCGGGCAGGTCGTGGTCGAGGGCATAGGCGATCTGATGACGCAGATCGCCAAGTGCTGCAAACCGGTGCCCTATGACGACATCGTCGGCTACATCACCCGTGGTCGGGGCGTCACGGTGCACCGCACGGACTGCGCAGTGGTACGTAAGATGGATGCCAGCAACCGCGCACGGCTGGTCGATGTCGCCTGGGCCGATACGCAGCAGAACTCGCGCTTTCTGGTCGACATCCAGGTACTCGCCGCGGACCGCAAGGGCCTGCTGCGTGACATCTCCTCGGTGTTCGCCAACGCCGAGGTCGACGTGTTGGCGGTGAACACCCAGTCGGACCGGCGCAATGACCGCGCCAGCATGCGTTTCACCGCGGAAGTGTCGGACATGGCCGAGTTGAGCCGGGTGATCGACCGGTTGGCACAGATCCCCGACGTGCTCGATGTACGTCGGCAGCTATCCTAGTCGCCGCGCTTGGCACGGGGGACCCGGAATAGGTAAACTAAGCCCCGGTTTTAAAAGAGAAAAACTATCCATCTTCGATTTTGTAGTCGGTGTTGCGCCGATGCGACACCGGGCGGGCCGCGCGGGGTGACGCCGCGACCCCGCGACGGCCGCCTCGCAGGCACCGTTGGATCCCCGAATTTTTACTTCTTTTGTCTGATTTTATTTGGAGTTTTGCATGGCCGTAGAGCGCACTATTTCGATCATCAAGCCGGATGCTGTGGCTAAAAATGTCATCGGCGACATTTACAACCGCTTCGAAAAGGGGGGGCTGCGGATCGTCGCTGCGCGCATGCTGCATCTGACGCGCGAGCAGGCAGGTGCCTTCTATGCGGTCCACAAGGAGCGCCCTTTCTACAACGACCTGGTGGATTTCATGACCTCGGGTCCGGTGATGGTGCAGGTGCTGGAAGGCGAAAATGCGATCGCCAAGAACCGTGAATTGATGGGTGCGACCAACCCGAAGGACGCCGCGCCCGGTACCATCCGTGCCGATCATGCGCAGACCGTCGACGAAAATGCGGTGCACGGTTCCGACGGCCCGGAGACCGCCGCGACCGAGATCGCGTTCTTCTTTCCGGACGGCGTCTGCGAGCGCACCCGCTGAGCGGCAATCGAAGTGGCGGCATCGAAGACCAACCTGGTGGGGCTCGGTAAGGAAGACATGGAGTCTTTCTTCACCGCGCTCGATGCCAAGGCGTTTCATGGCCGCAACGTGCTGAAATGGATCCACAAGCACGGGGTCACGAGCTTCGACGCGATGACCGATGTGCCCAAGGCCCTGCGTGAGCGGCTTGCCGAGTCGGCGGAGATCGCCCTGCCGCGCATAGCGCTCGCTCAACCGGCGCGCGACGGAACCACTAAATGGTTGCTCGAACTGGCCGATGGACAGTTCATTGAGACGGTCTACATCCCGGACGCCGGGCGGAGCACGATCTGTGTCTCTTCGCAGGTGGGGTGTGCGCTGGATTGCGCGTTCTGCTCGACTGCCCAGCAGGGTTTCAACCGGAACCTGTCGGTCGCCGAAATCATCGGCCAGGTCTGGATCGCGGCGCGCGCGATCGGTCACATGCCGACCAATGTCGTGATGATGGGCATGGGTGAGCCATTGGCCAACTTCGATAACGTGGTGGCCGCGATGGCATTGATGCAGGAAGATCTCGCTTACATGATCTCTAAGTCGCGCGTGACGATCAGTACCTCGGGTATCGTGCCGGCGCTGCGCCGCCTGCGCGAGGTCAGCGATGTGAGTCTCGCGGTGTCGTTGCACGCGCCTGACAATGCGCTGCGCGACCAGCTGGTACCGATCAACCGGAAGTACCCGCTGGAAGAGCTGATTCCCGCGTGCCGTGACTTCATCAGCGGGGACCGGCGGCGCAAGGTGACCTGGGAGTACGTGATGCTCGACGGTGTCAACGACTCGATCGCCCACGCCAAGGCGTTGATCCGTCTGCTGCAGGGTGTACCCTCCAAGGTCAACCTGATCCCGTTCAATCCGTTTCCCGGCAACACTTTCCGTACTTCGCCGCCGGATCGTGTCGAGGCGTTTCGCCAGCGGCTCAAGCGTGCGGGCATCATGTCGATGACCCGCAAGACGCGCGGCGACGACATCGATGCCGCCTGTGGTCAGTTGGTCGGCAAGGTCGACGACCGTAGCGGCCGCCGGTTGAAGCGGGTCCCGGTCGCCCTGGAGCAGATGTGATGAGATTCACGGCGGTGGTAGCGGCGCTCGGTATCGTCAGTCTGTTGCTGGCTGGATGCGGCAAAACCGGGGTACGCCAGGCCGAGACCGGCGATGCGACCGGCAATCTCGGGTCACCGACGGTCCGCAACAGTCCGGCACAGGTGTACATCGACCTGTCGGCCGCCTATCTACGCGAAAATCAGCTGACCGAGTCTTACAAAAACGCGCAGAAGGCGGTGATCGTCGATCCGAAGTTCAGTAATGCTCACTTCATGCTGGCGCTGGTTCAACAGCGTCTTGGCCAGGACGAGGCTGCCGACAAGGCGTACCGCAAGGCCATCGCGCTGGATGCGCGCAATCCGGTGGCGCTGAACGCCTATGGCTCGTTTCTGTGCGAACAGAAGCGTTTCGACGACGCGGACGGTTACTTCCGGCGGGCGCTCGCGAATCCGCTTTACAACACACCGTGGTTGGCGTGGCACAATGCGGGTCAGTGCAACGAGTTGGCGGGCAACGCGGAGCGCGCGGAGAGCGACTATCGTGGGGCGCTGCAGGCCAACCCGCGGTTTGCGCCCAGTTTGCTGGGCATGGCGAAGATCAGCTTTCAGGATGAGAATTACCTGTCGGCACGTGCTTACCTGCAGCGCTATGCGGAAGTCGCGCAGCACAGCGCCGAAAGTCTCTGGCTGGGATATCGAACAGAGAACAAGCTGGGCGACAGAGATCAGATGGCCAGCTACGGCCTGAAGTTGAAGGCCAAGTTCCCGGACTCCGAAGAGGCCAAGTACCTACAATCGATCGAGTGAACTTATGAGCGCCGTAATGTCTGACCAACCCAGCAATAACGTGGCAGAGTTCTTTGCGCCCGGGCCCGGCGAGCGCCTGCGGGCAGCGCGCCTGTCGATGGGCTTCGACCTCGCCAAGATCGCCAGCGAGTTGCATCTCACCGGTCGGGTCGTGGAGGCGCTCGAGGCGGATGAATACCAGGGCATCGGAGCACGGGTGTTCGTGCGCGGTTACCTGAGAAACTATGCGCGTATCGTCGGCATGCCGGTCGAGTCGATCCTGCGCCAGTTCGACGAAAAATGGCCGGACGACGGCGCACGCCAGAGCATGCTGAGACAGTCGCCGACACTGCCGGCCGACGGCGGGCCGAGTCGCGGTTGGGCGGGTGCGATCACCTGGCTGCTCGCGATCGGTCTGGTGGTGCTGTTTCTGATGTGGTGGCGAGGTTATCTCGACGGCATAGTCCCGGAACAGATCCGCACCACGGCCGGTACCGAAGTCGGCGCTGGCGTTCGGACGCTCGAGGCACAGGACCCGATGCTGAACCCGGCTATGTCCGAAGAGCCGGTGATGGCCGATGGCAGCCTGCGTCTGCCGGCGCCGCCGCCCGATGTGGACCCAGCGCTCGAGGGTGGTGCGGAGAATTCGATCGATGCTGCCAGTGGCTCCGTGGACACGACTGCTGATTCCACCGGCTTGCCAGCCCCGGCCGAGCAGGCGGAGGCCGCGGAGACCGCGCCTGAGGCAGCCGTCTTGCAGGCTGCGGCGTCGCCGGCGTTGTCCCTGACCAGTCTCAATCCGGCACCAGCCGACGACGGTGGGGCGCCGGTCGTGGAAGGTACTCAACAGATCGTGCTGACATTCGGTTCTCCGTGCTGGGTCGACGTCCGAGACAGCGAGCGTAAATTCAAACTGTTTGGTGAGATGCCCAAGGGGACTCGCAAGGTGCTGGGTGGAAAACCGCCGTACAAGCTGGTGATCGGCAATGCGCACGCAGTGAGCATTACGGTGAACGGCAAACCGTTCGATCTGTTGCCTTATGCCAAAGGCAACGTGGCACGCTTCACGCTGAATCCCTAACGGGCGCCAGGTGCGCCTCTGAACAACCGGCCCCGTCCTGCGGGGTCGCCGTTTCCCGGTCAGGCCTTTTTTCGATGGCAAAGAGCATTCAGGCGATTCGTGGCATGCATGATGTGCTGCCGGAGCAATCCCCGCTGTGGCAGTTCCTCGAGCGAAGCGTTGCGGATGTGCTGCGCGTCTACGGCTACCGCGAGATTCGCATGCCGATCCTCGAAATGACCGAGCTGTTCAAGCGTTCGATCGGCGAGGTCACCGATATCGTCGAGAAAGAGATGTATACCTTCGACGATCGCAACGGAGACAGCCTGACGCTGCGTCCCGAGGGTACCGCCGGCTGCGTTCGCGCAGCGATGGAGCATGGCCTGCTGCACAACCAGACCCAGCGCCTGTGGTACCAGGGTCCGATGTTCCGGCACGAGCGGCCGCAGAAAGGCCGCTATCGCCAGTTCCACCAGATCGGCGTGGAGACCTTCGGCATGTCGGGCCCGGACATCGACGCGGAATTGATTCTGGTCACCGCAAGGATCTGGCAGGTGCTCGGCATCCGCGACCTCGAGCTGCAGCTCAATACGCTGGGTACGGCGCAGGAAAGGGCCGCGTACCGCGAGGAGCTGGTGGCGTATTTCGGCAACCACGCCGACGTGCTGGATGACGACAGCCGGCGCCGCCTGCATACCAATCCGCTGCGCATCCTGGACAGCAAGAACCCGGACATGCGGGCGATGCTGGATGCCGCCCCGACCCTGCAGCACCATCTCGGCGAAGAGTCGCTCGCGCATTTCGACTTCATCTGCCGGACGTTGGACCACGCGGGGGTCGCCTACCGCGTCAATCCACACCTGGTGCGCGGCCTGGATTACTATTCGCGCACTGTTTTCGAATGGGTCACCGATCGCCTGGGGGCACAGGGCACCGTGTGTGCCGGTGGCCGCTATGACGGACTGGTCGAACAGCTCGGTGGCAAGCCGGTGCCGGCGGTCGGATTCGCAATGGGCCTCGAACGGCTGGTCGCGATCCTCGAGGAACTGCAGCCCGCTGAGGCCGTGGTCGCCGCGGACCTGTACCTGGTCCTGCTGGGTGACGCCGCGGCGCGTGAAGGCCTGGTGCTCGCCGAGCGCGTACGTGATGCGCTGCCCGGGCTCGAGGTGGTCGCCAATTGCGGTGCGGGCAGCATGAAGGCGCAGTTCAAGCGCGCCGATCGCAGCGGGGCGCGTTACGCCCTGGTACTGGGTGACAGCGAACTGGAACAGGGCAGCGTCGTGCTGAAACCACTGCGGACCGACCAACAGCAGACGTCCGTGGCGCGCGAACGCCTGATGGACGTGCTCGGCGAACTGTTCGCCGGGTGACGTCCGACCGACAATCTTTGGAGAGAATGCACCGATGAGCACATACCAGACCGAAGAAGAACAGGTCGAAGCGATCAAGAAATGGTGGAAGGAAAACGGCAAATCGGTGATCGGGGGCGTGGTGCTGGGTTTCGCGGTGATCGGCGGCTGGCAGGGCTGGCAGGGCTGGCAGCGTAGCCAGGCGGAGGCCGCTTCGACGCTGTTCGACCGCATGCGACTGGCGGTGCAGCAGGATCAGCCCAACAAGGCGATCGAGGATGGCAAACAGCTGATCGGCGAGTTCGGTGGCAGTGCCTATGCGAGCTTCGCTGCGCTGGAACTGGCCAAGTTGTCCTATCAGCAAGGGGAAAAGGCGGCGGCGCGCAATCACCTGCAATGGGTTGCGGATTCCGCGCCCGATCCGACGATCCGTGAACTCGCGCGTCTGCGGCTCGGTCGGCTGTTGCTCGACCTCGCCGATCTGGATGCACTGCAGGCCCTGCTCGCAACACCGGCCAGCGATGCCTTTGCCGGCGAGTTTGCGGAGTTGCGCGGCGATCTCGCGCTCGCTCGAGGTGACCAGACGGCGGCCCGCGAGGCCTACCAGGAGGCGTTGGCGAAAGGGGTCGAGGACGCGTCGCTACTGCGGATGAAGCTGGTCGACGTCGGTGGCGAGAACGCCGCGTCCTGAGGAATGACTATGATCCGACGCCTGTTTCTGCTGTTACCGGTGATGCTGTCGGCCGGTTGTGGCACCTTGCTGGATCCCACCGAGTGGCTGGCCAGTGCCGATGTGGTCGAGCCCAATGAACTCGTCGATCTGCAGAACGAGATCCAACCGCGGACCTTGTGGACCGCCGACACCGGCGCCGGTACCGACGAGCAGCGCCTGGCGCTCGAGCCACGCGTCGACGGCGACACCGTGTATGTCGCGGATGGCGAGGGTGAAGTGCGGGCGATCGCCGCGGACACCGGCCGACCACGCTGGAAGGTCGATCTGGATCTACCGGTTTCGGGCGGTCCCGGGGTCGGAGACAGCCTGGTGCTGGTCGGGACCAGCGACGGCGAGATCATCGCGTTGGGTGCACAGTCCGGCGACGAACGCTGGCGGTCGCGCGTCTCCAGCGAGGTGTTGTCGGTGCCCGCAGCCGCGCAGGGTGTCGTCGTGGTGCACACGATCGACGGCAAGGTGTTCGGACTGGAGGCGGCGACGGGCGCCGAGCGCTGGCGCTACGAGCGGGAGGTCCCGGTGCTGACACTGCGCGGCACGGGATCGCCGGTGCTGTCCGGGGGCATCGCCTACGTCGGCATGTCCGGCGGCAAACTGGTGGCGCTGCGCATCGACAACGGCAGTCTGATCTGGGAGCTGGACGTCACCGTTCCGGGCGGACGGTCCGAGTTGGAACGCCTGGCGGATATCGACGGCGATCCGCTGGTGTTCGGCGGCGGCATCTTCGTCGCGACCTATCAGGGCGATGTCGCGGCGATCGAGCAGCGCTCGGGGCGAGTGGCGTGGCGCCGCAAGGTGTCCACCTACAGTCGCATGGCAGTCGACCTGAAGGGGCTGTTCGTGAGCGACGCCGAGGGCGTCGTCTGGGGCCTCGACGTGCGGTCCGGCAATGCGCGCTGGAGCCAGGATGCGCTCAAGAACCGTCGCCTGTCGAATGTCGCTTTGGTCGGTGATCTGGTCGTCGTCGGCGATTTCGAGGGCTATCTCCACTGGCTGGATCGTGACGATGGACGCATGCTGGCACGGACGCGTGTCGGCAGCGATCCGATCACCACCGGGATGGTGGTCGTCGACGGCGTACTTTACGTTCAGGGCGATGGCGGTGAACTGGCCGCGATCCAGCCGCCCGGCGAGCTCTGACACCGCAGATGTTGCCGGTCATCGCCCTGGTTGGGCGGCCCAATGTCGGCAAGTCGACGCTGTTCAACCGTCTGACGCGCACGCGTGACGCGCTGGTCGCCGACCAGCCTGGCCTCACCCGCGACCGCAAGTACGGGGTCGGGCGGCTCGGTTCTCAACCCTATCTCGTGGTCGATACCGGTGGCATCAGCGATTCTCTGCAGGGTGTGGATGCGCTGATGGAGCAACAGGTCCAGCGCGCGATCGGCGAGGCCGACCTGGTGTTGCTGATGGTCGACGGGCGGGAAGGCCTGAATGCCGGCGACGAGGCGATCGCCGCCAGCCTGCGGCGCACCGGTAAGCCGATCGTCCTGGTGGTGAACAAGACCGAGAACCTTGATTTCGGCCGCTGGTCGGGTGACTTCCACGCTTTGGGGCTGGGCGAACCGGTACCGATCGCCGCGGCCCACGGGCGCGGTGTGCACAACCTGATCAACGGGGCGCTGGCGCAGTTGCCGCAGACGGAGGAGGTGGCCGATGAACGTGAACCGGGAGTACAGATCGCGGTGGTCGGGCGGCCCAATGTCGGCAAGTCCACGCTGATCAACCGCCTGCTCGGCGAAGAGCGCGTGATCGCGTTCGACCAGCCGGGTACCACCCGCGACAGCATCCATATCCCGTTCGAGGTCGACGGCAGACCCTACACCCTGATCGATACCGCAGGCGTGCGGCGGCGGGCGAGGATCAGCGAGGCCATCGAGAAGTTCAGCGTGATCAAGACACTGCAGGCGATCGAACAGGCCAATGTGGTGATGTTGGTGCTCGACGCCCAGCAGGGCATCTCCGACCAGGATGCCGGGCTCGCCGGTCACGTCGTCGACAGCGGCCGCGCCCTGGTCGTGGTGATCAACAAATGGGACGGGTTGAGCACCGACCAGCGGGATCGTGTCAAGAGCGAAATGCAACGCCGCCTTCCGTTCCTCGATTTCGCCGATTGGCGCTTCGTCTCGGCGCTGCACGGCAGCGGGGTAGGCCACCTGATCGCGGCCGCCGACGCGGCCTACGCGGCGGCGACTGTCGATCTCAAGACACCGGAACTGACCCGGATTCTCGAACTGGCGGTCGCCGAGCACCCGCCGCCGCTGGTGCACGGGCGCCGGATCAAGCTGCGATATGCACACCAGGGCGGTCGCAACCCGCCGATCGTCGTGGTCCACGGCAATCAGACCGGTGAGGTGCCGGCGAGTTACCAGCGCTACCTGATGAATCGGTTTCGCGCGGTCCTCGGGCTGCGCGGCACGCCGCTGCGCATCGAGTTCAAAGGCGGAGACAATCCCTACGCCGGGCGGCGCAACCCCCTGTCCGACCGGCAGCGCAAGAAGCGCGGTCGAATGATGCGCTTCGTGCACAAGAAGAAATGATGGCGTTCAGTCGCTGGGTCGGCTGCGTACGACCTCGAGCGCAAGACTCCCGTCCACCAACAGCGCCTCCAGCGCGTCGCCGGTCCTGACCTGCGCGACACTGGAAACCACCGCGCCGGTTTCCGGCTGCCGCAAAACCGCGTATCCACGCTGCATCGTCGCCAGCGGACTTACCGCATGCAGTTGCCGGCCGAGGCTCTGCAGGCGTTGGCGATGTTCGCGCAGGCGCCGGTGCATGACCTGCTCGAGACGCGCCGGCAGACGCGCATATCGTTCGCGCAGCGTGCCGACACGGTGAGCCGGATGGTGGCGCTGCAGACGCGCAAAGACGGTTTCGAGGCGTGCGCTACGCCGGGCCAGGCCGTTGCGCATGGATCGCAACAGGCGCAGGTCGATGCTGTCCAGTTGTTGCTGCTGTTGGCGCAGCCGGCCGCCGGGAGAGGCGCTGCGCAGCCGCTTGCCCAGCGAGCGCAGTTGCGTGGCGTCATGCTGCAGGCGCCGCCGCAGCGCGTTGCCGAGACGGCTTGACTGCGCGACCAGTGTCCGCTGCAGCGCATCGGAATCGGGACTGATCAGTTCCGCGGCCGCAGAGGGCGTCGGCGCTCGCCGATCGGCAACGAAATCGGCGATCGTGAAGTCGATCTCGTGACCGACCGCGCTGACCACCGGGATCGGTGATGCGGCAATCGTCCGCGCCAGCGTCTCGTCGTTGAATGCCAGCAGGTCCTCGGGCGACCCGCCACCGCGCGTGAGCAGCAGCACGTCGCAGTCGGCCCGACGGATCGCGAGATCGAGTGCCGAGACCAGCTCCGCGGCGGCGCCACGCCCCTGGACCTGTGCCGGGAATACCGTGACCGCAAGGTAGGGCGCGCGGCGGCGCAGCACCTTCAGGACGTCGCGCAGTGCCGCACCGGACGGCGAAGTGATGACGCCGATGCGTCGCGGAAATACCGGCAGGCGCCGTTTGCGGGCGGCATCGAACAATCCCTCGGCCTGCAGTTTCTGCTTCAGCGCCTCGAATGCCTGCTGCGCGGCGCCGGCGCCGGCCGGTTCGAGGTGTTCGACGACCAACTGGAAGTCGCCACGCGGCTCATATAGACCGACCCGCACACGGGCCACGACCTGGTCGCCGTCGGCAGGCTGAAAGCGCAACAGCTGCCGCTTGGGTCGAAACATCGCGCAGCGCACCTGGGCGTGGGCGTCTTTGAGGTTGAAGTACAGGTGTCCCGAACGTGGCGTCGCAAGGCCGGACAGCTCGCCTTCGACCCACAGCAGCGGAAAGCTGGAATCGAGTACGGCCCGCACCTCGCTGTTCAGGCGACTGACGCTGTAGACCTCACGGCGATCCTGGTCACGTGCGTTCATGTGACACGGTTCCGCGGTATCGTGTCGGCGGCGCAGGTAGCGCATACCGCGATGTGCGGTGGGAGAGCCGCGCACCGTTGTGCATCCGGCCGAAGAAAAAGCCGGGCAATGCCCGGCTCCTGGTCTGCGCCCGACGAAGGAGCGCCGAGCGAATCACTTGTACAGGTAATCGGGATTACCCTTGTTGACCTGGGTGGCGGCCTGCTGCTGGCCGAGCCGACCCTGTGCAGCGGCCTTGTCGGCGAGGCTCTTGGCCTTGCCGTAGTCGCCTGCCGCGGCGGCCTCTTCGGCCGACTTGATGATCTTGCCGGTATCGCGCCATTCGCCGCCCACTTTCGCGGCCTTGGCCTGTTCGGCCTTGGCGTCGGCGAGCGCGGCCTTGTAGGCGTCCGCCGCCGAACCGGTGGCCGGCATGGCCGCTTTCATTTCAGTGGCTTCCGCGCTCGCGGTGTCCATCTTCTCTTTTTTCGCGCAGCCGCCGAACGTGAACGCGACCGATGCCAATACGGCGATGAAAAGGGTTCGTTTCATCTGACTCCATCTCCTGAAGGGTTTCGTATTTATGCTGTCGTGTGCCCCAATCCATCTGCCGCACCGGCGGTCATGCACCGCCGCAGCGCTTCGGAGTCCCTGCCAAGGGCGTTGTTTTTCTACGCCAAATCTGCCGGTTGTGACGATCCAGCGACGTGTCAGCGAGACTAGCCAGTTTACCGGCATTTCGTCAAATCCTATAATCCCCCGCTTGTTTTCACCCGCCAGATTGGAATCCCCTATGCGCCTTGCCCAAGACCATGAAGCTCTGACTTTCGACGACGTGCTGTTGGTGCCGGCCCGTTCCGAGGTCGTGCCGAAAGATGTCACCTTGGCAAGCAAGCTCACCCGCGACATCGCACTGAACATCCCGCTGGTTTCGGCGGCGATGGATACGGTGACGGAGGCGCGTCTGGCGATCGCGATGGCGCTCGCCGGCGGCATCGGCATGGTGCACAAGAACATGACGGCGGCCGAGCAGGCGGCGCAGGTGCGCATGGTCAAGCGTTACGAGAGCGGGGTGATTCACGACCCGATCACCGTGTCGCCGCACACCAGCATCGGTGAGGTCCTGGCGCTGACCCGTTCCAACCATATCTCGGGCGTCCCGGTGGTCGACGGCAGTGAACTGGTCGGAATCGTCACCGGCCGCGACCTTCGATTCGAGACCCGCCTGGACGAAAAGGTGAGCTCGATCATGACGCCGAAAGAGCGTCTGGTGACGGTGCGCGAAGGCGCGAGTCGCGACGAAGTGGTCGCGAAACTGCACCAGCACCGTATCGAGAAGGTGCTGGTGGTCAACGACCAGTTCGAGTTGCGCGGCCTGATCACCGTGAAGGACATTCAGAAGGCGACCGACTTCCCGGATGCCTGTCGAGACTCGCAGGAACGCCTGCGGGTCGGTGCTGCGGTCGGCGTCGGCGCCGGCACCGAAGAGCGGGTCGAGTTGCTGGTCGAGGCCGGGGTCGACGTAATCACGGTCGACACCGCGCACGGTCATTCGCTCGGCGTCCTGAATCGTGTCGCCTGGATAAAGAAGCATTTCGCGCAGGTGCAGGTGATTGGCGGCAACATCGCCACCGGCGATGCCGGTCTTGCACTGGTCGATGCCGGCGCGGACGCGGTGAAGGTTGGGATAGGGCCGGGATCGATCTGCACCACGCGCATTGTCGCGGGGGTAGGCGTGCCACAGGTCACCGCGGTGGACAACGTCGTGTCCGCGTTGGAAGGCACCGGTGTGCCGGTGATCGCCGACGGGGGGCTGCGCTATTCGGGCGATATCGCGAAGGTCATCGCCGCCGGCGCGCACTCGGTGATGATCGGCGGGCTCTTTGCCGGCACTGACGAGTCGCCTGGCGAGGTCGAGATCTACCAGGGCCGCTCGTACAAGTCGTACCGTGGTATGGGATCGCTGGGCGCGATGGCCGGTCAGCAGGGATCCAGCGACCGGTATTTCCAGGAGGACACCAAGCAGGACAAGCTGGTGCCCGAGGGTATCGAGGGCCGGGTGCCGTACAAGGGCCCCTTGGTCAACGTCATCACCCAGCTGATCGGCGGGCTCCGTTCCAGCATGGGATATACGGGCTGTGCGACGCTCGACGAGATGCGTACCAAACCCCTGTTCGTGCGGGTGACCAACGCCGGAATGCGCGAATCGCACGTGCACGACGTTCAGGTCACCAAGGAAGCGCCCAACTATCGTCGCGACTGATCGAACCACGACCGCGAACGGCGTGCAGGACCAGCCGCCGCCAGGCATGACGGGACCCACCAGACCCGTTTCGCAAACCGCAAACCCGATGGTTGCACGCCTTGCATCGAAACAGGCGCAACCTCAGGGTTTTGCCCTGACCAGCTTCATTTCTCGGAAACCGGATCCATGACCACCGATATCCATGCGCATCGCATTCTGATCATCGATTTCGGGTCGCAGTACACCCAACTGATCGCGCGTCGCGTCCGTGAAGCGGGCGTCTATTGCGAGATCTGGCCCTATGACAACTGTCTCGAGGCGATCGACGCGCAACCGCCGCGCGGCATCATCCTGTCAGGCGGGCCGGAGACGGTCACCGGGGATGACACACCACGCGCGCCGCAACGGGTGTTCGAGCTGGGTGTGCCGGTGCTCGGGATCTGTTACGGCATGCAGACCATGGCGGCACAACTCGGCGGTCGGGTCGCGTCGTCGGACCGGCACGAGTACGGGTACGCGCAGGTGCGTGCGCGCGGCCACTCGCGGCTGTTGCGTGATATCGAGGACCACACGAGCCCGGAAGGCTGGGGCCTGCTGGACGTGTGGATGAGTCACGGTGACCGCGTCGAAGAACTGCCACCCTCGTTTACCGCGATCTGTACCACCGGCAATGCGCCGCTCGCCGGCATGGCGGACGAGTCACGCCGCTTCTACGGTCTGCAGTTCCACCCCGAGGTCACCCATACGCGGCAGGGCGGGCGCATCATCCAGCGTTTCCTGTTCGAGATCTGCGGCTGCGAGGCGTTGTGGAATTCGCACAACATCATCGACGATGGGATCCACAGGATGCGCGAACAGATCGGCGAGGGTCGCGTGGTGCTCGGTCTCTCGGGCGGCGTGGATTCCTCGGTGGTCGCGGCCATGCTGCATCGCGCCGTTGGGGAACGCCTGGTCTGCATCTTTGTCGACAACGGGTTGTTGCGGCTCCACGAGGGTGACCAGGTGATGGCGACCTTCGCCGAGCACATGGGTGTCAACGTGATCCGGGTCAATGCCGAAGATCGGTTCCTGAAAGGGCTGAAAGGCGTCGCGGACCCGGAACAGAAGCGCAAGATCATCGGTAACCTGTTCATCGACATCTTCGAAGAGGAGGCGGCGAAACTCGAGGATGTCGCGTTCCTCGCGCAGGGCACCATCTACCCGGACGTGATCGAGTCGGCCGGTGCGGCGTCGGGCAAGGCGCACGTGATCAAGTCGCACCACAATGTAGGCGGGCTGCCGGACTATATGAAGCTGCAGCTGGTCGAACCGCTGCGCGAGTTGTTCAAGGACGAGGTACGCCGCGTCGGTGTCGAACTCGGGCTTCCGTTCGAGATGATCTACCGGCATCCCTTCCCCGGTCCCGGTCTCGGGGTTCGTATCCTCGGCGAGGTGAAGAAGGAGTATGCCGAGATCCTGCGCCGCGCGGATGCGATCTTCATCGAGGAGCTGCGCCGCGCAAACCTGTACGACGAGGTGAGCCAGGCTTTCGCGGTGTTCCTGCCGGTGCGTTCGGTCGGCGTGGTCGGCGACGCACGTCGCTACGAGTACGTGATCGCGCTGCGCGCGGTGAAGACCGTCGATTTCATGACGGCGAGCTTTGCGCATCTGCCGTTCGAACTGCTCGAGCAGGTCTCGACCCGCATCATCAACGAGATCGCCGGTGTTTCGCGTGTCGCCTACGACATCTCCAGCAAGCCGCCCGCGACGATCGAGTGGGAGTAGACCGCGAAGGAATAAATGGACCGCCGGCGACGTCTATCATCGAGGACGAGGCGTTCATGCGCCGTGCGCTCGAGCTGGCACGGCACGCGGAACTACAGGGGGAAGTGCCGGTCGGCGCCCTGGTGGTCAAAGACGGCAGGATCATCGGCGAGGGCTGGAATCAACCGATCGGCAGCCACGATCCCACGGCGCATGCCGAGGTGGTCGCGTTGCGCGACGCCGCCGCAAAGGCCGAAAACTATCGTCTCACCGGGGCGACCCTGTACGTGACGCTCGAGCCCTGCCCGATGTGCGCCGGCGCCATTGTGCACGCACGGATCGAACGCGTGGTCTATGCTGCCCGGGATCCGCGTGCCGGGGCTGCCGGCAGTGTGTTCGACCTGCTGCCCTCCGACGAGCGGTTCAACCATTACACGCGTTGCGAGGGTGGTCTGCTCGCCGACGAGAGCGCGACCCTGCTGCGAGACTTTTTTCGCGCGCGCCGCTGAAGCGCGCCAACGCACGGGTATCCAACGATGAGAATGTGTTTACTGTTCGGGATCGGGTTGCTGATCGCACTGGGCGAGGCGCGTGCCGAGACCTATCCGCCGGTGACGGCCCAGATGTCGGTGGAGCAGGTGGGGCCTCATACGTTCTATGCGCAGGGCGCGGCGGGTGCGGCCACCGACAACGAGGGGTTCGTCTCGAACGCCGGCTTCGTCGTCACCGATGCCGGCGTCGTCGTGTTCGATGCGCTCGGTTCGCCGTCGCTGGCCTGGACACTGCGTCAGAAAATTCGTGAGCTCACTGAACAGCCGGTGGTCAAGGTGATCGTGAGCCACTATCACGCCGACCATATCTACGGGCTGCAGGTGTTCGAGGACGAGGGCGCCGAGATCGTCGGTCCACGCGGTGCCGGTGACTATCTGGCATCACCGGCCGCCAAGTCGCGCCTCGACGAACGCCGCATCTCGCTGTATCCATGGGTCAACGACGACACCCGCCTGGTACGGCCGGACCGGGTCGTCGAACAGGAATACCGGTTCACGGTGGGCGGGATCGATTTTCAGGTCAACTATCTGGGCAGCGCGCATTCCGACGGCGACATGACGTTGTTTGTCGTACAGGACCGCGTGCTGTTCTCCGGTGACATCATCTTCGAAGGTCGCGTGCCGTATGTGGGCGATGCAGACACACGGCACTGGTTGCAGACACTCGAGGCGCTCGAGACCAATGGTCTGAACGCGTTGGTGCCGGGTCACGGTCCGGCGGCCACCGACCCGGTCGCCGCGATCGGTGGTACCCGTTCCTACCTCGCCTATCTGCGCGAGGTGATGGGCGCGGCGGTAGAACAGTTCCAGGATTTTGCGACGGCTTACGAGGCGGCGGACTGGAGCCGGTTCGCCGACCTGCCGGCGTTCGAAGAGGCGAACCGGCGCAATGCCTACCAGGTGTTCCTGTCGATGGAGGCCGAGGCGCTCGGTCAATAGGCTCAGCGCGCCGTCGCGTTCGCAACCGGCGGGATGACAGGTTCGCCCGGTTCCTCGGCGAGCAGACGGTGGCGCATGTTGGCATCTGTGGTCGTCGTGTACCACACCAGCAGGTCGTAGTAGTTGCGGATGTTGTCCACGTAATCGACCGGTTCCTGGCCACGTGCGAAGCCGCGCTTGACGGTCGAGTAATGCGCCTTGTCGGCAAGCAGGGGAAGGCGCTGCTTGACCTCCATCCACAGATCCGGATTGGCGCCGTCACGCTCGGTGAGTATCCGTGCATCCTCGAGGTGGCCGAAGCCGACGTTGTATCCGGCCAGCGTCAACCACATCCGGTTGGGTTCGCGAATGCGACGCGGGATCTTCTTCTCGATGACGCGCAGGTAGCGGGCGCCGCCGACGATGCTTTGTTCCGCGTCGTCGCGGTCGCCGACCTTCATCTGCGTCGCCGTCGCCTCCGTCAGCATCATGATCCCTCGCACGCCGGTGGGTGAGATTGCATCCGCCTGCCAATGCGACTCCTGGTAGCCGATCGCGGCGAGCAGTCGCCAGTCGATGCCGGTGATTTCGCCGGCACGTTCGAAGTAGCCGCGGTAGCGCGGCAGGCGATCGCGGACATTGCGCCAGAAGTCGCGCGTCTCGACGAAATTCATCCGACCCGCATGTCCGTAGTAACGCGCATACAGGCGCTGCAGTCGACCATCGGCCTGGACCTCGGCGAGGAACGCGTTGGCGGCATCGAGCAGGCTGCGGTCCTGCGTAGGCGGCAGCGCCCAGGCCAGCGCACGCGGTTCGTCGAGTTCGAACGCCACCGCGACATACCTGTACAGGCGCCGGCTGAGTTCGACCTCGTTGGCGCCGGCCAGGGTATAGCGGATCCCGCCTTGGTCGAGCGCCGCGAGCAGGGTCTCCGGGCCGGTGCCCCCAAGGCGTTCCCAGCGCAGCTGCGGATACGCTGTATCACGCAGTTCGATCAGTGCCGCCTCCTGGCCGGAACCGGCGATCACGTGCAGCTCGCCCGGCTCGACGTCGGCCAGACTGCGCGGCCGTCGGCTGCCCCGGCGGTATACCAGCTGCTCGGTCTGATACTGGTAGGGCAAGGTGAAATGGACGCGGTGGTTACGCTGCTCGTTGATGCTGAGTCCGGCCGCCGCGATGTGCACCGTGCCCCGGGTCGTGGCATCGAGCAGTGCCTCCACGTCGGCGGGAAACTCGAAACGGACGCCTACCCCGAGTGCGCGCCCGAATTCCTTCGCCAGCGCATACTCGAAACCGTCGGGTCCCGCCGCGCCCGCATGGTACGTCGTCGGCCCCAACCGCGTGGCCACCACCAGTTCGCCACTGCGCTGGATGCGTTCGAGCAGTGATACGGGCGGGCGCTGCGCGAGCATCCACAGGGCCAGGGCACCGCAGGCGAGCAGACCGGCGGCGAGCAACACCGCGTAGCGTCGCTGGGCGCCGGCCTTCATCGGCATTCGAACGACCGGGTTGTCGAGGGGACGCAGCGGTGGACGCGGCAGCGATGCAAGAGGGGTCCTCGCGCAGGGGTTACGGAAATCGGAAGATAGTTTTCAACACGACAAAAAGCCAGTCAGTGATCTGCAGCACGGTCCGTGGTGCCATTGAGTGCCGCTGCAGGGTGGTGGGTCGGGGCGCGGCGGACTCAATGCCACTTGCGATTGCATCGCGCAGATCGCATCCTTCGAGGAATTTGTATCGACCCTTGTGTGGCGGACATGCTTTCGACGCGACAATCGCTGTTCTGGATGATTGTGTATCTGGCCATCGTCGGCGCGATCTGTGCGCTGTTGTGGCGTCCGCTGTGGTCGGCCCTGATGGCGAACTGGGGGTTCAACTCGGTCATTCTCGGTGTGCTCGCGGTTGGTATCCTGATCGACTTCCGCCAGGTGATCGGGCTCAACACCGAGATCAACTGGATAAGGGTGTTCCGTACCGGGCAGCCCGGCCTGTCGGTGACCCGCGAGCCACGTCTGTTGAAGCCGCTGGCCACCCATCTCTCGCATCGCCGGCGCGACCGTTTCCGGCTCTCGGCACTGGCGCTGCGTACTGTCCTCGACGGTATCCGGGAACGCCTGGACGAATCACGCGAGATCTCGCGCTACTTGATCGGCACGCTTATCTTCCTCGGCCTGCTCGGTACCTTCTGGGGGCTGCTCGGCACGATCGGGGCGGTGGGCAAGGTCATCGACGGCCTGGATGTCGGCGACCAGGACTTTGCCGCGGTGTTCGCGCAACTCAAGCAGGGTCTGCAGACCCCGCTAGGCGGCATGGGCACGGCGTTCAGCTCGTCGCTGTTCGGTCTGGGCGGCTCGCTGGTGCTCGGTTTCCTCGACCTGCAGGCGGGACATGCACAGAACCGCTTCTTCAACGGACTGGAAGAGTGGTTGTCCGGGGTCACGCAGCTGGTCGATGACGCCGGTGATCCGGCACTCGCTGCGGCTCCGGTGGAGGTCACCGACGATGCGCTGGCTCCGGCGATTGCGGTGCTGATCGATGAGGTCAGGGCCGAACGCTGCCTGCTCGAGGAGTATCTCGGGCGCAACTCGCCGGCAGATCCGGCGGGTACCGCCGCGGATCCGGTGGAACCGCCGCCGCCCGGCGCCGGGCAGGACTGAACCCATGGCGACGCGCCGCAGACATCGCGCGATCGATGTATGGCCGGGTTACGTGGATGTGCTGGCCGCGCTGTTGATGCTGGTGATCTTCGTGCTGATGTTGTTCAGCCTGGCCCAGTTTCTGTTGTCGCAGATCCTCGATGCGCAAGAGAACGAACTCGGCGTGATGTACGAGCGCGTCGTGCAACTGACCGACCTGCTGGGACTCGAACAGGAAAAGACCGCCGGCCTGAGTCGCGATATCGCCGATCTGACGACACGTGCTGAAGACCTGGAGCAGGCACGCGCGACTCTGACGAGCGACCTTGCCGAGATGACCGAACGCGATGCGGCAAAGGGACAGCAGCTCCAACAGCAGCTGCTGTTGGTCGCGAGCCTGCAGGAAGATGTCGACGCGCTGCGTGCGCTGCGCTCACGCCTAGAGGCCGAGGTCGGGATTCTCGCATCCGCACTGGACCGCAACGTCAGTGATCTGGGGGCCGAACGCGATCGCTCCAAGGGCCTGGAGGCGCGTCTCGCCGACCAGGCCGAACGCACCCTGCTGGCACAGCGCGAACTCGAGCAACGCGACATCCGCATCCAGGCCCTGTCGGCGTTGGTCGACGAACGCGAACGGGCAATCGAGGCGGAGCGCCGTCTCACAGCCGATGCCCAGGCCGAGGTGGCGCTGCTGAATCAGAAGCTGGATCACCTGCGCGACCAGCTCGCGGAGATCAGCCAGGCGCTGGCCGCGGCGGAACTCGAGAAGACAGCCCAGGCGGACAAGATCCGTGATCTCGGCGAGCGCCTCAATATCGCGCTGGCGCGCGAGGTCAACCGGTTGGAACGCTACCGCTCCGACTTCTTCGGGCGACTGCGCGAGGTGCTCGGCAACAATCCCTCGGTGCGCATCGTCGGCGACCGCTTCGTGCTGCCCTCCGAGTTGTTGTTCGGTTCCGGCAGTGCGACCCTCGGCGATGACGGTCGCGTCGAACTGGCCAAGCTCGCGGCGACGCTGCGTGACCTGGTTGCGCGGATACCGCCCGAGATCGACTGGATACTGCGCATCGATGGACACACCGACCGGGTGCCGATCAACACCACCGAATACCGCTCGAACTGGGAGCTGTCGACGGCGCGCGCCGTGTCGGTGCTGCATTTCCTGATCGATCAGGGCATTCCCCCGGACCGCCTGAGTGCAGCCGGATTCGGCGAGTTTCATCCGATCGATCCCGCCGACTCGGTTGAGGCCTACAGTCGCAATCGCCGCATCGAACTGAAGCTGACCTCGCGTTGAGCGGGGCGGGTCGGCCGGTCCCTCCGGGTACCGGTTCGGCGAAGCAGCCCCCGGGGCCAAACCGTGACACCCAAGACCATCGATCTCTCGCGCCTGCCTGAACTGCCGGTCACACGACAGCTGCCTGAGCTGCGCCGCACGCTGGCGTCCGGACATGCGGTACTGAGTGCCGAGCCCGGTTCCGGCAAGACCACGCTGGTCCCGTTGTTGCTGCTGGATGCCCCGTGGCTCGCCGGCCGGCGCATCCTGATGCTCGAGCCGCGGCGGCCCGCGGCGCGTATGGCGGCGCGACGTATGGCGGCGTTGCTCGGCGAGCCGGTCGGGCAGACGGTCGGCTACCAGGTGCGCTTCGAGCGCCGCCTGTCCGCTGCGACGCGCATCGAGGTGCTTACGGAGGGCCTGCTGCTGCGCCGCCTGCAGGCCGATCCCGAGCTCACCGGGGTGGGCCTGGTGGTGTTCGACGAGTTCCACGAGCGCAGCCTGCAGGCCGACCTGTCGCTCGCGCTGTGTCTCGATGTCTGCGCCGGGTTACGCGACGACCTGCGACTGCTCGCGATGTCGGCCTCGCTGGACACCGCGCCACTCGCCCGGCTGATGGGGGCAACGACGGTCACCGCCGAGGGGCGCCTGTATCCGGTGGATATCCACTATGCCGACCGGGATGCCGAGTCGCGCGACCCGGTGCCCGCGACCCTGGGCGCGGTACAGAACGCATTGCAGGTCTGTGATGGCGATCTGCTGGTGTTCCTGCCGGGCAGGCGCGAGATCGATCGCCTGCGTGAGCGGATCGCCGCGCACTGGGGATCGGCACTGGTGGTCGACACCCTGTACGGCGACATGCCGGCGTCGGCACAGGACGCGGTACTGCAACGGGAAGGAGGCGGGCGTCGGGTGATCCTTGCGACCGATATCGCCGAGACCAGCCTGACGATCGAGGGTATCACCGGGGTGGTCGACAGCGGCCTGGCGCGCCGGCCGGTGTTCGATCCCAATACCGGTCTCACCCGCTTGGAGACGCGGCGTATCAGCAAGGCATCCGCGCTGCAGCGTGCCGGCCGTGCCGGGCGACTCGGTCCCGGTTACTGCCTGCGTGCCTGGACGGCGAGCCGCCACGCGAGACTCGACGACTGGACCGCGCCGGAGATCGCGAATGCCGATCTGGCGCCGCTGGTGCTCGAACTCGCCGCCTGGGGCGTGACCGATCCGGGGGCACTGTCCTGGCTTGACCCGCCGCCGCGCGCGCACTGGCAACAGGCGGCGACCCTGTTGCGCCAGCTGGATGCGCTCGATGCGACCGGACGCATCACGGCGACCGGCAGACAGATGGTGGCGTTCCCGACCCATCCCCGCGTCGCGCACCTGTTGGCCGCTGCGGCCGACAGCACGTCGCGGAACCTGGCTGCCGACCTCGCTGCCTTGCTCGCGGAGCGCGACCCGCTGCGTGGTTCCAGTGTCGCCGGTGCCGACATCGATGCGCGTCTCGCGGCACTCGATGCGCTGCGCGCGCGGCAACCCCTGCCGGCCGGCGCGGATCGGACGTCGCTGCAGCGCATCGCCCGCGCGGCCGAGCAACTGCGGCGCCTGTGCGGCGACGTCCTGCCGGTCGATGGGGATGAAGGCCCGATCGACATCGGCGAGGCCGTCGCCCGGGCCTATCCGGATCGAATCGCCCTATGCACCTCGACCGACGGTCGCCGCTACCTGATGCGTAACGGGCGCGCGGCGGTACTGGGTGACGGCGATCCGCTGGGCGGACGGCGGTGGCTGGCGGTCGCGGCATTGGACGCGGGACATCGCGATGCGGCGATCTGGCTCGCGGCACCACTGGATGAACGGACCCTGGAGCGATTGTTCGCCGGGGTCATCGAGTCGCGCCGCGAACTGCGCTGGGACGCCGCGCTCGACGACGTGGTGGCCCGCGCGGTCCGACGTCTGGATGCCTTGGTGATGAGCGACGAACCGATGGCACTGCATCCGGACGACCCGACCGGTCCGATCCTGTGTGCACAGATCCGCAGGCAGGGGCTGGCGGCGTTTTTCGACGACCCGGTGGAACTCCGTGCGCGCGTGCAACGCATGCGTGCGCTCGAGCCCGGTGAGGGATGGCCGGATTATTCCGAATCCAAGCTGCTCGACGGCGTGGAGCACTGGTTGCTGCCCTGGCTGAAGCCGGGTGAGGGCCGCAGGCAATTGCGCAGGCTCCGGCTCGACGAGGTACTGGCCACGCAACTCGGCTGGGAACGCGTGCAGCGCCTCGACCAGTGGCTACCGACCCATTTCGAGACGCCCGCCGGCACCCGACGGCGCATTGGCTATGTGGGTGAAGGGGCACCGACGCTCCAGGTGCCACTGCAGGAGGTGTTGGGTCTGCAGTCGTCGCCACGACTGGCAGGCGGTCGTGTCGCGGTCGTGCTGCACCTGCTGTCGCCGGCCGGCCGGCCGCTGCAGGTTACCGCGGACCTCGCGGGGTTCTGGTCCGGCGCCTACGCCGAGGTCAGGAAGGAGATGCGCGGTCGGTACCCGAAGCACCATTGGCCGGAGGACCCGGCGCATGCCGAAGCGACGCGGTTCACCAAGCGCCGCACGCAGCGCGGAGGTGATTGAGCGGCAGGTGCCGGCGTCAACCGGCGATCATGTTGCGCACCAGCGTGCGGACCATGGATGGCTCGAAGGGTTTGTCGCAGATGGCTGAGATACCGCTGTTCTGGACGGCGGCGAGACGATTCTCGTTTTCCTCGCTGGTCACCATCAGAACCGGAATCGACGATTGATCCGAATCCTGGCGGATGTGGTCGAGCAGTTCCTGGCCGTCCATTTGCGGCATGTTGTAGTCGGTGATGATGAAGTCGTAAAGGTGTGCGCGGATCAGCTCCAGGGCCTGCACACCGTTCTCGGCATGATCGACCTGGGTGATGCCCAGCGAGTGCAGGACCCGGGTGATGTGTTTGCGCGAGAAATGGCTGTCGTCGACCACGAGAACGCGCAACGCCTGGTCTGCGAGTTCCTCGCCGAGCTCGTCGTCGCCGAGCAGGTCGAGGGTTGCATGCAATGCGGCATTGAGTTCTTCGGGCGAGAACGGTTTGGGGAGAATCGCGACCACACCGGCCTGGCGGATCGGATCGAGATAACGAAACCGCGTCTCGCTGGAAATCAGAAGAAAAGGTGTATCGGCGAAGTCGGACGAATGGCGTATCTGCATCACCAGATCGGTGCCCGTCATGTCCGGCAGATACAAGGAGCTGATCACCAGGTCGGGCGATTCGTCGCGCAGTGTCTGCAACGCCGCATGTCCCGCGTCCGCCTCGAGCAGCGTCTGGACGCCGATCTCGTTCAGGGCACGGCAGATCAGGCGTCTCTGGGTCGGTGAAGGTTCGACGACCAACACCACGATTTCGCCGATTCGCATTGCGCTC
This sequence comes from Chromatiaceae bacterium, assembly GCA_024235395.1. Taxonomy (NCBI): domain Bacteria; kingdom Pseudomonadati; phylum Pseudomonadota; class Gammaproteobacteria; order Chromatiales; family Chromatiaceae; species Chromatiaceae bacterium. Next base: position 1,029,325 of record JACKMK010000002.1, read on the forward strand.
ATGCAGACTCCCGACAAAGATGCGTGTCCGCTATAGCGGCGCATCCGTGGCACCCTTTATCCGGCGCGCAAGTTCGCCGTGCGGCCGTGGAATCTGGCAAACTGCGTGGCGGCTGCAGTCATGCGTTGGGAGTGGAGTGAAGGTGTCCGAACAACACAAGAGGCTTTCGATCGTTCAGATCATTGGCAGCGTATTGTCGTCGTTTTTCGGCGTGCAGAAGAATGCCACCCGGGAACGCGATTTCAAACATGGCAGGGCGCGCGATTTCATCCTGGTCGGTGTCCTGCTCACGGTGGTATTCATCCTGATCGTGTGGGGCGTCGTGCAACTGGTGATGAGCGTCGCTGTCACGCAGTGACGTGATCGATCGACCACGGGGCCTCTGGATTACAGCGGTATCCCACCGGGTGGCCGGATGTCGCCGGACGACATCCGCACCCGACCCAAGATCCGGATCAGCGCTTGCGCCACCACGGCGGCGGTGGTGGAGGGGGCGGTGGCATCGCGCCCGGGGGGAAGCCGGGACCCGGCATCCCCGGCGGTGCATAGACCTGGCGCAGGTCCTGCCGCCACGTCTGGAAACGGGCCTCCTGGTGCTGCTTGAACACGCCGCGTTCGCGTTCCTGAGAATGCATGAACTGCTCCAGCTGGGCGCGCTGATAGGCAGCAAAGCGCTCCTGCTCGACCCGCTGCTGTTCGGCGAACATCTTGCGATTGTGTTCCTGGTGAGCGTTGAAGCGTTCGTACTCGCGTTGCATCCAGTCGGCACCCGCCGCGGCGGTGGTCGAGACCGGATCGGCATCCGCGTCTTCCGCCTCGCGCACCGCGGCCTCTCCGGCGTTTTCCGGCGCGGCCTGTGGGGTCTGCGGATTCTCCGGTTGCTCGGTGCCCGGAAGGGGCTTGGTCAGGATGTCGGTGATCTTGTCGAGCAGCGAGTCATCGTCATCGTCGTCGGTGAACACGACCGGCTTGTCGGCCGGGGCCGCTTTCTCGGTGCCGGGCAGGGGCTTGCTCAGGATTTCGGACAGCGCGTCGAACCAGCTCTTGTCACTCATGCGGGCAATCTCCAAGCTTACGCAGAACGCTTCAGTTGGCGGGCCACCCACACCAGCGCCAGGGCACCGATCACGGCCGCGACCAGGCTCGCCAGCAGTCCGCCCACCGCGCCTTGCAGGCTGTCGGGGAGGGCCATCGATGCGCCATAACCGGCGAGCAATGCGCCGACGATGCCCATTACCAGGTCACCGAGCTGGCCGCCGGGTGCCTGCCCGCCAACGATGCGGCGTCCGAGAAAACCCATTGCGGCGCCGATGGCCAACCAAACGATTAGTACCCAGACAGGCATGATGCATTCTCCGGCAGCGTTGACCTGACCGGCGGCGTCTGCGCAACCGGCCTCCCGTTCCTACCGAAATGTACTATGGATCAATAAATTAGTAAATGCTGAACTACGCCTGCCGGCGGCGCAGGTGTTGGTCGGGGAGGGGGTCAATGGGCGCCGAGGCGTGCGCGGATGTCGGCCTTGGCCTGGTCGATGATCGATTCGCGGTCCAGGCTGTCGAGGATCTCGCGAATGGCGAGTTTCGGGCCGGCGTCTCCCCATGACTTGCCATTGGCGAGGTAGCGTTCGGCCGCACGTCCGACGACATAGGTGCTGTAATACGCGACCACCCCCTGGGCGCTGCCCGTGACCACCGCCGAGAGGCCGCCAGTGCCGAGCTTCAGCGCCGAGGCGACGAAATGCACCGCCCATACGGTGCCCATCAGCACGAGCATCTGCGTGCCGATCGTCTTGACCAGGCCACCGGCCTCGGCGCGACTCAGTGGCAGGCCATAGACCCGCGACAGGTGTACCACCATGCTGATGTCGACTACCGCCGCGGCGACCAGGTCGGCCACCGGGACCGGGTTGAGGGCGACCGCGACCCCTTTGCCGATGCACCAGGTGCGGATCACGCGCTCGCCGAGCGTGCGCCGAGCGGTCAGCACCCGCGCCGCCACCTGATCGCTCAGGTCGCCGGCGAACAGTGAGGCGTTGAGCGCGGCGAGGGTCTTGCCATCGCGCTCGAGGATCTGCCAGAGCCGTTCCTTGAGGGCGCGCACGTCGGGCCTGCGCTCGCGCTGCTGGTCCACCTCGTCGCCGTGTTCATCGACCCGGACCACCCACTGCGGCGCAGGTTGGGCGGCCGTGAACACCAGGTTCTCGGGCTGTACGACCCCCCTCGCATGCTCCAGCAGGGCATCGTGCAACTGGGTGCGTTCCGCATCGTTGTAGCGGTCGGTCTTGTTGAGCACCAGCAACAGCGGACGTCCGACGGCGGAGAGTGCGCGCAGGGCGTCCAGTTCCGCCTGTGTCAGGTCGCCGTCGACCACGAACAACACCAGATCGGCGCGGCCGGCGACCTCGCGCGCGAGCTGTTCACGTGCCTCGCCGGCGACCTCGTTGATCCCAGGGGTGTCGATCAGGAACACGTTGCCGTCGCGGAACTCGTGCCACTGACCGCTCTGCACGCTACGGGTCTCGCCGTGCAGCGGGCTGGTCGCGAAACGCTGTTCACCCAGCAGGGCGTTGACCAACGCCGATTTGCCGACGCTGACCCGGCCGAATACCGCGATGTGGATGTGGCCGTGCTCGAGCTTGGCGAGCATCGATTCGACTTGCTGGTAGTCCTCGCCGAGTGAGGCGCGCACCTCGCCGGGAACGCGTTCATCGTCCAGAAGCTCGCGCAGGCTTTCGCGGGCCAGCGCGAGATGCGTGTCACCGCCGGTGTCAGGATCCGTCCTTTTTTCGGATCCGCGTGGCCACCACGCGGGCAAGGTCGCGCGCAGACGTTTCCAGATCTCCACCCAGTCTCTCCTCAAACAATCTTGCGGTCTGCATCGGATGCAGTTCGCCGCGTGTCGCCAGGGTCAGGCTCAGTGCGCGGCCGAGCGTTCGGAAGATGATGCCGTAGGCGATCGCGTGCAGGGCGCCGCCGGCCAGCGTGCCGATCCCCGGAAACGCCTTGAGTGCGTTGCCCGAGACCGCCAGCAACAGGGTATGCGCGCGGCCCACGTGCTGCTGCACCAAACGTAACAGCAAGTCGCTGTCGACCTTGCCGACCCGCGTATCGTACACGGCGGCGAGTTCACGGATCAGCTGGGTTCCGAGCCAGCCCTGGATGACCAGGTCTGCGCCCGGGGTGATCGCCGCCAGGGCGCCGACCACCGCCTTGAACGCGTACTCGTCGACCAGCTTGTCGGCGCGCTGCCGCCGGCTCTCCGCCAGCGCCTCGTCGAGCTGCCGTGCTGCGAGCACGAAGGTCGCGCTGTCGCGCAGACGGTCGAGCAGCGCCTGGTTGCCGTCCACCAGGCGCTGCAACGCGCGTGCGAGGTCGCCCACCCGGGGGGCGGTCGGTCGCTGCTCGAGCTGCTCGCTACCATCGGGCAGCACCCGCAGGACCTCGCGAGAGCCGGCCGCGGAAACGCTGGCGAAAGCGGTGTTCGGGTGGTCCTGGACGAGACCGCGCAGGCGCTCTGACAGCAGCTCGGCCTCTGGCTCGCTGTAGCGGTCGGTCTTGTTGAGTACCAGGAGCAGCGGCTTCTGCAGCGTGAGCATGTCCTGCAGTGCCGCATGCTGCGTGCGGTTCAGATCGCTGTCGGTCACGTACACCACGACATGCGCACGGCGCGCCTCGTCGGCGGACAACCGGTCCAGGGTGCCGTCCGCTTCCGCAGTGCCCGGCATATCGGTGATCAGCAGTTCGTCGCCGCCCGGACTGGTCCAACGGTAACGTTTCAGTTGGCGCGTGGTCCCGCCGCGCACGTCGCTGACGGCCTCGGCATCCGGCAACAGCGCGCGGATCAGCGCCGACTTTCCGGTGGAAATCTCGCCGAACAGCACGACATGGATCTCGCCGGTCTCACGACGCCGGCGCAGTTCGGCGAGCTCGCGCTGCACCTGGCGGGTGTCGGTGCCCAGTGCCGCCGCCTCGTCCATGGCGGATTCGAGTTGCTGCTCGCTGGGTGCCTGCGCGGCGTCGTCGGGCGTCCGCTGGCGCGTGCGTGACGGGCGCAACAGGCGCCAGAGCAGCCAGGTGATCGACAGGCTGAACAGCCCGATCAATCCCCACCAGGCGATGCCCAGCCAGACGGGGCCCTCGGCGAGGTGCGCCCGGATGTTCAGCGTCGCTTCGCTGATCGCCAGGATCAGCAGCAGGGCGCCGAGGCCGAGTACCAACACGGCCATGGCGATCAACAGACGTAGACTGCGCGGAAGAGGCATCGGCGGAATTGCGGCCCGGCGTTGACTTTCGCGCAACGCTACCCCAGCGGGAGACGCGAGACAACGCGGCAGGCGGGGCGGGAAGCTGAGGATCGCCGCACCGTCGTTTCGGACGACGCGGCGACCGGGTCAGGCAGGCGAATACACTGAGCGCGAGGGTGAAGTGATCTTTCCCTGGCGTTTCAGGTAGGCGAGCGTCTGCGCGAGGTTGTTGGCCACCACGCCACGCGACTCGAGCTCCGCCTTGATCTCCTTGGTGGAGATCTTCTTGGTCTTGCTGACTATCTCGAGTACGTGATCGGTGACGCTGCCTTCAGTCGACCGACGCCGTTTGCCGCGCGTGGTGCGACCACCCATGCTGCGGATCTCGGCATCGATTGCAGACAATTCCTTGCGGTGACGCGCGAGCATTTCGCGGCGCGTTGCGCGCAGCTCGTCGAGTTGCGCGCGCATCGCTTCTTTCGCTTCTTCTGCTTCCTGTTGCTCGCGTTCTTGGGCGAGCTGATAGAGTTCATCGGAGCTCAGCCCCGACAGATTGACTTTTGCCATTTATTGCACTCCGGATATAAACGCTGCGGAAATAGACGCTTCTATCCCTTCTTTCCTGGGGATCAAAACGTGAATATTTCTCGGCGCGTAAATATAGCGACTAGGTTATGCGTTTGCAATGAACGGCGACCTTGCGGCAGTTCACGTTTTGATGCAAAAAGCTAGTTGGCGTGCCGCAGTAGGAAATCTGAATTGATACGTGTGAACTCATCGATGGACGCGGTCGCCTCGATGCGCTGGTCCCACGGAGAAAGTGATCGGCTGTAATACGCGGTCTTGGTGAAATCTTCGAACCACGAAAATTGCGTCATGGCGTCGTCCAATTGATAGTAAGCCGCGGGTGAAAGCAATAGTATGGTGAATATCACGCTTCCGACGACACTGCCGTGGTTGAGGTTCACCAGGAACCAGCCGAGTGCGAACGGCAATATCAGCAGCGACCAGAGGATGCTGATCGTGTACCCGGGCATCGGGGAAGTGAAGAAATAGTCTGCGAGCGGGATCAACTGGTCGAGAACGAACGCAACGATCAACATCAGGCTGACGAAGCTGAGCGACGCCAGGTAGTCCCAGCGATGCGAGACGATGCGATTGACGATCAACAGACCCACGGACAGGCTCAGCGCGGCCATCGTGATCACCACTTGATCCCGCCAGTACGATTTCCAGCTCAGCGTCTGTGGTGTCGAGAGATAGTTGTCGGCGGCGCTGAGCAACACCATGCCGAGAAACAGCAGAAACGACCAGCCCCAATTGCTGAACAGGCACAGGCCGCCAGCACGGCAGCTGATGATGCGTGTCGGCGCCACTGGCTGCGCCGGGTCGAGTATACGGATGTGTGTGCGTCCGGCGTCGAACTCCAATGGAAGCTCGTCGAGTGGTAGCGGCTGGTCGATTCGGCGCCTTCCGATGTGAATGCCGTTTTCGTTGGCGAGCGGCCTGAGTTCGTAGTCTCCCTGGGGGTCCGCACGCAGCACGAAGTGATGCGGCGATACTGCCGGATCCGGCAGGATGATGTCGTTGTCCAGCGCCCTCCCGACACGCACAACCGGCTTTTCCACTTTGTGGTAATGATGGCCATGTCTGCCGACGATCTCGATGATCAGCGTTGCCATTTGATTTCCCTTAGAAATCGTGTGATCAGGCGATTGGCGATCCCGACATCGGTCCCCGAGAGGTCGATGTTGAATATAAATCCGGTATCGGGTTCGCCCACCATCGCTGCGGTGAACAATACGTCACTCAGTCCGGGGTAGTTGAGGTAATGTCGGGTGCATGTGGTCGCTTTCAGATCGCGGCCGTTGACGTCCACGAATTGTGTATTGCAAGTGAAATTCGAGACGTCGTCCTTGTTTGCCTGACCGCCGAACTGACTGTTGTTCAACGCGCGATACAGGCGGTAGAAACGCAACGGCTCGAGCGACTCCGATTCGATCCAGATGAATTCATAGATGATCTTGCCGACATCCAGTCGATCGGAAAGAAAGATATCGATCTCGTTCTGGCACGTGATGCTGAGATGATGGTAAAGGTTTTCGGGTTTCGGCTTCGGGCTGGCATCCCAACAGCGGATCGTGGGCGAAATCGCGCCCGGCACCTGTGCCGTGCGTAGGCGGGTCGTCGGCCAATTACCGTCGGCGATCGCGCTCTGATAGCGCGTCTGATACGCGCGTACCTGCCGCGCTATGTGCTCGAGCAGCCTGTCGGTGGGTACCGGCGGCATCGCTGTCAACGCCTGCAGATAACGTGCAGGCACGATGAAGCTGATATCGTTACGCGCAGTGGATACATTGATGCCGACCACGAGGCCACGCTCGTCGAACGTCGGACCGCCGCTCATCCCGGGATTCAGGCTGCCGGAGAACAGGATGCGGCTATCGTCCGTCTGGCTCAGCAGCCCGCCGTTGGTGCCCGCTGCGATGGTGAGACCCAGGTCGAGCGGGTTCCCCATCGCGTACAGGGCGGCGCCCTTTGCCGGCGGGGCGCCGACCGGTAGCGGGGAGCCGAGTGACTGGTCTGCTTCGACCAACGCAAGGTCGTAAACCACGTCGACTGCCAGCAGTCGCAGCATGCCTTCGCTGCCGTCCGGGCGCAGGTACCTCAGTTCGTACAGGTCGGGTTTCTCGGCGAAGCTGCTGACCACGTGGTAGTTGGTCGCCAGCCGCTCGGGCCGATCGAACACGAAGCCGGAACCGATCGCACTCTTTTTCCCGGTCTCGCGATTGACCACGCGAATCTGGAATACCGCGTGCTCGTTGGATTCGAACACCGCCTGGGAATCGAGCGCAAACGCCGCATGACGTGGGGCGAGCCAACACATCCCGATCAGCAGCAACCAGGCGATGCTGCGCATTCTCTTGCCGATAGTGCCGGCCAGTGGCTGCCGTTGCCGATCGTTCGCGTAACTCACCATCAGCGCGCTGCCGATTCGTTCTGCACGGTGGCCACATCCCCGATCGCATGCCTTTGGCTGAGAAAGGCCATCACCGCGTCGGCCGGTCCGCTGAATTCGACGCGTTGCGACTTTTGCGCGAGTTGATAGCTGTACATGCCATCGTAGTACTCACGCAACAGGTAGGCGATCCAGGCGCGGTGCCGGTCTGTCGCGCCACTCGCCTGCTGGGTGTCGATCGCATCTTCGAGCATGTGTCGCACCTTCAGATGCCGATCGCCGCCCAGCCGTCGACGAATCCGGTCGACGCTGTGCAGCAGATAGGTGCGCCACTCCGCGAATCCCTTGGCCTCGCCATGCAGTCGGCGGAATGCATCCAGCGTGTCGTGCACGTATTCCTGTAGCGTGATCTCGATGCGCTCTTCCTCGGAGGCCTCGAGCACCACGATCGGCGCTTCTTCCAGGCGCCGGAAGAACGCCTCAGGAATGTGACGACTGCCGATGTTGCGACTTTCGTCCTCGACGACGAACCAGCGATTGCCATCTGCGACCCGCTTGAGCAACGCGATCGAAAGCGCATTCTCGAAATCGATCTGCGTGGGCTGGGGTTGCGGGTGGCCGCCGAAAGCGGATCCGCGGTGATGGGCCAGTTGTTCGAGGTCGAGTCGCTCCACGAAGCGCCGCAGGAGTCGCGTCTTGCCGACGCCGGTACGCCCTCCGATCACCACCGGTCTGCACTGTGCGGCGTTGACCTGCAGTTGGTCGATCAGGTAACGGCGCATCGCCTTGTAACCGCCGCGCACCCGCGGACATGCGATCCCAACGTGTTCGTGCAGCCAGCGCTGACTGATCTGCGAGCGCATGCCGCCGCGAAAACAATACAGCACCGCGTCCGGATGCTCGCGCATGAACGCCTCCCAGGCGCGGATGCGCTGCTCTTTGAGGTCGCCGCTGACCAGTTGGATGCCGAGCGCGATCGCCTGGTCCTGGCCTTGCTGTTTATAGGTCAGGCCGATGCGTTCGCGTTCCAGGTCATCGATCAGCGGGTGGTTCACTGCGTTGGGAAAGGCGCCTTCGGCGAACTCGACCGGGGCGCGCACGTCCAGCAGCGGTACATCGCGCAGGAACAGTGAACGGAGGTCGTCGATTTCCTCGAGGGCGGGTGTGGACATGGTCAGCGACATCGGGTTTGCAGTCTTTGCTTGCGTGGCGATTGCGGCCGGGCATCCGGTGGCCGGCATATCCGCCGCCTGCACGCCTCGCTAATATACATGGTTGCATCGGGGGCATGGGGCCGGATTGATGGATTTTGCGCGGCGTTTCGGTGGCGTGGCACGCCTGTACGGCGATCAGGGGCTGTCGGCGTTGGCAGCTGCGTCGGTCTGCGTCGTGGGTGTCGGCGGGGTCGGATCCTGGACGGTCGAGGCGCTGGCGCGTAGCGCGGTCGGCCACATCACGCTGATCGACATGGACCATGTCGCCGAATCGAACATGAACCGCCAGCTGCCGGCGATCGAAGCGGAACTGGGTCGTGCCAAGGTCGCTGTGCTGCGTGACCGGATCGCCTCGATCAATCCGTCGTGCGAGGTGACCCTGTGCGATGCGTTCGTGACCACCGACAACGTCGCGGAGCTGATAGCCGTGGGACACCAGTGGGTGATCGACTGCATCGACAATTTCCGGGTCAAGGCGGCGATGATCGCATTTTGCAGGCGACGCAGACAGTCGGTCATCACCGTCGGCGGCGCCGGCGGACAGCGCGACGCAAGCCGAGTCCGGGTAGGTGATCTGCGCAGGACGGAGCAGGACCCCTTGCTGGCGAGGACACGCAAGCTGCTGCGTCACGATTACGGCTTTCCGACCAACCCGAAGCGCCGGTTCAATGTCCCCTGTGTATGGTCCGACGAGCCGCGGGTCGCGCCACCCGGTGAATGCGACGCATCGACCGAGGGTTCGCTGAACTGTGCCGGTTTCGGTGCCTGTATGCCGGTCACCGCGACCTTCGGCCTGATCGCCGCCGGCTACGTGATCGATCAGCTGGCGGGCCGTCCGGGGCGATAGGCGATCAGTCTTCTTCGATGCCGCCGAATGCTTCGAGCACGGCGGGAATGAAGCGCGCCAGTTCCAGTGCCATCAGCGTGAAGTCGGCGTCGAACCGTGCGATGGCATCGTCGGCATCGATCTCGGCAGCCTCCTGCATCACCAGGTCGAGAAAGCGCAGACGACGGATACCGAGATCGTCGCACAACAGGCAGCCGATACGTTCCTGCCACTCGACCGCGAGCTTGGCGACCAGCATGCCCGCCTCGAGATGCGAACGGACCTCGGCGCTCGCAAGGTCGATGCGCCGGCCCCGCATCACGCCGCCCTTGTCGACCGGTTCCTTGAGCTCGCATTCGTCGCCCAGGCCGAAGCCGGCGGGTGGCGCCTGTTCCAACCAGCGGGTCAGGGTTGCGGCCGGTGCATTGTTCACCGCCAGTGGCCGGAGACGCAGGCTGCCCAGGGTCTCGCGTAGGGTGCTGAGCAGTTCTTCGGCCTTTTTTGCCGTTGCGCTGTCGACGACGATCCATCCGGCTGCCGGATCCACATAGGCGTACAGCAGGTTGGAACGGGTGAACGCGCGCGGCAGCAGGTCGGTCAGTACTTCGTCCTTGATGCGCTGCCGCTCCTTGCGGCCGACCGGCCTGGCTTCGTCCGCGGCGATCGTCTCGGCCCTCTCTTCGACGTGTTCGCGAACGACCGCCGCCGGCAGAATCCTTTCCTCGCGCCGCAGGCACAGCATGATGCGGCCGTTGGCGGCATGCACCAACGATCCCGCATCGCGGCCGGCCGGTGACACCCAGCCGACGCTGTGCGTATCCAATCCGGCGCAGGGTTTGAAAGGGCGCTGCGTCAGTGCGTCATACAGCGTTTCGGGAGTGTAATCAAACGGTTCGATCAGGCGGTACAGCTGCAGATTGCGAAACCACATGTCTGAAGACTCTCCCCGGGTGACCAACAAAGGGGCGCGATTATCGCGGACCTGTCGTGCGGATGCCAGTTTGGCGGAACCCGACGCTGATCGCGGGCGCCGTTAACCGGTACAATGCCGCGCCTGCACAGGGGGGTGATGTGCCGCAACGTTTTGTACCCGGGCAACGCTGGCTCAGCGAGGCCGAACCGGACCTCGGTCTCGGCAGCGTCGAGTCGTTCGACGGCCGGCTGGTGCTGATCGACTTTCCGGCGAGTGCCCAGAAGCGCACCTACGCCGCGCAGACCGCACCTTTGGGTCGGGTGCGTTTCGCTGCCGACGACAAGATTCGCGACCGGGAAGGCACACCGCTCATCGTGCGCGAGGTGCACGAGCAGGGGGGGCTGTTCAGCTACGACTGCGTCGATCAGGCGGGCCGGAGGGCGCACCTGCCGGAGCAGTCCCTGGACGACCATCTGCGCCTGAACCGTCCCCAGGACAAGCTGCTGGCACGGCGCATCGATGCGGATATCTGGTTCAGCCTGCGCTACCGCGCCTGGCTGCAGTCTGCGGCACTGTGGCGCTCGCCGGTGTTTGGGCTCCAGGGGCCGCGCATCGACCTGATTCCGCATCAGCTGTTCATCGCCACCGAAGTCGCATCCCGGTCGGCACCACGGGTGCTGCTGGCCGACGAGGTCGGACTGGGCAAGACCATCGAGGCCGGGCTGATCCTGCACCGGCTGCTGCTCACCGAGCGCGTGCGACGCGTGCTGATCGTGGTGCCGGACGCCCTGGTCAATCAATGGCTGGTCGAGATGCTGCGACGTTTCAACCTGGCGTTCGCGGTATTCGACACCGAACGCTTCGCAGCATCGGCCGAAGAGAATCCCTTCCACGCCGAGCAGCGGGTGTTGTGCAGCCTCTCGTTCCTGACCACATCGCCGGCGACGAGCGCTGCGGTCGTGGCCGGCGAGTGGGACCTGCTGATCGTCGATGAGGCGCACCACCTGGCGTGGAGCGAGCAGGGTGCGAGCGGCGACTACCAGGTGGTCGAGGCATTGTCGAGTGTTACGCCAGCGGTGTTGTTGTTGACCGCGACACCGGAGCAACTGGGTCGCGCGGGGCATTTCGGCCGCCTGCGCCTGCTCGATCCACAGCGCTTCCACGACTACCACGCATTCCTCGAGGAAGAGGCCGCCTACGTGCCGGTCGCGTCGCTGGCCGCCAAGTTGCTCGACGGCATGCCGCTCGATGACTCGGAACGCGCGCAGCTGCGGCACCTGCTGGGCGATGAAGCCGGGCTGCCGGCCCAGCAGTCGATCGAACGCCTGATCGACCGCCACGGCACCGGAAGGGTCCTGTTCCGCAACACCCGACATGCGGTCACCGGATTTCCCAAGCGCCGGTTGCACGCCTATCGACTGCCGCTGCCAGACGCCTATGCCGGGCTCGCGGTCGAACCGACACCTGAAGTGGCCGCGGGTGGGGGGTGGACCGATCTGGATCCACGCGTGGCGTGGCTACGGGAACTGTTGCTCGACCTGGCGCCACTGAAGGTCCTGGTGATCTGCGCGCAGGCCGAGACGGCGATCGCATTGCGGGATCACCTGCTGGAGCGATGTGCGATCCATGCCGCCCTGTTCCACGAACACATGGAGATCGTTGCGCGCGACCGCGCCGCCGCGTTCTTCGCCGATCCCGACGAGGGAACACAAGTGCTGATCTCCTCCGAGATCGGCAGCGAAGGGCGCAACTTCCAGTTCGCCCACCACCTCGTGCTGTTCGATCTGCCCTGCGAGCCGGATCTTCTCGAGCAACGCATTGGCCGGCTCGACCGCATCGGTCAGCGCGAGATCGTCGCGATCCATGTGCCCTACCTGGAAGGCGCCGCCAGCGAAGTGCTGCTGCGCTGGTATCGCGACGGTCTCGCCAGCTTCGAGGCCGTGTGTCCAGCGGCCGGCGCGGTGTACGCGCAGCTCGCGGATCGCCTGCAGTCTGCGCTGGGCGACGCGGAACAGGTACCTTCGCTGATCGCCGATGCCGCGGCGCTGACCCGGCGGATCAATACCGAGCTCGAGGCCGGACGCGACCGCCTGCTGGAGCTGCATTCCCACCGGCCGGAGCGCGCCGCCGCCTTGCTGACCGCGTTGCGAGCGGATAGCGATGCCGCCTTGCTGCGGACCTTCATGGACGACTACTGGGATGCTTTCGGTGTCGAGCACGAGACCGCTGGCGGACAGGCGATCGTGCTGCGGCCGGGCCCACACATGCTGCACGAGCATTTCCCCGGCCTGGGTGGCGAGGCGGCGACCGCGACATTCTCGCGCAACGACGCGCTGGCGCACGAAGACCGCTTGTTTCTGACCTGGGAACACCCGATGGTGCGCGGCTGCATGGAGATGCTGACCAGCGGGGAGCTGGGTTCGGCCGCGGTCACGGTCGTCAGCCACCCCGACTATCGGACCGGCACGCTGTTCGTCGAGGTGTTGTGTGTCGTGGAATGTAGTGCGCCCCAGGGACTGGCATTGCAGCGCTACCTGCCGCCGACCTGTCTGCGCCTGCTGCTGGACGCCCAGGGCAGGGATTGCTCGACGCAGCTGGCGCACGCGGACCTGCAGGGCCTGTGCCTGTCACAGAATCGCAAGCTCGCCGACACCGTATTGAAGTCGCAGGCGGAGCGGGTCAAGGCGTTACTGCGGCACGCCACGGAGCTGGCGGAACGCGCCGGTGCGGAGCGCGCGGTACAGGCACTCGACCTGATGCAGGCCGACCTGACCGACGAGCTCCAGCGTCTCGAATCCCTGGCCAGAGTCAATCCGAATGTGCGCCGCGAGGAGATCCAGGCACTCGCCACGCATCGTGAACGCATGGCCGCCCAGATCGGACGCGCCAGGGTGCGGTTGGATGCGATACGCCTGATCGTGATGCGCTGAGGCGGCTTGCAACCGGGATCACGGGGCCGGCTCTCGCGGTGTCGGGTGCAGGATGGGCCGACACGGGGTCCGGGTCAGTCGAGCAACGCCTTCCAGCCCGGAAGCCCTTCGACACGTTGCAGCCATTCGCGTATCGCGGGGTAGGGCTGCAGCGAGACCTTGCCTTCTTCGGCGAGGGACACGTAGGGATAGCAGGCGATGTCGGCAATCGTCGGATGCTGTGCGGCGAGCCAGTCGTTGCCGGTGAGCCGTTGCTCCATCGCCGCGAGTCCCGAGGCTGCGTCGCGGTGGCACTGGTCGAGGTCGAATGGCTTGTTGAACAGGACAGCGATACGCGCCCGGGCAAGGCCGTACAGCAGCTCGTTCTCGGAGACCGCGAGCCACTGCATCACGCGTGCCTCGCCCAGCGGATCGTCGGGCAGCCATTGCGCCTCGCCGAACCGGCGCGCGAGATACACGAGGATCGCCATCGAGTCCCAGATCACCGCGTCGTCGTCGATCAGCACCGGGATCTGTCCGCGCGGATTGAGCCGCTTGAACTCGGCCGTCTGCGTCTCGCCGGCCGTGCTGTCGATCGGGATGCGTTGGTAGTCGAGACCGAGCATCGACAGCAGCAGGCGGATCTTGTAGCAGTTGCCGGATCGCGGGAAGTCGTAAAGTGTGCGTGTCGGCATGTATGTACTCCTCGCGGTCTCTGTCGGCTGCGGTGTGCCCGGCATTCTGCCCCTGTTCCATGCCTGTCGCCAGGCGATGCCCGGCGCCTGCCGCGTCCGGCCTTGGCGTACGGGAGCGGATACAGCATAGGAGATCGGCACGACGGCCTGACGTGGCCGGGACCCCGCAGGGTCCCGCACAGGGAGTCATATCGCGGCGAGGTGGTACGCGGCGGGAGAGCGGGCGCCGGTCAGCTGATTGAAAAGCGTCCCACGAGGGCGCGCAGCTGCCCGCCGAGGGTCGCCAGCGACGTGCTGGCGGTGGCGGTCTGTGCCAGGTTGTCTGCCGACTGGTGTGCCTGCGCCGAGATATTCGCGACGTTCTGATCGATCTGCCCGGCGACGACGGCCTGTTCTTCCGCCGCGCTGGCTATCTGAGTGTTCATGTCCTTGATCGTGGCGACCGCGGCGACGATGCTCTGCAGCGCGGTACCGGCCTCTTCGCCGTGTGCCAGGGTGCGGTCCGTGGTCGCCGAACTGTGCTGTATGGCTGCTACCGCACGCGCGACGCCACCACCGAGCCGCTCGGTCATCGCCTGGATCTCGCGCGTCGATGCCTCCGTCCTGCTGGCCAGTGTACGTACCTCATCGGCGACGACGGCGAAGCCGCGTCCCTGCTCACCCGCGCGGGCGGCCTCGATCGCGGCGTTCAGTGCGAGCAGGTTGGTCTGTTCGGCGACTCCGCGGATGACTTCGAGCACACTGCCGATGGCGTCGCTGTCCTTGCTCAGCTGCTGGATCACATCCACGGCGGCCTGCACCTCGCCGGCCAGGGTCTGGATCGAGGCGCGCACCTCTGCAACCTTCTTGTGGCCGTCCTGGGCGTGTTGATCGGCGCGCTGGGCGGCGTCGGCGGCCTCCTCGGCACTGCGTGCGATCTCGCGCACCGTGGCGCTCATCTCGGTGACTGCGGTCGCGACCTGCTCGGTCTCGCTCTGCTGCCGCTCGACGCCGTCGCGGGAGGCCTGGGTGATGCCGGTCAGTTCGTCGGACGATGCCGACAATTGGTGGGTCGCCTTGTCGACCTCGCGCACCGTATGTTGGATCTTGTCGGTGTACAGGTTGAAGGCCGATGCCAGGCTCGCGAGTTCGTCCTGCCCGGAGGCCGGCAGCCGCTGGGTCAGGTCGCCGCCGTCCGAAGCGATGTTCTGCATGGCGTCGGTGATTGCCCGGGTCGGCAGGGTAACGCTTTGCCCGATCATCGTCGCGTAACCAAACATCAGCAGCGCAAACAGACCGGCGATCGCCGCGACCGCCTTGACGTTGTCGAAGAAGATGGCATCCAGGTCGTCGAACAGGGTTCCCGAGCCGACAATCCAGCCCCAGGGCGTGAATCCTCCGAGATAGGAGACCTTGTCGGCGACGATGCCTTTTGCCTTGTGTTCCCAGGTGTAGGTCACGAAGCCCTGGCCCTGTGCCTTGACGACCTCGACGAATTCCAGCCAGTGGTGTTTGCCCTGGGCGTCGGTGCTGCCGGACATGTCCTTGCCGATGAGCTTGGCCTTCAGCGGATGCATCAGCACCTTGGGTTGCATGTCGTTGATCCAGAAGTACCCCTTGCCGTCGTCGTAGCGCATGTCGGCCACCGCAGCGAGTGCTGCACGCTGTCCCTCGGCATCGGTGATCTGGCCTTCCTGTGACAGGCGGTGATAGTGCCGGATCACGCCGAGCGCACTCTCCACCTGGTGCTGCAGCGACGCTCTACGCTGTTCGTAGAGGCTGTCGCGCAATTGAAGCGAAACCAGGCTGGCGACCGCGACGATACCGAGCAAGGCCAGAATGGATACGCTGAACAGGCGACTCGATATCGAAAAGCGGCGCAGCAGTGAGTGCATTCGGAAGATTCCTTGTCGGTGGTCTCGCGGCACCCCGTGTATCGGCGGAATAGCGGAAATCTTTATGCATGGGCCTCACTGGCGACGGCGTGCTCCGACGCCGCGCGCGGTGACAACTCGACGGGATGGTGCGCACGGGCGTTCTGGGTCGGACGCCCGTGCTGACGGGGGAATCAACCGACGTGTGGGTTGCGCAGGATCCAGCGCTGGGCGATCCATTGCCACAGGCCGGCGGCCAGAAAACGCGCCAGCAGGAGGCCGAAACCGAGCCACTGCCGTGTCCGTTGCCAACGGTTCGCAGGTCTTTCCGGCGGCTTGCCGCCTGCCAGGGCCAGGCACATTACAACCTCCGGATCTTCTCGGCCTGGGCCGAGAGGTCGGCGAGCGCGGCCTTGTCCTGATCGAGTTTGTCGCGTTGCTTCTGCACGACCTCGGCCGGGGCCTTGTCGACGAAGTTCGGGTTCTGCAGTTTCTTCTCGCTGCGCTCGATGTCCTGCCGGTAGCGGCCGATCTCCTTGTCGAGCCGCGCCAGTTCGGCGTCCTTGTCGATCAGCCCGGCGAGCGGGATCAGGATCTTCATGTTCCCGACCAACGCGGTGGCCGATTCCGGGCCGGCGTCGCCGGGCTCGAGCACGGTGATCGACTCGGTACGCGCGAGGAAATCGAGAAAAGCGCGGTGCTGCGTCGCGTTCTTTCGATCCTGCTCGCTGCTGTCGGCAAGCAACACCGGCACCGGCCTGCCGGGAGCGATGTTCATCTCACCCTTGATCTTGCGGATGCCGAGGATGAACTGCATCACCCATTGCATCTCTGCCTCCGCCGCCTCGTCGACCAGCGGTGCACGGTGCCTGGGGAAGGGCTGCAGCATGATGCTGTCCACGTCGCCACCGTCGGACTTGCCGGCCAGCGGCGCCACGCGCTGCCAGATCTCTTCGGTGATGAACGGCATGATCGGGTGGGTCAGGCGCAACAACGATTCGAGGACCCGCACCAGGGTACGCCGCGTACCGCGCTTCGCGGCCGCGCCGGCCTGTTCGTTGTTGAGCACCGGTTTGCACAGCTCGAGGTACCAGTCGCAGTACTCGTTCCAGGTGAACTCGTAGATTGCCTGCGCGGCCTGGTCGAAACGATAGCCCTCGATCGCGTCACTGACCGCCTGCTTGGTCTTCTGCAGGCGCGACAGGATCCAGCGATCGGCGAGCGAGCGTTCGATCGCATCGTCTTCCAGCCCGCAGTCCCGACCTTCGGTATTGATCAGCACGAAGCGCGACGCGTTCCAGAGCTTGTTGCAGAAGTTGCGGTAGCCCTCGATGCGCCCCATGTCGAACTTGATGTCGCGCCCGGTCGCCGCCAACGCGGCGAAGGTGAAGCGCAGCGCGTCGGTGCCGAAGCTGGGAATGCCCTCGGGAAACTCCTTGTGTGTCTGCTTGTCGATCTTCGCTGCCAGCTGCGGTTGCATCATGCCGCTGGTGCGCTTGGCGACCAGTTCCTCGAGCCCGATGCCGTCGATCAGATCGATGGGATCCAGCACGTTGCCCTTCGACTTGGACATCTTCTGTCCCTGGGAGTCGCGGACCAGACCGTGGACGTAGACCTCGTGGAAGGGTACGTCGTCCATAAACTTGATGCCCATCATGATCATCCGCGCAACCCAGAAGAAAATGATGTCGAACCCGGTGACCAGCACGCTGGTCGGGTAGAACTGGCCGAGGCGATCGGTCCGTTCGGGCCAGCCGAGCGTCGAGAAAGGCCATAGCGCGGAACTGAACCAGGTATCGAGTACGTCTTCGTCCTGGGTCAGCGGATAGTCGGCGGCGAGCTTGTGCCGGGTCCGGATCTCGGTCTCGTTGCGACCGACGTAGACGTTGCCCTCCGCGTCATACCACGCCGGGATCCGGTGCCCCCACCATATCTGCCGGCTGATGCACCAGTCCTGGATGTTGCGCATCCACTCGTAATAGGTGTTCTTCCAGTTGTCCGGAACGAAACGAATCCTGCCGGTCTCGACCGCCTCGATCGCCGGTCTGGCCAGGGGCTCGACCTTGACGTACCACTGGTCGGTGAGAAAGGGTTCGATCACGGCCCCGGAACGATCGCCCCGCGGCACCATCAGCTTGTGATCGACGATCTTTTCGAGCAGGCCCTGGGCCTCGAGGTCGGCGACGATCTGCTTGCGGGCCGCGTAGCGGTCCAGGCCGGCATATTGGGGCGGAATCAATTGGTCTTCGCCGTCCTCGTTGGCGCGCACGGCCGCATCGATCGTGAAGATGTTGATCAGTCCGCCATGGACCTGTTTGCTGATCGGCGTCTCGTCGCGATGCCGCAGCCAGACGGCGTAGTCGTTGAAATCGTGGGCCGGGGTGATCTTGACGCAACCGGTGCCGAATTCCGGGTCGGCGTGTTCGTCGGCGATGATGGGGATCCGCCGTCCGGTCAGCGGCAGCTCGACCAGCTCTCCGATCAGGTGCCTGTAGCGTGCATCGTCCGGGTTCACCGCGACCGCGCAGTCGCCGAGCATCGTCTCGGGGCGGGTCGTGGAGACGACCAGGTGGCCCTTGCCGTTGCTCAAGGGATAACGCATGTGCCACATGCTGCCGGCCTCTTCCTCGGAGATGACCTCGAGGTCGGATACCGCGGTATGCAGTTTGGGGTCCCAGTTCACCAGGCGCTTGCCGCGGTAGATCAGTCCCTCTTCGTAGAGGCGAATGAACACCTCCTGGACCGCCTCCGACAGGCCCTCATCCATCGTGAACCGTTCGTGGCGCCAGTCGAGCGACGAGCCGAGTCGGCGCAACTGACGGGTGATGTTGCCACCGGACTCCGCCTTCCACTCCCAGACACGCTCGATGAACCGCGCACGGCCGAGATCGTGACGGGTCTGGCCAGCCGCCTCGAGCTGGCGTTCGACCACCATCTGGGTCGCTATCCCGGCATGGTCGGTGCCGGGCTGCCACAGGGTCGGGCGACCGCGCATCCGGTTGAAGCGGATCAGCGTGTCCATCACCGTGTTGTTGAAGCCATGCCCCATGTGCAGGTTGCCGGTGACGTTGGGGGGCGGAATCATGATGCAATAGGGCTTGCCGTCGCCGGTCCCGGGTTCGAACCAGCCGCGGTCCTCCCAGGTCTGATACCAGCGTTGTTCGATGGCGTGTGGGTCGTAAGTCTTGTCCATTGGTCGGTGTCCGGCAGGGCGGCTGGCAAAAAATCACAGTATACCGATTTGCCTGCGCGCTCGGCGCACTCGCGCAGGCCAGCTGTGTCGCGGCGGATGGGGGCGGCGGGGCGTGACACTGATCGTGGGGTGTGTGCAGTGCTATGATAGCGGCCACCCAGTCGCCAACAGCCCGGTAACCCGTCATTACCCAACCCGTCGTCATCCCCCGCGATCAGCACACGATCTCGCGTGCCAACATCTCGCCGAATGCGTTGAAAGTGCTCTACCGCCTGAAAGCGGAGGGGTTTGCCGCGCATCTGGTCGGTGGCGGTGTCCGTGACCTCCTGCTTGGGCGCGAGCCGAAGGACTTCGACGTTGCGACGGACGCGCGTCCCGAACAGGTGCGCGAGGTGTTCCGCAACTGCCGACTGATCGGACGCCGATTCCGACTCGCGCACGTGCATTTCGGCCAGGAGATCATCGAGGTCGCCACCTTCCGGGCCGGCCAGGACGGCGAGGAAAACGGCAATCACCAGACCGACGAGGGCATGCTGCTGCGCGACAACGTCTACGGCACGATCGAACAGGACGCGCTGCGTCGCGATTTCACCGTCAACGCGCTGTACTACAACATCGCGGATTTCTCGATCATCGACTACGCCGGCGGTGTCGAGGATCTGCAAGCCGGGGTATTGCGTCTGCTCGGCGACCCCGAGACCCGTTATCGCGAGGACCCGGTGCGCATGCTCCGCGCGGTGCGCTTCGCCGCCAAGCTCGGCTTCCGGATCGATGACGCGACGGCGGAGCCGATCGTCGACCTGGCGTCGCTGCTGGGTGATATCCCACCCGCCCGACTGTTCGAAGAGATCCAGAAGCTGTTCCTGTACGGCACTGCGGTCGGCGGATTCGAGAAGCTGCGTCAATACGGCCTGTTCGCCCACCTGTTTCCGGCCACCGAGGGATGCCTGGCGCAGCTCGAACACGAGTTTCCACTGACGCTGGTACTGAAGGGCCTGGAGAATACCGACCAGCGCCTGCGCGAGGGCAAGTCGGTGACACCGGCGTTCCTGTTTGCAGTGCTGTTGTGGGAACCCGTCCGGCAGCGGGCGGAACGCCTCCAGGCGGGTGGCGAGGCACCCTACCAGGCGATCTCTCAGGCCGCGGCCGAGGTCGTCGCGCGGCAACTCGAGCGGATCGCCCTGCCGCGCCGTTTCAGTACGCCGATGCAGGAGATCTGGACGCTGCAACCGCGTTTCAACCAGACGCGGGGCAAGCGGCCACAGCGCCTGATGGCGCATCCGCGGTTCCGTGCGGCCTACGATTTCCTGTTGTTGCGCGCGGCGGCCGGCGAGGCGGACGCCGACCTAGCGGCATGGTGGACCGCACTGCAGGGCGAGGGTGGGGGCGAGTTGCCGCCGCCCGACAAGCCGACGGCACGTCGGCGCAGCCGACGCGGTCGACGCGGGCGGCGGCGCAGCAAGGAAGCGGCGACCGAGGAATGAGCAGCGCCACGGTCCTTGCGTTCGTCGGCCTGGGCAGCAACCTCGACCGACCGCAGCGCCAGGTCCTCGATGCCCTCGCGGAACTCGACGATATGCCGCAGTCGCACCTGTTGCGTCATTCGAGCCTGTATCGCTCGGCACCACTCGGTCCCGCCGGACAACCGGATTACATCAACGCGGTCGCCGCGGTCGAGACCCGTCTCGCGCCGTCTGAACTGCTCGATGCGCTACAGGCCGTGGAACAACGGCATGGCCGTGTGCGCGGTGTGCACTGGGGGCCGCGCACGCTGGATCTGGATATCCTGACATACGGCAGTGCGCGTATCCGCACCGATCGCCTGGTCGTGCCGCATCCTCAGCTGCAGCACCGTGCGTTCGTGCTGATACCGCTGCACGAGATCGCGCCGGATCTCCGGATCCCCGGGCTGGGGACACTGCACGACCTGCTGGAGGGTGTTTCGATGGAGGACCTGCACGTGATCGATGGTGCCGAAGATGCCTGAGCAGCGCCAATCGCCGCCGGAATTCATCGTTGTCGAGGGACCGATCGGCGTCGGCAAGACCAGCCTGGTACGGCGCCTGACGGAGACGCTCGGCTACGCGAGCCTGTTCGAATGCGCCGAGGACAATCCGTTCCTCGCACGCTTCTACGACGATCCGCTTGCCGCGGCGTTTCCGGCCCAGCTGCATTTCCTGTTTCAGCGCAGCCGGCAGCTCGAACAGTTGCGCCAGCGCGACCTGTTCAACAGCCACCTGGTCGCCGATTTCATGTTTGCCAAAGACCGTCTGTTTGCCGAACTGAACCTGCAGCCGGAGGAACTGGCACTCTATGACGAGGTGTACGCTCGCCTTGAGATGCAGGCACCCAGACCGGATCTGATCCTCTACCTGCAGGCGCCGGTCGATGAGTTGATGCAGCGCGTCCGACGGCGCAACCGGACGATGGAGAACAGCCTCGCACCCGACTACCTGGCACGCCTGTCGGAAGCGTATGCACGTTATTTTTATTATTACGATGCCTCCCCCGTCCTTATCGTGGACACCGCGGAACTCAACCTGGTCGATTCGGAGTCCGACTACCAGGAACTGCTGTGCGCCATCACTCGAAGATTCACCGGCAAGTCCTATTTCAACCCGACACCGCTAGCGATAAACTGAATCCGGATCGGCTCCGCCAGCCGAGCGGCCGCGCAGGAGGAGAGGTGGGAAAGGTCACGATAACAACCCTCAATCGTATGAAAGCGGCCGGCGAGAAGATCGCGGTCGTCACCAGCTACGACGCCAGTTTCACCCAGCTCATCGAACATGCCGGCATGGATGTGATCCTGGTCGGCGATTCGCTCGGCATGGTGATCCAGGGACACGAAAGCACGCTGCCGGTGACCGTGGATGACATGGTCTACCATACGGCGAACGTTGCGCGCACCAGCGAGCGTGCGTTGATCATCGCGGACATGCCCTTCATGAGCCATGGCACGCCGGAACAGGCGCTGCACACGGCGGGTCGGTTGATGAAGGAAGGCGGTGCCCACATGGTGAAGATCGAAGGTGGTGCGCCACAGGTCGACACCGTGCGTCACATGACCGCGCGCGCGGTGCCGGTCTGCGGGCATCTCGGGCTCACGCCGCAGTCGATCCATCAGATCGGCGCCTATCGGATACAGGGGCGCGGTGAGCACGAGGCGGAACGTATCCTCAAGGACGCCGTGGCGTTGCAGGAGGCCGGGGCGCAGATGCTGGTGTTGGAATGCGTGCCGGCGATACTGGCAGCCGAGATCACCAAGGCCGTGGATGTACCGGTGATCGGCATAGGTGCCGGTGGCGAGACAGACGGTCAGGTCCTGGTGCTGTACGACATGCTCGGCCTCACGATGCATGGAACACCGAGTTTCGTGCGGGATTTCCTCGCCGAAAACGGTAACGTCAAGGCGGCACTGGGTGCCTATGTGAATGCCGTCAAAGACGGCAGCTACCCGTCCACCGAGCATATCCTGGCGTGAACACGGTCGCTGAGCTGGGCGAGCTGCGCGCGCAGGTGGATGCCTGGCGGCGTGGCGGCAATGTCGCATTCGTGCCGACCATGGGCAACCTGCACGAGGGTCATCTGTCCCTGGTCCGCGCCGCCCGCCTGCTCGCGGACCGGGTCGTGGTGAGCATCTTCGTCAATCCGCTTCAATTCGGCGCCGGCGAAGATTTCGCGAACTATCCGCGGACGCTCGATAACGACACGGCGATGCTCGAAGGCGAGGGCACGGATCTGCTGTTCGCGCCTCCGGTCGCGGTCATGTATCCCAAGCCACAGGCGCAGCAGACCCGGGTCGAGGTGCCCGAACTCTCCGACCTGCTGTGCGGCGCCTATCGGCCCGGACACTTCGTCGGAGTCGCCACCGTGGTGTGCAAGTTGTTCAACATGGTGCAGCCGGACGTCGCACTGTTCGGCAAAAAGGACTATCAGCAGCTGATGGTGATCCGCCGCATGGTCGACGACCTCGCAATGCCGGTCAGGGTGGTGGGTGTGGACACGGTGCGCGAAGCGGACGGCCTGGCGATGAGTTCACGCAACGGTTATCTGACGGCGGAGCAGCGCGCCACCGCCCCCGTACTGTTTCGTGTGCTCAGCGGTTTGGCCGGCAAACTGCGCGAAGGCGGCGACGACGTCGTGGCGCTGCAGGCACAGGCGACACGTGAACTCGACGAAAGCGGCTTTACGACCGATTACGTCGCGATCCGGCGTGCGGCGGACCTGCAGGAGCCGGAGCCAGGCGAGCCAAATCTCGTGATATTGGCTGCGGCCTACCTCGGCAAGGCGCGCCTGATCGACAACATCGAAGTCACGCGCTGAATCGTGGTCGGGGCAAGCGTCTCCCGACCGGTTCCCACCTGTTCCCGATGACCTGCCCCGGTCAGCCCGTGTTGCGCATGCCGGCGGCAATCGCGTTGATCGAGCGCAGCAGTGGGTCGAGGCTCGCCTCCCGGTCGACATCGCGCGTCTCGGGGCTGCGGTAGCGCTGCAGCAGTTCGAGCTGGATGTGGTTCAGCGGATCGAGGTAGGGGTCACGCCTGCCCAGTGAAGTCTTCAACAGGGGGTTGTCATCGAGCAGCTCGTCGATCCCGGTGATCCGGCGGATCCACTTCTCGGTACGCAGGTACTCCGCTTCAATCATGCCGAACACCGTGTCGCGAATCCTGGGATCGGTGCACAACTCGGCGTATTCGCGTGCGATGTCCATGCGCGATTTGACCAGCGCCATCTGTGTGTTGCTCAGCAGCGCGCGAAAGAACGGCCACTCGCGGTACATCTGGCGCAGTGTCCTGAGACGCTTCTTCTGGTCCTTGCAACAGAACTCGAGGGCACTGCCGAGTCCGTACCAGGCCGGCAGCGTCTGGCGTGCCTGCGCCCAACCGAACACCCATGCAATCGCCCTCACCGACGACTTGGAAAGGTCGCCCTTGGCGCGGTGTGACGGTCGTGACCCGATGTTCAGCATGCCGATCTCGGCGACCGGCGTGGCCTGATAGAAGTAGTCGAGGAATCCCGGTGTCTGTTCGGTCAGATCCCGATAAGCCGCCTCTCCGGTCTCGGCCAGCACGCGCATGCTGTCGTGGAAGCTATCGTCGTCGGGCGCGACATCGCGGATCAGACCGACACTCGCGCTGATCACGCCGGTCAGTCCCATCGTCAGTTCATAGATCGCCGTCTCGCGGTTGCTGTACTTGTATGAGAGTACCTCACCCTGTTCAGTGAACTTGATCTGTCCGAGCAGGGTGCCGGCGGGTTGCGCGCGGATCGCGTCGTGCGTCGGTCCGCCACCACGGCCGATGGTGCCGCCGCGACCGTGGAACAGGCGGATGTGGATGCCGCGTGCCTTGCCCAGTGCGATCACCCGCTGTTGGGCCTGGTACAGCAGCCAGGCGGAGGCAACGATACCGCCGTCTTTCGCCGAGTCGGAGTAACCCAGCATCACTTCCTGCAGGGTACCGTGGTGCTGCAAAAGCCGCCGATACACCCGGTTGTCGAGCAACTGTGAGATCACCGGCTCGATCCGCGAGAGGTCATGAATGGTCTCGAACAGCGGCGATACCCCGATCCGGCAGACGAACAGGTCGCCCTGTTGTCCGCACAATCGGCACAGACTGGCGAGGAACATCACATGCATCACATCAGACGCCTGGTGTGCCATCGAGATCACGTAGCGTCCGATCGTGCGTGGACTGATCACCTGCTGCATTTCATCGACGACGTCCAGTACCCGAAGTACTTCCTGGGTCATCTCGGAAAGCCGCTCACGATCAGTCAAGACCGGCGGGCCTTCGATCAGCCGACCGAGCAATTCCAGGCGCTGCGTTTCATCCAGCGCGGCGTAGTCCTGTTCGATCCCGAGGTGAGCAAGGATCTCAGCAACCGCATCGGTGTGCACGGCCGACTCCTGGCGCACATCGAGCCGTGCCAGGTAGAACCCGAAGGTGCGCACCAGGCGGATCAGATCCAGCAACTCGGCATTGGCCGCATCGGCGTCGCCATGGCTGACCAGCGAATCGCGCATCAGCACCAGGTCGCGCAGAAAATCGTCCTCGCTGCGATAGCCATCCGGGTCCTCGGTCAGCGGCTCGCCGTCCAGCCGCGCCTTGGCGCGTTGCATCGTCTGGCGCAGGCGCAGGCCCGTGATATACAGCTTGCGCCGATAGGGCTCTTCGGGGAAACGCGCCGGCCACTCCTGGTCGAACAAAGCGCGGTACTCGTCGTCCTCGCGCAGACCCGCCTGAAACGCCGGCGACGGCGTGCAGAAATCCTGCGACTGCGTGAGAATCCCGATCAGGCCCTCGACGCGTTCGACGTAGGCACGCAGGATCGTCAGGTGTTGAGTAAGGATGGCCTCGTGCGTGGTCTGTGCGGTGACGTTCGGATTGCCGTCGCGGTCGCCACCGATCCAGCTGCCGAATCGGATCATCGCCGGCAGGTCGATGCCACGAAAATCCGGGTGGCTCTGGTAGGCGCGACGTATGGCACCATCCATCCGGCGATAGACCACCGGGATGGCATCGAACAGCGCCTCACGGAAGTGATGCATCCCCATGCGGATCTCGTGGCGCACGTCCGGGCGTGAGGGGCGCACCTCGTTGGTCTTCCACAATGCCTGAATGTGGGTATGCAGGTCGCGCGTGTACCGCTCGGTGTGATCGATCGACGTCGGCGGTGCATCGAGCGCGTCGTTGCTCTCGAAGATGCGGCGGATCTGCAGCATGATCGCACGTCTCTTGGATTCGGTCGGATGCGCGGTGAAAACCGGCATGTAGCGGATCTCTTCGAACAGATCCTGCAACTCGTCGGGTTCGACGCCGAGGCGGCGCAGATCTCGCAGGCAGGCATCGAAGGAACCTTTCCACAGCACGCCGCCCTTGGCCGCAATCCGCCGTCGTTGCCTGTGCTGAAAGCTCTCCTCTGCGGTATTGACCAGCTGGAAATAGATGCTGAATGCCCGAATGACCGGTCGCAAGGCATCGGGCGACAGCTTGCCGATCAGGCGTTTCAGCCTTTCGAGGCGAACGGGATCGGGGTGCTCGCGCAGCTGGATGAATCCCTTGCGCAGGCGTTCGATATTGCGCAGCACTTCGCCGCCGGCCTGGCTGCTGATGACATCGCCGAGCAGTCGCCCGAAAAGTTTGACCCGACTGCGCAGGGTCCGGTCATGTTTGACGCAGGCGTCGACGAATGGGTCGCTCAAGGTACTGCACTCCGTATGGCTGACATCGCCGGCCGGGCGCGAAGACCGCGCGCCCCGGACCACCGGCGTTGGTATACTTTGACAAAATCACGGCCTCGGTGCCGCTGTAAATTCACTTCATTCTGTGCGTTGTAGTAACGGTATGCCATTGATCAGTCACACCCCGGCCTGGAAAGCGCTCGAGCAACACTGGACCGACGTCGCCAAGCTGCACATGCGCGAGCTGTTCGACCAGGACCCGACCAGGGCGGAGCGTTTCAGCCTCGAAGAGTGCGGCATCTACCTCGATTATTCGAAAAACCTGATCACCAGCGAGACGCTGCACCATCTGATGGGACTGGCGCAGACCGCCGAATTGCGGTTCTGGGGCGACAGTTTGCTACGGGGCGACAAGGTCAACAACACCGAAGGCAGGGCGGTGCTGCACATGGCCCTGCGCAATCGTGGTGCACGCGAGTACCGGGTCGACGGCAACGATGTGATGCCGGGCATCCGCTCGGTACTGGAGCGCATGGGCGCGTTCTCCGAGGAGATACGCAGTGGCCGCTGGCTGGGATACACCGGGCGCCGGATCAGCGACGTGGTCAGCATCGGGATCGGCGGTTCGAGCCTGGGTCCGAAGATGGTCTGCCAGGCGCTGCGGCCCTACCAGACACCGAAACTGCGCATGCACTTCGTCTCCAACGTGGACGGCGCCCAGCTCGCGCAGACCATCGAGTCGCTCGATCCGGCATCCACGCTGTTCGTCGTGGCATCCAAGACCTTCACCACCCAGGAGACGCTGACCAACGCGGAATCGGCGCGTGCCTGGTGCCTGGAGGCGCTGCACGACGAGGCGGCGATCGCCCGGCACTTCGTCGCCGTGTCGACGAACAGCGACGCGGTCAGCGCGTTCGGCATCGATCCGCAGAACATGTTCGAGTTCTGGGACTGGGTCGGCGGCCGTTATTCCCTGTGGTCGGCGATCGGCCTGCCGATCGCGCTGGCGATCGGGATGCCGCGTTTCGAGGAACTGCTCGCCGGGGCGCATGCGATGGACGAGCATTTCGTCGAGGCGCCGGCCGAGCGCAACATGCCGATCATCCTCGCGATGCTCGGCCTCTGGTACAACAACTTCGGCGGGGCCGCGACCCAGGCGGTCATTCCGTACGACCAGAACCTCCGCAATCTGCCAACCTACCTGCAGCAGCTCGATATGGAGAGCAACGGCAAGCGCGTCACCCGCGACGGACTGGCGGTCGACTACCAGACCGGTCCGGTGATCTGGGGGCAGCCGGGGACCGATGCCCAGCACAGCTTCTTTCAGCTGATTCACCAGGGCACGCGCCTGATTCCGACCGATTTCATCCTCCCGCTGCGTAGCCATCATCCGATCGAAGGACACCACGACAAGCTGGTTGCAAACTGCCTCGCGCAGGCCCAGGCGCTGATGCGTGGCCGTACCGAGGCCGAGGCGCGCGCGGAACTCGAAGCGGGAGGCATTGGCGCCGCGATGGTCGACAAGCTGGTGCCGCACCGGACATTCCCGGGCAACCGCCCCAGCAACATGCTGCTGGTCGAGCAGCTGACCCCGGCGGTGCTGGGCGCGTTGATCGCGCTTTACGAGCACAAGGTGTTCGTACAGGGCGTGGTCTGGGGGGTGGACTCGTTCGACCAGTGGGGTGTCGAACTCGGCAAACAGCTGGCCAGCCAGATCCTTGCGGACTTCCGCCAGATATCCTGTTCGCCGGGGGTCGATTGTTCGACTGCGAGCCTGATCCGCCGGTATCACATGTCGATGGGGGATTGAGGCGACCGGCGTAGTGCCGAACGGTCATCGCCCCCCAATGCGTCTTCGGTTTTCCTGATCTGCACAGCGCTTCCTGCGCCAATCGCGTGCTCTTGGATGCCGCAGTGCGACTGCAACACCGCGGTGTCGGTCTGTGCCAGTCGCGGCAGGCTCCGGCCCGAACGGAAAAAAGCCGTTCCGAGCATGCCCGGAACGGCTTTTTTAAGGTTTTTGGCTCCCCCGGTTGGATTCGAACCAACGACCAACGGATTAACAGTCCGCTGCGCTACCGCTGCGCCACAGGGGAATAAAGCGGAGCGCGAAGTCTAAGTTTTCATCCCAATCGGGTCAAGCCTCCGAAGGCACCGTGCATGGACAGACGTCCTGCACAAGGCGGCGCTACGCGTCAGGTGCAGGTGACGGGGCGTTCACCCGGCAGAGTGCTTCCGACCCGCGCGCGACCGCTGCCGTACAAGACCACCGCGCGATTCACGCTTCCGGTGTCGCCGACGCACACGCTGAACGAGGTGTTGGTCGACCAGGCTGCCCCGTCCGGGCGGAACCGGATCGCCGGGCGACCGGCGGTGCTGTGCAGACGCATTCCGGGCGGCAGCGCCCGCTGTACCCGCAACAGTGTCTCGTCGTCGCTGCGGGAACGGTTGCCGTCCGTGTCCTGGAAAATCAGGTATCCACGCTGCCAGCCGAAGGGGTCGCCGGAACAGGTCGCCCCGTCGTCGCTCGGGCACAGGCTGACCATGCGCCGGCGGGTGACCGCCTCACTGCGCGCGTAACGCAGATGTCCGAGCAGCCGATTGGCGGTCGTGGTCACCTGAGAGCGATCGGTCAGCGCCGACCAGCTTGGGATCGCCACGGCGAGCGAGACGCCGGCCACCGCGAGCGTCGTCATCAGTTCCACCAGGGTGAGGCCGCGCCGGGTGCGCGGCAGGGATTTTTCGACTTGCATGTCGTTTGGCCTCCTTGCCAGTGAGTGACGCCCGATCCGTGGGCATCGCGTTGTGCCGGCGCAGGTCGCCGGCGGTGTTCAGCCGATCATTCTTTCGATGCGGTCGAGTGCATTCTCCAGGTTCTGCATGCTGGTGGCGATCGAAATGCGCACGTGGCCCGACAGGCCGAACGCGGTGCCCGGCACCAGGGCGACGCCCGCGTGCACGATCAGGTGCTCGGCGAGCTGCAGGTCGTCGTTGACGCCATCCAGCGCTTCGATCAGGCCCTTGACCGACGGGAACACGTAGAAGGTGCCGTCGGTCTTGAGACACTCGATGCCGCGCATCCCGTTCAGGCGCTCGACCACATAGTCGTGGCGCTTTTTGAACTGCGCCAGCATCTCGCCGATGCAATCCTGAGGGCCGTTCAGCGCGGCCTCGGCCGCGTACTGCGAGATCGAGGTCGGATTCGAGGTGCTCTGCGACTGAATCTTCTTCATCGCCTTGATGACCTCGACCGGGCCACCGGCGTAACCGATGCGCCAGCCGGTCATCGCATACGCCTTGGAGACACCGTTCAGGACCAGGGTGCGGTTGGCCAGGTCCGGACAGGCATTCAGGATGTTGACGAACGGTCGGTCGAGATCCCAGCGGATGTGTTCATACATGTCGTCGGTCGCGATCGCGACCTTCGGAAACTCGCGCAGCACCTCGCCCAGCTCGGCGAGTTCGTCCCGGCTATAGGCCATCCCGGTCGGGTTGGATGGGCTGTTGATCACGAACAGCCGGGTTTTGTCGGTCAAAGCGCCGCGCAGCTGCGCCGGCGTGATCTTGAAGTCCTGATCGTCGCCGGCATGCACCAGCACCGGCACACCGCCGGCCAGGATCGACATGTCCGGATACGAGACCCAATAAGGTGCCGGGATGATCACCTCGTCGCCCGGATCGAGGATCGCCTGCGCGAGGTTGTAGAAGCTCTGCTTGCCGCCGCACGAAACCAGGATCTGCTCGGGCTTGTAGTCGAGCCCGTTGTCGCGCTTGAACTTGGCGATGATCGCCTGCTTCAGGCCGGGCGTGCCATCGACCGCGGTGTACTTGGTACGGCCGTCGGCGATCGCCTGGCGGGCCGCGTCCTTGATGTGCTCCGGGGTATCGAAATCGGGCTCGCCGGCACCCAGGCCGATCACGTCCTTGCCCGCGGCACGCAACTCGGCGGCGCGCGCGGTGACGGCGAGGGTCGGGGAGGGTTTGACGGCCTGGACGCGGCTGGAAAGCTTGATGCTCATGGCTATGAATGGCTTCTCCGCGGAGAACGGCTCTGACAATGGGGATGGGTTGGTATCATACCGGATCACCCCAGCGGCGATCATCATCTTTGCGTATGGACGACAAGCGCTTTCAGCTGCACAGCCGATTTTCCCCCGCCGGCGATCAGCCGGAGGCGATCGAGCGCCTGGTCGAGGGCCTGCACGATGGCGAGGCCGGGATGACGCTGCTCGGTGTGACCGGCTCGGGCAAGACGTTCACGATCGCGAACGTGATCGACCGGGTGCAGCGGCCGACACTGATCCTGGCACCGAACAAGACCCTCGCGGCACAGCTGTACGGCGAGTTCCGCGACTTCTTCCCAGACAACGCCGTCGAATATTTCGTCTCGTACTACGACTATTACCAGCCCGAGGCGTACGTGCCGTCTTCCGACACCTTCATCGAAAAGGACGCCTCGGTGAACGAACACGTCGAACAGATGCGCCTGTCGGCGACCAAGGCGCTGCTCGAAAGGCCCGATGTCATCGTGGTGGCGACGGTCTCGTCGATCTACGGTCTGGGCGATCCGCGCCTGTACCTGCGGATGATGCTGCACCTCTCCCGCGGTGAACGCATCGACCAGCGTGCGATCCTGCGCCGGCTGGCCGAGTTGCAGTACAAGCGCAACGAGGTCGAACTGCACCGCGGCACCTACAGGGTGCGTGGCGAGTTGATCGACATCTACCCGGCCGAGTCCGACGACGAGGCGGTGCGCGTCGAGCTGTTCGACGACGAGGTCGAGAGCATCGCGGTGTTCGATCCGCTGACCGGCGAGGTCCTGCGCCGGGTTCCGCGCTACACGGTCTACCCGAAAACCCACTATGTCACCCCGCGAGAGACCATCCTCGAAGCAGTCGACGCGATCAAGGTCGAACTGAAGGAGCGCCTCGAGCAACTGCATGCGTCGGACAAGCTGGTCGAGTACCAGCGCCTGCAGCAGCGTACCCAGTTCGACCTGGAAATGATGGTCGAACTCGGCTATTGCTCCGGTATCGAGAACTATTCGCGTTATCTGTCGGGCAGGGCGGCCGGCGAGGGTCCACCGACCCTGTTCGACTACCTGCCCGATGAGGCCCTGCTGGTGGTCGACGAGTCGCACGTGACCATCCCGCAACTCGGCGGCATGTACCGTGGCGACCGCTCGCGCAAGGAGACCCTGGTCGAGTACGGTTTCCGCCTGCCGTCGGCGCTGGACAACCGGCCTCTGACGTTCGAGGAATTCGAGAGCCGTGCGCCGCAGACCATCTACGTGAGTGCGACGCCGCGTGACTATGAGCGGTCGCACTCCGGAGCGATCGTCGAGCAGGTCGTGCGGCCGACCGGCCTGGTCGACCCTGCGCTCGAGGTGCGCCCGGCGACCAGCCAGGTCGACGACCTGTTGTCGGAGATTGGCGCGCGCACCGCGCTCGGCGACCGCGTGCTGGTCACGACCCTGACCAAGCGCATGGCCGAGGACCTGACCGACTATCTGATCGAACATGGCGTGCGGGTGCGTTACCTGCATTCGGACATCGATACCGTCGAGCGTGTCGAGATCATCCGCGACCTGCGCCTCGGCGAGTTCGACGTGCTGGTCGGCATCAACCTGCTGCGCGAGGGCCTGGACATGCCGGAGGTCTCGCTGGTGGCGATCCTGGACGCGGACAAGGAGGGTTTCCTGCGCTCGGAGGGTTCGCTGATCCAGACGATCGGTCGTGCGGCACGCAACGTGCGCGGCAAGGCGATCCTGTACGCCGACCATATGACCGGCTCGATGCAACGCGCGATCGACGAGACCGAGCGGCGCCGGCAGAGGCAGATCGCGTTCAACGAGGCGCACGGCATCACCCCGCAGACCGTGCAGAAGAACGTCGCGGACATCATGGAGGCGGCCTACCCGGGGGCACCGTCGACCGCGAGGCGGTTCGCCAAGGTCGCCGAGCAGACCGCCGAGTACGCCGCGATGACCCCGGCGCAGATGAACCGGCGGGTCAAGGAACTCGAGAAACAGATGTACCAGCATGCGAAGGACCTGGAATTCGAGGAGGCCGCACGGATCCGCGATCAGCTGAAAGAGCTGCAGGGCAGGGGATTGGTCGCCTGATCGCTTCGGTGACGCCCGTCAGGGGTGGCGTCGACCCATCGGACTGCCGGTTGGCGTGCGGCCGGCCGGAGGGGCGGCTTGGTGGCTTGTATGGCCCGCGGCGGCTGTGTATCATTGCCGCCTCTTCAGGCGCGTAGCTCAGTTGGTTAGAGCACCACCTTGACATGGTGGGGGTCGGTGGTTCGAGTCCACTCGCGCCTACCAATTAAAGCAAAGGGTTAGTGGATTAATGCTGCTAACCCTTTCGTCTTTTTGGGGTTTAGGTACCATTTTAGGTACCGCGCCCCACCGCCCGTTATGATCCGTCGCAAGCACCGGCTGTCTCATCCGCTGCAAAGCGGTTCGCGCCATCCATTTCTCCGGTTCATAAGAGTTGCGCGAACAAGCGCACCCTCGTCGCCGTAACCTCTCCCGCCGACCCACCGCTGACCGGGCGATGTCCTGTTTGAAATCAACCGTGGCATGCGATTGGAGATTGACCGGATCCTGGTTTGAATTACCCAAGCGTTTTGGTGCAGCACCACCAATGGCTGGCTTGTTTGCACTCTCGTAGTGGAAAGTGGCTGAAAAATCGACGAAAAACAATGTTGGCACGCTCGCTGCTCAGACACTGGTGAAAGCCTCGAACGTTGAGGCACATCAGACCAAGCAGGAGATCACGACCATGTCCATTCGATTCCCACTGAAACCCATTGCAGCTGCCTTACTTGTGGGTTTGGCGGCAAGCGGTCCACTCTACGCTGAGCGTGCTATCCAGGAAGAAATTTCGATTTCGCCGGGGCGCCAGATCACGCCTGTAGACGAAGCGACTATCTCGTCGAGCGCTGTGAAGGTACTTCGACATATCGCCGATGCGCGCGGCGCACTGCAGGGTGACAAGCCCGATACGGCGAAGGCAAAGGCCCAACTCAATCAGTCCGAGATTCTGATGGACGTCATTCAGGCAGCTTTGCCGACCACGCAGGTGAAGGATCGGATCTGGGTAGCCAAAAAGCATCTGGAGTATGAGAACACTCAGGAAGTGCTGCCAGATTTGATCCCGATCTATTCATCGCTTCAGGAACTGGTCGACTACGTGCCGGCTGCCAAAGCCAAGGCTCATCTCGACGATGCCAAGCAGGCCCTGGAAGAAGGCGATAAGGAGAAAGCGGCGGAAAGGTTGCAGGCAGTCGATGATGCGCTTCTCTATGTGGAGGCGGATCTGCCGCTCAGTAGTACCCGTCACCTCGTCGAGCAGGCGAGGGACGCATTGGACAAAAATGATGCCAAAGCTGCGGATCTGGCACTTGCCGCGGCTGAAGACAATGTGGTTTTCGTGTCGCTCTCGTTTCAATCGCCGTTGACCCAGGCCAAGGCCGCGCTTTATCGCGCGAGGCAGGACCTCGAGTTTGGTGAAAAGGCCTTTGCGAAATCCGACCTGAACGCGGCTGTCCGACATCTGGAGCGCGCCGCCCAGAGTTCGGACACGATTGCGAGAGAAGCCGCGGCGGACCTCGTTTCGGAAGTACGGGATCTGCACAGCGCGATCGATACTGAAGGGAAGGACCTGACAGCGCAGCTCGAAAGCGCGTGGCACCGCACCAAGGCGATGTCGGAGCGATCTGCCGAGTACATCAGTACGGGCTGGCAACGTATGCGCGCGGAAGGTGTGGCCAAGAAGGATCTGATCGAGGCGAAGACACAACTGGCCTACGCCCGTATCGATCGTTACTACGCTCACGACGATGCCGCCGCCAAGGTTGAGTTGGCCGAGGCCAAGGGTTACCTCGATGCGGCTGCAAAGCGCATGACAGCGAAGCAGAAAGGGGAGGTACAGAACCTGTTGAGCCTTGTAGCGAATCTGGAAAATAAACTCAACGCTGGCAACTTGTCGCAGAGCGATTTGACGGCCTTTCACCACGCCGAATCCAGTCTGGCGGCGTTGATCCAGCAGATTTGAAGACAATGTGCTCGTCCGCTTCTGGCGACGGAACATCGCCAGAGGACGAGCGGTGAACCAGTATGATCGCGCACCGAAAAAATCCCGCTACTGATAGGCCAACGCTGTTCGTTCTCCTGGGGGCGACCGGTGACCTCGCCCGCCGCTTGGTCGTCCCGGCGCTGTTCGAACTGCATCGCTCGGGCGGTCTTCCGCGGCACTTCGAGGTGCTCGGATTGGGCCGCGACGAATTACGGGTGCAGGTATTGTCCGAGAGATTGAAAATGGGTTGCGAAGAGTTCGCGCGATCGGGAAGGCCAACGGATGAAGAATGGCTTGAATTCAGCAAGTGCCTGCACTATCAACAAGCCAACCTAGCGGAACCGTCAGCCTATGCCGATGTGGCAGTTTTGGTCGGAGAAATTTCCAGGGAATTTCCGGAGCCACCCCAATGCGTCTACTACCTGGCAACGCCGGCGGCGATCTTCACACCGGCTGCGACCGGACTCGGCGCCGCAGGCTTGGTACACGATCGTGACGCTTCCCGACTGGTTGTCGAGAAACCGATTGGGTCAGACCTGGCCAGTTTTCGACACATCGACGAAATCCTGAGAGAGAATCTCGCCGAATCACAGCTGTACCGAATCGATCACTATCTGGGCAAGGAAACGGTGCAAAATATCCTGGCCCTGCGCTTCGCCAACCCGATCTTCGAGCCCATCTGGGATCGCCGCTACATCGATCACGTGACCATAACGGTCGCTGAAACTCTCGGGGTTGAGCATCGAGGAGGCTACTACGAACGGGCCGGCGCGCTGCGCGACATGATCCAGAACCATCTGATGCAATTGCTGTGTCTGATCGCGATGGAACCACCGGCGAGTTTTACGGCGGATCGTTTGCGCGATCGGAAGATGGACGTGATGCGGGCTCTACGTGCCATTCCCGAACAATCGGTTTCCGACTATGCGGCGCGTGGGCAGTACGGCCCTGGTTGGGTGGAAGGTGTACACGTACCGGGTTATCGCGAAGAAGTGGGAGTGGACCCGGCTTCCGGAACAGAGACCTTTGCGGCACTGAAACTGTTCATCGACAACTGGCGCTGGCAGGATGTCCCATTCTATCTGCGTACAGGAAAGCGGCTCGCGAAAACCGTATCAGAAGTGTCGATCCGGTTTCGCCCGGTGCCGCACCAAGCCTACCCATACAGTGCCGCCGAAGACCATCAACCAGCGCGCTTAGTGTTGCGGCTGAAGCCCGATGAGGGAATGGATCTCAAACTCAATGTGAAGGTGCCGGGCGCGGATTTCATGCTGGCTCCGGCCGACATGCGCTTTTCCTACCAACAAGCTTTTCGTACCCCGGTGCCTGCCGCCTACGAGACCTTGTTGTACGAAGTGCTGGCCGGTGATCAGACTCTGTTCATGCGTGCCGACCAGATTGACGCAGCCTGGACGCTCCTACAGCCAGTACTGGATGTCTGGCGGAGGCATCCCGCAGTGGATTTTCCGAACTACTCAGCGGGAAGCTGGGGGCCGGAATCTGCCGAGGGGTTGATCAGCCGCGACGGCCGTAGCTGGCTTGCCCCCACGCTGCAGGAGGTAAGCGGGTGACCGGCATCGAACACATGCTGGCCGAGGCGACGCCATGGTTGCATCAATATGGATACGCCGCGGTTGCCGTTGCGGTTATGTTCGAGGGCACCGGCATCCCGTTGCCCGGCGCTATTCTGATGGGTGGCGCGGCCCTGTTGGCAGGCCAGGGTGAGCTGAATGTGGTGCTGGTCTGGTTGACGGCGTGGCTTGCAGCCGTGGTGGGCGACAATCTCGGTTACTGGATCGGACGTGGCGGTGGACGGCGTTTGCTGCTGCGTGTCGGTGTGCGTCGAAACCGTCTCACACGATTCGAGCGCTTTTTTCGGCGCTTCGGTATTTGGCTGCTCCTGTTCGGACGATTCTTTGATGGCACCCGCCAGCTAGACGGTCTTGTTGCCGGTAGTGCGCGCATGCCATGGCTACTGTTCTTCTTCGCTGACCTCGTGGGATCGGCACTCTGGGTCTCCGTGTGGGTCATCGGCTTGTATACCCTTGATCAGCATACTGCGATGTTGCACCGGATTTTGTCCTATCTGAACCTCTGGGTCGTGGGCGGCACGGCCATCGCGTTGGTCGGAACGCTCTATATGTTCTTTCGGCGGGGCGCCTCGCATGACGAGATGCCCTATCTCAGTGATACGGCTTCCGCATCCTCCGTGCGTAGTAAGCAAACGGAGTCCGAAAGCGGGCGTCAAACCCATCTAGGAGATCTACCATGAACAAGCGCGTAGTGAAGCAAAGCCTGGTTGCTGTTGCCCTGCTGGGAACGATCGGCGCGGTGGGAGCGGCAGCCTATCGTTCACACGAAACGGCAGAACACCTGGCAGTGGAGGAGCCTTCTCAACAACTCGAGGTAGTGCCCGACGCGACAACGGCACTGCGCGATCCCTGGGCTGGATTGCATGCCGACATGTTGCGCATGCAGACGCAGATGGACCAGATGTTTGCCTCGGTGCTAGGCGATGTACATGCCGTGAGGTCGGACAATCAGCAAACGGGTGCGCAGGTCACGCTGGAAGAGCAGGGAGACAACTACGTGGTCAATGCTGAAATCCCGGGCGCCGGTGAAAACGATGTCAATGTCAAGCTGGATGGCCGCCTGTTGAGCATCTCGTCTGAATCCCATGGCAGTGAGAAGCAAACCGCGGACGACGGCCAATTGATCCGGCAGGAGAGTTTTACTCGCAGCTTCCAGCAGTCCTTCACGCTGCCGGGGCCAGTCGATGCCTCAGGCATGAAAACGCAGTTTCACGATGACGTCCTGACTGTGACGGTCCCGAAGATCGCATCGTGAGCCAAGAGCAAGGTGTGAGGGGGAAACAAGGCGAGGCCGCAGAGTGAAACCGGTAGTGGCGCCGGGCGCGCCCGGTATACCCCCTACCTGGTGCAGCAGTGACAAAGACCTCGTGGGTACCGCCATGGGACCGGCGCGCCTCTGGTATACGGTTGGACATGGCATCGTCAATGAAGTCTATCATCCACGGCTCGATATCCCGCAGATCCGTGACCTGGGGTTCATCGTTGCGGACAACGCCGGTTTCTGGGTGGAGGCAAAACGGTTGCGCGAACGGGAAATTCGTCTGCCGGCACCGGGGATTCCGCTACCGACAATCACGCACCATCATCCACGATTCCAATTGACAGTGCGGCTGTGCCCTGATCCCGAGCGCGATGTCCTGTTGGTCGACGTCGATCTCGACGGCGACGAAGCACTTCGACCTTATGTGCTGCTCGCCCCGCGCCTCGGCGGTAGCGGTCATGACAATCGGGCGTGGGCGCAACGACACCGCGGTCGCAGCGTGCTGTGGGCCGAGCAGGGGCCATTCGGTCTGGCATTGAGTGCGGTCGATGATACTTTTGACGATGCGTTGAGCCGAACCTCAGTGGGCTACGCCGGCAGCAGCGATCTCTGGCAGGATTTTTCCGCGAACGGACGCATGGATTGGGTGTATGACACGGCCGGCCCAGGCAACGTGGCCCTCGCCGGGGAACTGCCGCGCCGTGCGCGGTTGGCATTGGGCATCGCGACGTCCAAAGAAGCGGCCGCCACGCTTTCTGTCGCCGCACTAGCCCAGTCTTTCGACGATCTTTTCGAACAGCAAACCATTGCCTGGGAGGAATGGCATGCACAGCGCGAACGTCGGGTGCCGGATCCGCCGCTTCCGGGGAAGCTAGCAGCGCAGTACAGGACGTCCGCGATGGTTCTCAAGAGTCATCGCGACAAGACATATGTCGGCGCGATGGTGGCGAGCCTATCCGTTCCCTGGGGAAACAGTGGCGAGGAGCGCGGCGGTTACCATCTGGTTTGGCCCCGTGACCTGGTCGAATGCGCAACCGCGCTGTTGGCGCTGGGCGGTGTGGAAGAGGCGCGCAATGTCCTGCGTTACCTCATTGCGACACAGAACGCCGACGGGCACTGGTATCAGAACCAGTGGCTGGGCGGCAGACCCTACTGGACTGGGATACAGTTGGACGAGACGGCGTTCCCGGTATTGCTGAGCGCGGCGTTGGGCGAGTGCGGCGCATTGGAAGGTGTTCCGGTGCGAAACATGATTTCTCGTGCGCTCAGTTATATGGTTCGGCACGGACCCGCGAGTCCCCAGGATCGCTGGGAAGAGGACGCCGGGGTCAATACCTTCACGCTTGCTGTTTGCATTGCAGCGCTTGTCGCCGGTGCTGACCTCCTTCCGTCACCCGATGCTGAGTTGGCTTTGATTGTTGGGGATTTCTGGAATGCACGCCTCGAGGACTGGACTGTGGCGACCGGCGGCGATCTCGCGCACCGGCACCAGGTTTCCGGGTTCTATGTGCGCGAAGCGCCAGCCGGTGCCTTGAACGAGGTCTCGGCACTCAGCCGTGCAATGCCGATCAGGAACCGGTTCGGTATCACGAAGCCGCGTGCAGACGAACAGGTTGCAGTCGACTTCCTGCAGCTCGTGCGGCTCGGTCTGAGGAGCCCGGAGTACCCGGCGATTCGCGACACGATCCGCATCGCCGACGCGCTGCTTCGTTGCGATACCCCTGCCGGGCCCGTATGGCATCGGTACACTGGCGATGGCTACGGTGAGAAACCGGACGGCAGCCCGTTCGACGGCAATGGTGTCGGCCGTGGTTGGCCACTATTGACCGGCGAGCGCGGCCATTATGCGCTGAGTGCCGGTGAGGATCCCTTGCCGTACCTGCAAGCGATGGGAAATATGGCCGGCCACAACGGTTTGCTCCCGGAACAAGTTTGGGATGCCGAAGCGCTGCCGGCGCATAGCTTGTTCCCCGGTCGGCCGACCGGTAGTGCAATGCCTCTCGCCTGGGCTCACGGTGAATTCGTCAAGCTCGCCGTGTCGATCAATCTCGGACGCCCGTTTGATCGGCCGCGGGTGGTGTGGCAGCGGTATGCGGGATTGCGTCCGGTCGCGCACACCTGGGTATGGACAATCGGGGCACCCGTCAATTCGATGCCCGTTGGCAAGGCGTTGCTGCTGCTGTTCGATCATCCGGTGACACTGCATTGGGGATTGGACGGATGGCAGCGGATTCGTGACGACCATAGTCGCGAAGTGGGGCTCGGCTTGCACGGTGTGCGTTTGAACGTAAACCAGTTGGCTGGTCGAAGTAGCGTGGAGTTCACCTGGCGTTGGCGCGACAAAAGACATTGGGTCGACGAGGATTACCGGATCGAGGTTGTATCAACTTGAGACTCTGGCTGTGTGCAATCGGGTGCGTGGTTTCCCAATGG
Source organism: Chromatiaceae bacterium (assembly GCA_024235395.1). Taxonomy (NCBI): domain Bacteria; kingdom Pseudomonadati; phylum Pseudomonadota; class Gammaproteobacteria; order Chromatiales; family Chromatiaceae; species Chromatiaceae bacterium. Next base: position 1,068,689 of record JACKMK010000002.1, read on the forward strand.
CCATCCGCCTCGCGACTGAACCGACAGTTTGCTCCGTCGTGTTGCGCATAAAGTAACTTCGTTGCCGTCGAGCGATCATGCAAGCGCCTCACAGGCATTCTTGATTCACCAAGTATCTGGGACGCGATGAATAATGGATCTTTGGAACACGATTGCTGCTTTGCTCGGTTTGACGGCAGGGTTCGCGTACCTCAATCATCGCTGGATCCGCCTTCCGCCGAGTGTCGGTGTGATGTCTGTGGCCTTATCCTTTTCCCTGGGGCTGCTCGCACTGCAGTCCATGGGTATCGAGGTCGCCGAACCCATCCAGTCGCTGGTGCGTCAGGCACATTTTGATACAACGTTACTGCATGGGTTCCTGGGGTTCCTACTTTTCGCGGGCGCGCTCTCGGTCGATCTGACTGAATTGCGCCGCAACGGATGGGTCGTCGGGATCCTGGCGACATTTGGCGTCGTCGTTTCAACGCTGGTGGTGGGATTCGGCACGTATTGGGTAATGCGTTGGTTGGAACAGCCATTGCCGTGGCAGTACTGCTTACTGTTTGGGGCACTGATTTCGCCTACCGACCCCATTGCCGTGCTTGCTCTACTGAAACGACTCGGCGCACCCAAGGGATTGGAGATCAAGATTGCCGGCGAGTCATTGTTCAATGACGGGGTGGGTGTGACCCTCTTTCTACTAATGTTAACGCTGGTGGGCAACGGTCCGACGCCTTCGTTCACCGAAGGGCTGGCACTGCTGCTGAAAGAGACTTTGGGCGGTATCGCATTCGGTGGCTTTGTTGGTTGGCTGGCCCTGCGCCTGTTGCGTGGCGTTGATCAGTACACGGTCGAAATCCTGCTGACGTTGGCGTCGGTCAGTGGTGGCTTCGCATTGGCTGACATTATTGGGGTATCCGGCCCCCTGGCTATCGTGGTCGCGGGTCTGATCATCGGCCAGCATGGCCGGGTAGCGATGTCGACGATCACGCGTCACCATCTGGATTTGTTCTGGCATCTGCTGGACGAGATTCTCAACGCGATACTGTTCGTGTTGATTGGGCTGGAAGTACTGGTGATGCATTTTCACGAGCGTTACCTCGGTATTGTTCTGGCCTTGCTACCGGTCGTGTTGGTGGCGCGGTTGGTCAGTGTTGGCCTACCGTATGGGTTGTTGCGACGGCGTTGGGCATTCGAATCAGACGCACTGGGTGTAATGGTTTGGGGAGGCCTACGTGGTGGCCTGTCCGTGGCGATGGCGCTGTCGCTACCAGCGGGGGGCGAACGTGATCTACTTGTGGCGGCGACCTACGGCATCGTCGTGTTTGGGTTGCTCGTGCAGGGAAGCTCATTGGGGTGGATCGTGCGCGCACATCTCCGACCGCGAACCTGACTGACCGCTACTGGTTGAAATTACCACCGACACCGCCGGTCAGTCGGGGCAAATCGACAACTGCATCGTGCGCTGAATGCTATTGATCAAAAGCGGCGCCGCTCAAGGGAACAGCGGCTGGTACTGGCCCAATTGTTGCCAGTAAAGATCCATGACTCCCGCAGCCGACTGAGGTGGATCGCTGTGATCGATGACTGGGTCGTTGAGCTTTCGCGCTGGCAGTTCGCAGCCACTGCGCTGTACCACTTCCTATTCGTACCGTTGACGCTCGGGTTGTCCTTCCTGTTGGCGGCGATGGAGACGGTCTATTTCACCACGGGTCGGAAGATCTATCGTGACATGACGCAGTTCTGGGGCCGGATTCTGCTGATCAACTTTGTGTTGGGGGTGGCTACCGGACTCACGCTGGAGTTCGAGTTTGGTACCAACTGGTCATACTTCTCCAGTTTCGTCGGCGACGTGTTCGGTGCGCCGCTGGCGATCGAGGGGATGATGGCCTTTTTCATGGAATCGACCTTCATCGGCCTGATGGTTTTCGGGTGGAATCGATTGTCCAAGGGACAGCATCTCGCCGTGACCTGGCTTGTCGCCCTGGGGTCAAACCTTTCCGCACTGTGGATCCTGGTGGCGAACAGTTTTATGCAGGCGCCACACGGGGCGGAGTTCAATCCAGCCACAATGCGGCTGGAGTTGACCAGTTTCGCGGAGTTGTTCTTCAACGCCGATGCCCAGGCCAAGTTTGTACACACCAGCATAGCGGGTTATGTCACAGCAGCGATCTTTGTCTGCGGTGTGAGTGCCTGGTATCTGCTGCGCGGTCGGCATCGCGAGTTTGCGTTGCGTTCGTTTCGGATGGCGGCCCTGTTCGGGGTCCTGGCCACCGCCGGCGTCATTACCCTTGGCGACGCCCTTGGGTTCGTGGGCGGTCATGCACAACCGAGCAAGCTGGCGGCGATGGAAGCCTTGTGGGAGACCGCGAAACCGCCGGCCGCGTTCAACGTCGCGGCCTGGCCTAACCAGAGCCAACAGAAGAACGATTGGGAGTTGCAGATCCCCTATTTGTTGACGCCGCTGGTCACTCACACCTCGGACACGCCGATTCCAGGGCTCAGGCAGTTGGAAGCGGAGGCAGCACAGCGGATCCGCAACGGCATTCCGGCGGTCACGGCACTCAAGATCCTGAGTGAAGATCCGGGTGACCGCGAGGCATACGCGCGTTTCAAGGCGCACGAGGATGACCTGGGTTACGGTTGGCTGGTCAAACGCTACGCGCAGAACCAGGACGTTGCTTTGGCAACCGACGCCGATATCAAACGGGCAGCGCAGGACATCATCCCGAATGTCGCGCTGGTGTTCTGGTCCTTCCGTATCATGGTCGGGCTCGGTCTATTGATGCTGGCCTATTTTTTGATGGCAGTGATCTACAGCTTGCGTCGTGATCTGGAGCGGCGGCAAGGCTTCCTTCGCTGGGGACTGTGGATGATTCCGGTACCGTTCGTTGCCAGTGAGGCAGGGTGGGTCGTTGCTGAGGTAGGACGCCAACCCTGGAGTGTCTACGAGATCCTGCCGACCTGGATGTCTGCCTCGACCCACACAGAGTCGTATCTGGTCTTCTCGCTCGCTGGCTTCGTAGTCTTATACACCGTATTCGTGACCGTCGAGATGTATCTTTTGGTTCGTACGATTCGGCGCGGTCCGGGCCTATCGGTGGCTTGAGGGGATATGACCGTGGAAACCTACCTCTTCCTTAAAGTGGCTTGGTGGTTACTGCTCGGCGTCTTGCTGCTGGGTATCGCTGTCATGATGGGTACCGACATGGGCGTCGGTGCCATGCTGCGCTGGGTCGGTCGGACGGACGTCGAAAGGCGTGTCGCGCTCAACGTAATCGGTCCGCACTGGGACGGCAACCAGGTGTGGTTCGTTCTCGGGGGTGGGGCCATGTTTGCTGCATGGCCATTGGTATACGCTACCGCATTCTCTGGGCTGTATGTCGTCATGCTGGTACTGCTATGGAGCATGATCATCCGGCCGCTCGGTTTCGAGTACCGTTCCAAGCTGTCAGTACCCGCTTGGCGCAATGCGTGGGATTGGGTGCTGTTCGTTAGCGGCGTGGTTCCAATGCTGGTGTTCGGCGCGGCGATCGGAAACCTGTTCCTGGGCCTGCCGTTTCAGTTCAGCTGGAATCTGACGTCGTGGTACGACGGAAACTTTGTGGCGCTGTTCAATCCTTTTGCGCTGTTGTGCGGCGGCTTGTCGCTGGCGATGGCCGCATACATGGGGTGCGCTCGGTTGATGATGGGTACTGATGGAGATCTCTACCACCGCTCACGCAACTACGGATGGTGGGCGGGGTTACTCGCTGTCGCCCTGTTTGTGGTTGGCGGTCTCTGGATAACGGCGCTGGAAGGTTACGTTGTGGTCGACGCGCCGTCGCATGGTGTTGCACAAACTCCTTTGCAGCAGGTCGTGGCGGTGGTGCCGGGTGCCTGGTTGGACAACTTTGCCATTCGCCCCTGGGGATGGGCGCTGCCGCTACTCGGTGGAATCTTCATTCTTGCCGGTACCGCGGCATTGCGTGCTCACCGGCCGGTGACCGGTTGGTGGCTTGGTGCGCTGGGCTGGTTCGGCGTAATCGGTACTGCTGGTTTCGCGCTGTTTCCTTTTCTGATGCCGTCGAGTAGCGCACCTGCACAAAGTCTGACGGTCTGGAACGCAAGTGCCAGTGAGCACACCTTGTTGTGGATGTCGGGTTTCAGCGTGATCTTGCTGCCGTTGGTCGTCTGGTACACCAGCTGGGCCTTCTACATGATGCGCGGCAAGGTGAGTACCGAACAGATCGAATCCGATGAACACGCCTACTGATGGCAGAAGGTTTGACATGAAAGTAGCGCTACTTTTTCCCCTGTTGCTCGTCATCGCCGTGAGCGTAATCGTTCTGGCCGTAATGCTCGGTGACTATGGCCCCTGGTACTTCGCATGGCTGGTGGGCACGGTGATGATGGTGCTCGTCGCAGCCGCCGGTGGCGCGCTTTTCGATGTGCAATCCGAACGCGATGGAACCCGTTCCGGGCTCAGCGATAAACAAGGAGATCAATGAAAATGACTGACATCTTGAAATCGATCCGAATGGATGACCCTGATCCAAATCACCTCGATCGTCGCGAGGAACTGAGGGATTGGAATCGTGACAAAGCTGTGGAAATCGCTCATCGCTTTGGTGTTGAGCTCTCGGCGGAACACTGGATGGTGATCACGTACCTGCGCCGCACGCACCTCGATCGTGGCATACCGTATGAAGCGCGGAGATTGGCCGCCAATCTCGATGCTGCGTTCATCGATCAAGGCGGCATGCGTTGGCTGTACGGCTTATTCCCGGGCGGGCCGGTAGTGCAGGGCTGCGCGATCGCTGGGGTCCCGATACCCGAGCATAGTAGCGACGATGCGTCGGGCACGCGCTTCTGAGCAATGAAGCGACACGCGGAAGACGCATCGTGAGCACTATGCAGCCAAGCAATCGGGAGCGAGCAAGCGGCGATATAGCGTCCCGAATCGCAAAACGAATCGACGGGGCAAGACTGCGCGTCCTTATTATCGGGGCCGGGATCGCCGGCGCGACCCTCGGTGCATTGTTACGCCAGCGCGGCGAGCTGCCCGCGATTATAGAAAAGGGTGGCGAACTCGATGGAGAGGGATACATGCTGGGGCTGTTGCCTTTGGGTGGCCGAGTACTGAATGGGCTCGGACTGGTTGCCGCCTATCAATCCGCCAGTGTACCGGTCAGTACCTATGCATTGTACGATCGACATGGCCGCAAGATCCGGTCTTATCGCCTTGGCGGGCTGATCGATCGCTACGGGGTATGGCGCGGGATCGAACGGGGCGCGCTCATCGAACTGCTGCGAGGGGCGGCGGGCACAATTGACTACGGCACCAGCGTATCGAAGATCCGGAACACGGCGACTGCGACCCTAGTGACCTTCAATGATGGGTCTAGTGCTGAGTTTGACCTCGTTGTCGGCGCCGACGGCATTCATTCGTCGACACGTTCGCTGATCCTTAAGCCGAACGACGTGCAGGGGTACGACACGGGGTGGGGCGGGTTCGTGGCTTGGAGTTCGCTGCACGATCAGAAAATCGATGTCTATCGGGAAATGTGGTCATCCGGTTGGCGTGTCGGCCTTTACCCCGTGAAGGATCGACTCGGGATGTTCCTTGCCGGTGCCCACCGGATGCTCGCGGAGCGGGACGTGGATAGTTATGCCAATGAGATCGAAGCGCGGTTGCCGGACGGACCCTTTGCGCGGGCGGTGCGCATGCGTGACCGGTCGGCAGGTTCGTTTTACTGGCGCATGGCCGATTGCCGGACGCGCATCTGGCGGCGCGGGCGTACGGTGCTGTTGGGCGATGCCGCCGCGGCCTTCCTTCCCACGGCGGGCGTCGGCGCCTCGTTGGCGATGGACTCGGCTGCCGCATTGGCAGATGAATTGTCTCGTGCAGATGTGTCGCATCTGGACTATGCGCTCGAGCTGTATGAAAAACGCCAGCGCCGTCGGGTCGAACTGGCCCAGGCAAACTCTCGTAGCTTGTCGCGATTCATGTTCGTAAACTCGCGCCCAGCTGCGTGGCTGCGTGATCAGTTGATGCGTGTCTACACATTGAAGATGCTGGTGCGGGATATCTCCCGGGTCATGTCGGGTTACCGATGATCTGGTTCCCGGGCCGCTGGATCGTTCTCCAGTCATCCTGCCTGCACTCGCTCGTACAGGAAGTTCTCGATTGCGCGGTTGATTTCGTCGGGCTGGGTGACCGGCAGGGCGTGGCCGCCGGCGAGAATCATGAGTTTTGCGTGAGGCATCTGTTCTGCCATCTCTTCGGCATGGTCAATACTGACAACGTCGCTGCGGCCGGCAATGATCAAGCTCGGCGACTGTATCGCACGCAGGTCGTCACTGGTGAGGATCGGAGCAGCACGCCAAAGGCGCTTGATTCGGCGTTCGAGTTCAGTGGTACGCGCACCGGCCTGTGTCCACCAGCGCCGCAACCAGTAGGCTAAGCCGGAACTGGTGGTATGGGCATCCGCGTGGGCCTCGGGCGTGAGCCCCGCGGGATCATAGTTGGCACTGATTGTAACGATCCGACCAATGCGTTCGGGATAGTATCTTCCGAGCAGCAAGGCGGTATTGCCGCCGTCACTCCAGCCGATGACATCGGTGCGCGCCACGTCGAGTTGGTCCAGCACGCGTGCCGCATCGTCGGCAAACTGGCGGTAGCTGAGTTCAGCCGATCCGATTCCGGATCGCCCGTGTCCCCGGGTATCGACCAGAACGACCTGGTGGCCGGATTTCACCAACCAGGGGATCTGCGAAAACCAACTCAGGCGGTTGCTCAAACCACCGTGCAGCAACATGACGGTGGGGCCTTTGCCGTATCGGGTGTAATGGATGCGCACCTCGCCGCTGCGCACACTGCCGTGTGTGGGATGCGCCGCGGTGACCCGCCACCAGAGATAGTCGATGAAATTAGCGGACGCTGGTCTCAACCAGATGTAAGCGGCAACGCAAACGGCCAGACTGAACGCGACAATCCGCATGTGGCACCGTCAGCGTCGCAGCGCCCGCCAGTACCCACCGGTGATCAACGCCGTCACGTCGAACAGGACAGACGCGAGCGGGTGGCCATGTGGATACGCGAGATACATACTGCGCCACTCAGGATGGAACTTCTCTTTGTATTGACGCAGCCCCTTGTAGTTGTAGAAGCGGTTGCCGAATTCGTAGACCAACTTGAGTAGACGCTCGTTCAGCGGTGACCAGTGGGAACGGCCCACGCCGCTCAACGGCGCCATACCGAGATCGAACCAGCAAAAATGTGCATCTTTGGCGTGTTGCAGAAGTTGGACGAACAGGAAGTCCATGGTGCCGTGGGGTGCATCGGTCAGATGGCGCATCAGATCGATACCGCTCTCCTGTCCGTGGCCGAAGTCCTCGACCACATTGGCGAAAGCGATGATGTTGCCTTCGCGTTTGACGATCGCGATCGGAAACCGCGCCAAGTAAGCCCTATCAAAGTATCCCAGCGAGAAGCCGATCTCAGCCATGCCCCGGTCGGCCAGCCAGGCATCCGAGACGACGCGCAACTGCCGCCAGGCGTTTTCGTCCAGCGGCTGTGGCAGGATTTCGAAGGTCAGACCGTCGCGGCCGGCGCGGTTGAGGATGGAGCGATACTTCGAGCCATGCTTGCCCTCGAGCGTGAATGACGCAAGTTCCACACGCGCGGTCTCGCCAAGCTTCAATAGCCGAAAGCCCGCTTCGTGATAGTGATGCAGATGCGCTTCCTCGATCTGGTACAGCGCAGGGATCAACCCATAATCGTCGGCGAAGCGGCGAAGGTCCTGGATGGCTTGAGGAAGATAGGCTGGTGCGCAGGCAGGATCGCCCAGGGTGATCAGGTGATTACGCTTTATGCCGTACTGAACAAGACTGCGGCCATCGTCGGTGAGCCGCAGGTACTTGTCCCCCAACAAGCTGAGGTAGGAATAGGTCGTGCGGGAGACATCCGAATAGAAGCGACTGGCCTGCTGCAATGACTGCGCGTTTGGCCGTTTCACAGCGGGGGCGGGCATCGCGTACCAGGTCCAGGCCAGCCAGGCGAGGAAGGTGATCGACATGATCAGCAGTGCGCGCTCGAATCCGACAGCGTGGGTGAGGAGTTCGTTCGTTCCGAGAGGCGGCGGCTGTGTAGCGTACAAGATTGTACCGAGAAACCCGGTAACGAACAGAACGACCACCATCGCTGCCAGCCATCGCAGGGTGCGGACGCTGCTCAGGGCGTAACCGCGGCGCGTAAAACGCGCTTGGTTTGAACGTAGCAAGATGGAGATTGCGACCAGCAGCAGGGCTTCTTCGATATCCAGGCCCCGTAGCAGGACGAGCAGGGCGCCTGCCAGGAGGATGATCTGTGTGCCCCGGTAGGCGCCACGCATGCCGGCGCGTATACCACGTGACATCGCAAGCAACAGCGTACCCGCGATGACGCTGCTCAGATGAAACCCTTCGCGCATTTGCCAGGGAAGGTACGGCTCCAGTATCGCCAAGCGATCGACGACAGTCGGGAAAGCTGCCGTCACCAAAAGCACGGCACCGGCAGTGAACGTTGCGTAGGCCAGCACACGAGTACCGATCTGTGCGACGAAGCGCAATGGTACGCGCCCGAAACGCAGAATCGGGTGAGATTGGAAGCGCCGTACCATCTCATCCACGGCGCTGCCTTCAGGTACCAGCTGTATACCGGGAAGCAGCTGTGCGGCGAACAAGAACGGCGTGAAGTAGTAGGCGACGCGGAACAGTAGCAGGCCGGTCAACAACTCTGCGGTGGCGGTTCCACCGGTTCCCAGCAACAGGAGCATCGTGCCTTCGAACACGCCCAGTCCACCGGGGATCAGGCTCAGCATGCCCAGTGCCTGTGAAAGTGCGAATGCCGCGATGGCGGTTGTCGGCGAAACATCCACATGCGCGGCGTGCAGGCAGGCCCAGAGCAGGAGACCGACCGCCAGCCAGTCAATGACGGACACGGCCAGCAATGTCAGTCGCTGTTGTGCGGTGAGCGACGGCGTGTCTGACAGGTAGCGGTGGTGTAGGTATCCGCGACCGGCCGCCACAAGGTATGAAGGCCAGTATAGGCTGACAGCGGTCAGCACGAGCAGGCCGAGCGTGGCCGAAAGTCCCGGCAGCTGCAGCATGTCGCGGTGAAACAACAAGACCAGTGTCGTCAGTACCGACAGGCCTGTCGTTGCACTAAGTGCAGCGTGCAAGATGCTGGCGACCGCCGGTTTCGGTGCGGCGCCTGCCCGGGTCAGGGCGAGGTAGCGGATCGTTGAGCTCGTCATGCCCATGAAGCCCACCACGTTACTCATTGCGGCGGCCAGCCAGGAAAAGCGCGCGATGTAAGCCGGCTTCACCGGCAGAGCCAGCCACTGGTTTATCAGGATGTCGTAGGGAATGCTCAGGCTGGAAATGACCACTCCGGCGGCAAGCAACGACAAGGTCGAATACAGATCGAGCTGGTGGAATGCAAGTTGTACGGCATGCAGATCGAGATGTTCGAACTCCCTGCCTGCACTGACAGTAAGGATCGTCAACGCGAGTACGGGAAGCAACCAGCGCAGCAGGGCTATCCCGCGCGCAGCGGACGACGCCGATCCGTCGACTTCACTCATGTCAGGTCGGTAGCCTTCAGACCCCGGACTGGGCGGCGTCACCGAATGTGCTCCTCGACCGATGCCGGCATGCGATACTGCCGGCACTGCGTCAGTGGCCCGCTGGCGCTTACGCAACCCAAGGGCACGACGAACAGCGTGAGCAGGGTGGAGACCAGCACACCGAAGAGCAGCGAGACCGCCATACCCTGGAAAATCGGGTCGGTCACGATGACGATGGAGCCACCAACCAGTGCCAAAGCGGTGATCAGGATGGGGCGGGTGCGGGCCTGACATGCCGCCAGCACTGCATCAGCCGCGGTGGCGCCGCCGGACATCGCGTGGACGGTGAAGTCCACGAGCAAAATGGAGTTGCGCACGATGATCCCCGCCAATGCGATGAAACCAATCATGGAGGTCGCGGTGAACTCGGCGCCCATGATCCAGTGGCCGGGAATGATACCGAGCAGCGTCAGCGGGATAGGCGCCATGATAACCACCGGTATGACGAAGTTATCGAACTCCATGACCAACAGAAAGTAGATCACCAGCAGCGAAACAGCGAAGGCAATGCCCAGGTCGCGGAACGTTTCATAGGTCACGGTCCATTCGCCCGCCCATTCGAAACCGTATGCACCGTCATCCGGGGGAGGTCCGGTCAACGTAGCCGTCAGACGGTTTCCGTCGGGGGCTTCGTAGTTGGCGAGAGCCGCGTCGATCTGTGCCATTGGGTAGATCGGGGAGTCGAGCCGGCCGATCGCGTCGCCGACAACATACTCGAGCGTGCGCAGATCCTTGTGGTAGATGATCGGGTCCTGGACGGAAGCGGCGAACCGTCCCAATTCGATCAGCGGTGCGCTGCCACCCTGGGCGGTCGGCAAAGGCAGATCGCTGAGCTTTTCGACATTGGCACGTGCCGCATAGGGCGTTTCGAGCACGATAAAGGTCGGTTCCAATGCGCCACCGATCTTCGCGTCGCCGACCCTTCTGCCGCCCATGGCGTAGCTCAGTTCATCCGCCAGTTGGCGGTCGGTTATGCCGAGCCGTTGCGCCTTGTCGCGGTCGGGCTCGAATCGCAAAACCGGATACTGTTTTTTCATCGAGTTCTGGACGTCGGCAACCCCCGGAGTGTCGCGAAACAGGTCGGTCAGGTGGCGGCTTGCCGCGCGAATGCCATCGGTCGTTGGCCCGTAGACTTCGGCAACCAGCGTTTGCAGAACCGGCGGTCCGGGTGGCATCTCGACGATGGTGAGTTCGGCGCGACCTCGTTCCGCAATCGGTTGCAGCAGCGGGCGGACGGATTGTGCGATCGCATGACTTGACCTTGCGCGGTCAGCCTTGTCGAGCAGTTGGACGTGGATCTGTGCCTGCCAGGGATTTCGGCGGAGGTAGTAGTGCCGGACCATGCCGTTGAAGTCGTACGGTTCAGCGGTTCCGACATACGACTGGATAGCGAGGATTTCGGGTATCTGCTGCAGCGCATCGACCATCTGTTGGGTCACGCTTATGGTGACGGGCAATGCCGTGCCCGCCGGCATGTCGATAGCGATCGAGAACTCCGACTTGTTGTCATAGGGCAGCATCTTTACGACAACGGCGTGCAACGGGAACAGCGCCAGTGAGCCGAAAAAGGCACCGATCAGTGCCAACAGGAAGAGCCAACGGTACGCCGTTCTCTGGATCATTGGCTTGAGCAAGCATCGAAACAGTTGCAAGGTGCGCGCGCTCATGGCGTGTTCGCGGGCTGCGGAACGCTCGAGCGTTGCGCGTGAAGGACGCAGCCATCGCGTCAGCCAGGGGGTTAGGGCGAAAGCGGCGAACAGCGAGAACAGCATGGCTGTTGAGCCCAGCACCGGGATGGGCTCCATGTAGGGACCCATCATGCCTCGAACGAACGCCATCGGCACCAGCGCGGCGACCACGGTCAGCGTGGCGATGATGGTCGGATTGCCGACCTCGCGTACCGCGTCAATAGCTGTCGCGGTATCGGTGCTGTCGGCCGCGAGCCATCGTCGGTAGATGTTCTCGACCACGACAATCGCATCGTCGACTAGTATTCCTATCGCGAAAATGAACGCGAAAAGACTTACGCGATTGATCGAATAGCCGCCGATGTAGGCGGCAAACACCGTGATCAGGATCACGACAGGAATGACGATCGTCACCACCACTGCCGGCCGCAGGCCCAACGCTACCAGGGTAAGTACACTCACCGCGCCGGTAGCGATGAACAATTTCAGTACCAGTTCGTTGACCTTGTCCTCGGCAGTCTTTCCATAGTCGCGGGTCAACTCTACCTTGACGTTGTCCGGGATCAAGCGACCCTGCAGTTCAGCAATTTTATCGCGTACCCTGTGTGCCACTTCGACGCCGTTGCTGCCGACCTTTTTGGCGATGGCCAGGGTCACCGCGGCGGCGCCGTCGGGTACCGCCGCGCCGGCAGCCGTTCCCTTATACGCGGGCCCCGCGTACTGCTGAACCAGGTGTTGCAGCTCGGCGGGGCCGTCGCTCACTTGGGCGATGTCGCGCAGGTAGACCGGGTTACCATTGTGTAAACCGACGATCAGTCCTGCCAGGTCGTCTGCGTTTTGCAGAAAACCCCCGGCCCAGAGCTCAAAGTATTGGTTGTCGGCCTCAGCCGAGCCGGCTGTTTCGGCGTAATTGGCGCTATGGATCAATTGGGCAATCTGGCCGAGCGACACACCGTAGCTGGCCAGGCGCTCAGGCTGGACAACGACCCGGATCTGCCGCGCGCGCCCGCCGACCACGAAGCCCACGCCGGTGTCCTTTACTTGCTTTATCTCCTGCAGCAGATTGATGGCCAGGGTGCGCAATATGGCATCGTCGACTGCGTTCGACCAAAGCGTGACAGTCACGATGGGAACATCGTCGATCCCTTTTTGTTTGACCAACGGTGGTTCGACACCAGGTGGCATCTTGTCCAGATTGGATTGAAGTTTCTCGTAGACCTTGACGATCGACGGGCCGATCTGCTCGCCGACCTCGAACCGCACGGTGACGAGACCCTCGTCATGCCGGCTTGCCGAGTACACATGCTTCACCCCGGGAATCTCAGCCATGATCCGTTCCAGTGGCTTGACCGCCAGGCCGGCGACCTGTTCCGACGAGGCGCCCGGGTAACGCACGAAGATGTCCACGAGTGGGACCGAGATCTGCGGATCTTCCTGCCGAGGCGCGACGACAAGTCCGATGATGCCTAGCGCCAGAAGGGCCAGCAGCACGAGGGGTGACAGGCGAGAGCTGATAAAGGCACGGGCCAGGAGCCCGGCAATGCCGGGTCGTGCCGGTGCGGCCTTTTTATTGGCGCTGTCATCGGTCACCTTGGCGTACCGGCGGCGTTGGTCGCGTCTGACAGGCTCCGGAGCCTGTCACCGGAACGGATGCCGGGCCTGGGATGGATCAGGATACGCTCACCGGCCTCCAGTCCCGCCAACACCTGCACCGTATCGTCGCCAAGTGTGGCTCCCAGTCGCAACAGCCGTACGCGGACCCGATGACTGGCGTCTACCACGTATACCGTGTCCAGCCCGCCTTCGTGCAGCACGGCGCTGCGTGGTATCGCTAGACCTTTTTGTATCGATTTTCCCAACGTGGGGATTTCGATGGCTGCATACATACCGGCCCGCGCGCTCATGTCAGCGGGCAGGTCGAGTTTGACAGTCACCGTGTGACTCAGCCGATCAGCCGTAGGGTAGATCTTGGCGAGGTTGAGTTCGACCTCCTGTTGTGTCCCGTCTGCGGTCTCTATCCCGCCGTGTAGGCGGTCGCCGGCATGCAAGCCACGGGTCAGGCTTATCGGCAACTGAACGGCGACCTGCAGGCCCTGTGGCGCAGCGAAATCGATGAGCTTATCGCCAGGCTGAACTGTGTCGCCGACCTCGACATACTTTCTGGCGATGAAGCCGTCGAACGGCGCTATGCTCCGCGCATCTCGCAGTTTGGCATCGATCTGTCCGATCTCCGAGAACGCCCGGTCGTAAGCGGCGCGGGCTTCAGCGACACCCGCACCCTGGCGATAGAGGTCGGCAGAGTATCGAGCACCTGGATGTGATAGCCCCATCATCGATGACATCGGGTCGATGAACAGCTTGTCGAACATCGATGGCAGCCCCATGCCGCCAGGTGTCTCATGGATGCGTGGATCGACCAGCTGACGTTGGTACTGCACACCCGCGTTGTTCAGTGCCGCAGCGGCACCGGCCAGCCTTGCCTCAGCGGCTTGTCGTTTAGCGAGCAGGTCAGTGTCACTGAGGCGAGCGAGTAGCTGCCCCTTGCGAAACGGGTCACCCTCAGCGCCGCCCAGCTCGGTTATGCGGCCTGCCAGTTGCGCCGTCAGTGTCACATCGCTCTTCGTAACCACTGTGCCGCCGATACGCAGCCTGCGCTGCAGCTGTTTCGGCTGCACCGTGTGGATCTGTTCCTGTTCAGTGGACGCGGTCGCGGGCTGAGCCGCCACAGGCAGCGAGGATGCCAGTACGACCGCCGAGAGCGCGTATCGCCAACAACGAAGACAAGAGCGGACCTTTGCGGGGCCGGCACGGCTTGTGGCGATGCGACCACGTTGCGATCTTCTGGGCACAGCCGCTCTCCTGAAAGCGATTCGAGGCCTACCTGTCGGGAACGTCAGTTTGCCCGTTTAGGGGGGCGCATCGATGGTAAGACTTCCGTGATCTGCGCCAGGTAGGCGGCGCACGAAACCACGAAGGTCACTGAGCAGCATTTATGCCATTCGCTCGCTATGCCCACAGCGGGTCGCGAAAAGGCTTGAGTCGTATTGCGTGTTCCGAGAATGCTGGTGGTTGGGTCAACAGCCCCACCATGCATGGTGCAAACTCACCGACTTGGACGTACCGGTTCGGTAGGGAGTTCGAGCCGGTCTGGGCGCTTACAGCATCATGTGGCGGTTGAGGTCGAATATTATCCAGAGGGTACCGCCCGCCATGATGAGCAGAATCAATGCGGTAAAAACGATAGCCACGACGAACCAGGTGTTGCGCGGGGAGAAGGTCAGATTCAGGAAGTAGCGCAGGTGTATCAGGATCTGGGCGATGGCAGCGATCGCAATAACGGCGAGGGTGACTGGCTTTGAGAAAATTGCCGCACCGACCAGCACAAAGGATAAGGCAGTGAGTGCGATCGCTGAGACGAATCCAGTCAGGTAGCGCTTCAGATGGGGTGAACGGGCGCTCTTGACACCGGCCATCATAGCATCCCCGGCAGATACACGATTGAGAATATCCCGACCCAGACGATGTCGAGGAAGTGCCAGAATGTGCTCCAGCGTTGCAGCCGCGACTGCACCCAGCTGCTGGGCCCCTTAATGACGATCTGTGCGATCATCACCAGCAGCCAGACGATTCCCACGCTGACATGCAAGCCGTGGGTACCGACCAGCGTGAAAAAGGCGGACAGAAAGCCGCTGCGCTGTGGTCCGGCGCCCTGGTGCAACAATCCCATGAACTCGACGATCTCCATTCCAATGAATCCCAGGCCGAGCGCGAGGGTGACGAGCAACCAGGCCACCGCCGTTCCACCGCGCCGCTGTTGTGCCGACCACGTAGCCAGGCCGCAGGTCAGGCTGCTGGTCAGCAACAGCGTCGTTTCACCCAAGGTATGAGTCAGGTTGAAAAGGGTCTTTCCGCTCGGACCGTCCGCATAGTTGCCGATCATCGTGGCGTAGGTTGCAAATAGCAGCGCGAAAATGACCGCGTCGCTCATCAGGTAGATCCAAAAGCCCAACGCTCTGGTTGCGCGTGTCTCGGCGAACCCGTTCCCCGGTTGAGCGACGATCGCGTCGGTAATGCTGACGTCTGACATGTCTCAGACCTCTTGCGTGGCCGGAGATGAACCGAATCCCGTCGGAGCACGTCCCGCCGCTTCCGCTCGAGGGGCCCTCGCTCGCTCGATGCGCGCCACGGCCTCGGCCGGAATCACATACTCTGTGTGATCGACAAAGCTGCGCGCAACCACGGCTGCGATAATGCCGCAGGCGGCGACGATGGCCAGCCACCAGATATGCCAGATCAGTGCGAAACCGAGTACGAGAGCCCCGCCGCCGATGATGAAACCGATGCCGGTATTTTTCGGCAACAGAATGTCCTGATAGCATTCGGGAGCCGTCGGCGCGGAGCCACGCGCTTTCATATCGAAAAATGCGTCTACGGCGCGCACGTTGGGTATCAAGGCAAAGTTGTAGACCGGTGGCGGTGAGGCAGTGGCCCATTCCAGGGTGCGGCCGTCCCAGGGGTCTCCCGAGGCGTCCGCAAGTTGTTCGCGATTACGTATGCTCACCAGCAGCTGAATCACCAAACAGGCGATTCCCACCATGATCAGCGCCGCGCCAACAGCGGCGGCGATCAGCCAAGGCTGCCACTCGGGGTTGCCATAGTGCTCCATGCGCCTCGGCATGCCCATCAGGCCGAGTACGTATAGCGGTAGGAAAGCGAGGTGGAATCCGATCAGCCAGCTCCAGAAGGCACGTCGGCCCCAGCGCTCGTCGAGACGGAAGCCGAAGGCCTTGGGAAACCAGTACATGTAGCCTGCCAGATAACCGAAAAGGGCACCGGGGATGAGCATGTTGTGGAAATGGGCGACCAGGAATTCGCTGTTGTGCATCATGAAGTCGACCGGCGGTACTGCCAGCATCACACCGGTGGCGCCGCCAATCGCGAACGACGGGATGAACCCCAGGGTCCACAGCATCGGCGTGTCGAAGCGGATCCGCCCGCGGTACATGGTCAGTAGCCAGTCGAACAACTTCACGCCTGTGGGTATCGCGATCAGCATCGTCGCAATGCCGAAGGCGGCATTGACGTTGGCGCCGGCACCCATCGTGAAGAAGTGATGCAACCAGACGGTGAACGACAAAAGTGCGATCGAGATGGTCGCCCAGACCAGTGAGCGATAGCCGAACAGGCGCTTACTCGAAAAAGTCGCGACGACCTCGGAGAACACGCCGAAGGCCGGCAGGATCAGAATGTAGACCTCCGGGTGGCCCCAGATCCAGAACAGGTTGGCGTAGTTCATCATGTTGCCGCCAGCGCCGTTTGTGAAGAAGTGCATTTCGAGGTAGCGGTCCAGCGCCAGCATGGCGGTGACCACGGTCAGAGCGGGGAAGGCAAGCACCATCAGAATGCTGGCGCAAAGGGCGGTCCAGGTGAAAAGCGGCATCCGCATCAGTGTCATGCCGGGGGCGCGGTTTCTCAGGATCGTTACCAGGAAGTTGATCCCGGTCAGGGTGCTTCCGATGCCGCTGATCTGCACTGCCCAGATCCAATAGTCGACACCGACCGTCGGACTGTAGGCGAGTTCGGAGTACGGTGGATACCCGGTCCAGCCGGCGGTGGAAAACTGCCCAATGCCAAGCGACAGCATCACCAGCATGGCGGCAGCTGCTGTAAGCCAGAGGCTGACCGAGTTCAAGAACGGGAAGGCGACATCGCGCGTGCCGATCTGCTGCGGGACCACGATGTTGATCAATCCCGTCAGAAACGGCATCGCCATGAAGAAGATCATGATGGTGCCATGGGCGCTGAAGATCTGGTCAAAATGGTGTGGTGGCAGGTAACCCTGGTCCGGGCCGACGGCCAGAGCCTGCTGCGCGCGCATCATTGCAGCATCAACGAATCCACGCAGCAGCATGACCAGCGCCAGCACGATGTACATGATGCCGATTCGCTTATGATCTACGCTGGTCAGCCATTCGCGCCAGAGGTAGCCCCACTGTCGATACCACGTGATTACGGCACCGATGGCCAGGGCAACCAGGACCATGAACGCGACGGCGCTCATCACGATAAGGTTGGTGTAGGGAATGGCTTCGAGCGTGAGCTTTCCTAGCATGATGCGGATCTCATCTCTGGTTCACTGAGCCTGCGTAGCGGTTGTGAATTGATTGATGATGTGTTTGAACAAACCGTTCTCCACTGATCCAAACCAGTGGACCGGCTCGCGGATGCTGGGACGTGCCAGCGTCTCGAAGTGCACTTGCGTCAACGAGCCACCCCGCTTTTTCACGTCGTTTATCCATGCGTCGAACTCCGCCGCGGGCTTTGCAGTGACTTCGAAGTGTTGATAAGGGAAACCGCGTCCGCTGTACTGCGTGTTCTCGCCGAAAACGGTGCCGGGCCGATCAGCCAGCAGATGCAGCTCAGTGCGCATGCCTGCCATCGCATACACCTGGCCACCGAGCTGCGGGATGAAGAACGAATTCATAACGGTGTTCGACGTGATGTCGAAGCTGACCGGCCGGCCGACCGGGATCACCAGCTGATTCACTGTGGCGATCCCTTGTTGCGGGTAGATGAACAGCCACTTCCAATCCAATGCAACCACCTGTATCGAAAGAGGCGGGATATCCGATTCGATCGGTTTGTAAGGGTTGAGCCGGTGAGTGGATGTCCACGTCAGCCACGCGAGAACCGCAACAATAGCTGCAGGTACCAGCCAAACGATGACATCGAGGCGTGTCGACGACCAGTCGGGCGCATAGTTGGCTTGGATGTTCGTGGCGCGATACCGCCAGGCGAACCAGGCGGTCATCGTGAATACCGGAATCAACACGATCAACATCAGTCCAAACGCGACCAGCATCAGGTCGCGCTCGCGCAATGCGATCGGACCCGATGGGTCCACATCGACTAGATCAGCTGCCATGCAAGCGCCCGCGATCAGCATCAACGGAATGGCTGCCATGATGGCGAGGTGTTCAGGGTCCAGTCCATAGCGCTTTGTTTGTCGGCGGTACATGCGGATGGGAGACCACGCAGTTTCTCTAGAACCTGAGTGTCAGCTACTCAGGAATCATGCCAATCACACGGCATTAAGCGGCCAAGGTATGTCGGGCGCTCATCGGCGATCCAGGGCATGGATTGGTCGCTGTCAACCATTCGCTGCGGGGACTTTGCACCAGAGGCAGCGTTCGGGGATGGCGGTCTCTTACGGTTAGCCCCTGCGCTCGTGCCGAAACCGACAGGCATGTCCTTATCGCAAGGGGGCGGTATGCGAGTACCCACCTCGTGGTACGGATGTTGCTGACGCTTGTATCAGATAAGCCAGTTGACCGAATCGTCGCAGGTGTCGTGCACCGATACAGCGCGAAGGCGGCAATTTCATCCAGAGAGGAGCAGCAACCATGCGTCGCCTTTATTTCTTGGTACCTGATACAAGTACCGCTCGGGACATCGTGCGGGAGCTGTTGCTGGCACGAGTGGAAGAGCGCCATATCCACATTGTCGCGTCACCCGACACGGAGTTGGGTGAACTGCCCGACGCGGGGCCGTTGCAGACCTCCGACTTTGTACCGGCACTCGAGCGCGGTGTGGCGCTCGGCGGAGCTGCGGGTGTGCTTGCTGGACTGACCGCTTTGGCATTTCCCGGCGTCGTAGTGGCCGGCGGCGCAGTGCTCGCGGGCGGCGTGGTGGGTGCTGGCATGGGTTCATGGATCGGTGGCATGGTGGGTCTCGCAGGAGACAATGTCCACATAAAGAGGTTTCAGGATGCAATTGATAGTGGTCAGTTGCTCATCCTCGTTGACGTGCCCAAATAGCATCTAGCGGCAACTGAAGAATTGGTCAAAACGCATCACCCAGCGGCGGATTTCGAGGGAACGGAGCCGAGTGTTCCGCCTTTTCCCTAATTGGCTTAGCAAGCGTTGCACGAATTTGAATTGGAGGTAGAAGGCATGCAGGACACAACAACTGACACCGATGTGCTGATCGTCGGCGCTGGACCGGTAGGACTGTTTCTCGCGAACGAATGTGCGCGCCGGGATTTGAATTGGCAGATCGTTGAAAAAAGACCGGCTCAGTCGGTGCATTCCAAGGCGCTGGCGATCTTCCCGCGGACGCTTGAGATCCTGGATATGGCGGGGCTGGCCGATCCTTTTCTTGCAGCAGCACACCGAGTGACCTCTGTTGAAGTCGCCGCTCATGGCCGTGTACTGGCTCATATGCCATTCACGCCAGAGGAGAGCCCCTATCCATTCATCGCTATGGTACCGCAGAATCGGACCGAGAAACTGCTGGTAGATCAGTTGGCTGAACGGGGCGGTGCTATCGAGTACGAAACGTCTTTCGTTTCTGCCGTCCAACACGCCGACCACGTACGCGTAACTCTGGATCACAACGGTCAACGCCGCGAGCTCACCGTGCGCTTCGTCGTGGGTTGCGACGGTGCGCATAGCGCTGTCCGCCATCATCTGGATCTTCCGTTCGATGGTGCCGAGTACCACGATCAATTTTTGTTGGCGGACATTGAAACAAATGAAGGTCTGCCGGCTGATCAGCTTCAGCTGTGTCCCAACGAAGCCGGCCCGTTGGCTATCTTTCCGATGAGCGCTACGCGCCGTCGAATTGTCGCGACGGTCCGAGAAGCCACTGGCGAGGCGCCGTCGCTGGAACTCGTGCGGCAGATCCTGGAAGAGCGGGCGCCTGCTGGCCTGGAGGCGTACAGCTTGTACTGGAGCAGCTACTTCCGTATTCATCATAGAAATGTCACGCAGCTGCGCTCGGGCAGATTCTTCCTTGCCGGCGATGCCGCACATATTCACAGCCCGTTTGGTGGCCAGGGAATGAACACCGGTTTGCATGACGCCTGGAATCTGGTCTGGAAGCTCGATTTGTTCTTGAAGGGGAAAGGCAACGAGCAACTGCTCGATAGCTATAGCACGGAGCGCCTTCCCGTGATCAAGCATGTCGTTGAGATCACGGATTTCCTGACCAGGGCGATGGCGACACCCAGTAAGTTCGCCCAGTCGCTACGCGATACGGTGATTCCTATGGTGTCGCGGCTGGTGCCATTCCAACATGCCTTTGTGGAGGTGTTGTCCGAACTGGGTGTCTCATACCACGGGAGCCCTATTGTTGAAGGACCAGGCAAGCGCTACCTAGATGACTCCATGCGCGGTGGTGATGGCATCGGGAGCCGCTTCCTTCTCTTGCTTGGCCGAGACGTTGATTCGTTAATTGCGGAGAAAGCAGGAAGAATCGCCGAAGCGCTTGAAGGTGCTGTCGCAATCCGTTCGGCGCCAGGTCGGGGCGTCATGTTGGTTCGGCCTGATGGCTACATAGCTTTCTCAAAACGTGATGCTGTCGACATGTCGGATCTGACATCGGTGCGGATACTGTTGGAAGTTCAGGTATCGCCAGCGAAGCGCATGGCCATCGCCTAGTGGGCCGATTCGCACCGTCGCAGACCACGAACAATTGACGATTGGAGAATCTGGTGTCGAAAGAAGGTATGAGTAAGATGGAAGACTTCGAGATGGACAAGCGGCGTCGCGAGTTGGATCAGGATGTTGAGCAGTTGGTAGACAAGTACCTGAGAGTCTTCGAATGGGAGATACCGGAAACGGACGAGCCCCGTGCAAAGCGTTTGATCATCGAGGAGATCCGGCAGGCACTAGACCGGCTCCTGGCCGGCCAGCGAGAGCATTCCGGTTGAGATGACGTTGCATCCCGAATGCCACGCATCTCAGGTTGATCGCCGCGTGTTGACGAGAAATGCCAGGTGACACATTCTTTGTTCAGTCGCACCAGGTCTGGGTAAGGTTCCACAGCCGGATAACCCGGGTCTCGTGTTCATGACCGAGAATCGAGACCGAGGCCGGGTCGAGCGCAAGCAGCCGGCCGGCGTCGGGTTCCAGCCCCAGCCACTTCGCCGTCAGGATACGGAGCAGGTGCGCGTGTGCGAACAGCAGCGTACGGCCTTTCTCTGTTGCGGCCCGATCGATGACGCGTTTGGCGCGTATGCCCACTTGCTGCAGGGTCTCCCCACCTTCGATCTCTGCAGTCCAGGTGCTGAAAGCGGGTTGCGAAATTCGGATCTCGTCGGTCGTGAGGCCTTCGTACACGCCGTAGTCCCACTCGAGCAAGTCGGTCATTAGATCGAACCTGTCGTTGAACCCAGCCTGGTCAGCGGTGTCCTGGGCGCGTGAAAGCGGACTGCACCAGACGCGGTCGAATACCTGTTTGCTCAGTAGTGGCGCGAGCCGTAGCGCCTGTTCCCGGCCGTGCGCTGTGAGGCGTACGTC
The DNA here is from genome assembly GCA_024235395.1 of Chromatiaceae bacterium. Taxonomy (NCBI): domain Bacteria; kingdom Pseudomonadati; phylum Pseudomonadota; class Gammaproteobacteria; order Chromatiales; family Chromatiaceae; species Chromatiaceae bacterium. The sequence continues at coordinate 1,090,307 of JACKMK010000002.1, forward strand.
GCTGCGACCCGTGTGCCGTCCGGCTTGCGACCAATCGGTTTCGCCGTGGCGTATCATCCATATCTCGATTTGACCCATAGGCTGTTCTCCGGACTGATGATTGTTTGACGTACCCGACAGAGCAACAGCCGTACGATCGAAACTACGACGAGTCCCGGGAGCTGTGCCGATGTCGCAGTGACCATCCGATCATGACCAGCGCCCAGCCATCGAGAACCAGGCTAATGGCAGCGAATAGACCGACGGTCCACAACGAGGACTGCGGCCAACCCCATAGCACCGCGATCAGTAGAAGAACGTCTGCTATGCCATTGGCAACCATCCAGCGTCTACCAGGCCCTTTGCGGTCCTGACGCACGATCGAAAAACTGGCAACGGCATCCATTGCCAGGTACACGGCGACCAGCAGCGCAACGCTGGCGATACCGGCGAACGGCTCGTAGGCAACCAAGCCACCGGCGAGGAGAAGCGCAAGGGGCTTGATCCAGTCGACCCAGCTAGCGCCATGTTTAGCACTATGCCAAGCCCACAGCACACCACCGCTGATCATCATGACCGCGACAAGCATGATGGTGAATTCGGACATTGCAATGGGCATCAGCGCGCCAAGGAAGCCAGTGACGAGCAGCGCTACGCCGATCCAGATCGAATGGGCGCCGAATCTTTCTACGGCGTTTGAAAGGTCAAGTCGTGTCACGTTACCGCCTCCATGGTTGAAAGTGTTTGACTGACTGAAGAAGCGATCGATGGCCAGCCGATTTGGGTCTGTAAGTCTCGTCAATTCGCCGCCTCATGGTGATGGGTGCGCGTAGTCGACGGGTAAGGCCTGATTGACTGATTGATCGCGTGAACATCCCAGAGTCGTGCCGATTTCTACGAGCTCATGCTCGGGAACGCCGAGATGGCGTGCAATGCCTGGGCTGTTGCGAACCAGAAAGTCAAACAGTCTCGAACGCCATGCGCCGGGCGTGCCCGCGCCAGTCTGGCCAAGGCGGATACGGCTGACGAAAATGCTCAAGTCACCCGCACCCACAGGGTAGGCGCTTTGATTGAGTAGTGATCGAACGGTCGCAAAGGTTGGCCGCTCCATGTACCCGGTACGGAAGATGACCGAGAAGAAACCGCGCCCCAGTTTGTCAATACTGAGCTTTTGATCAAGCGGAACGCGCGGGCGGTCTTGCACATCAATGGCGAGCAGATAGTTTTCGCGGTGCAGAATGCGGTTGTGGCGAAAGTTCTTTGCCAGACTCAGCGGCACAATAGCCGGGTCGTGGGTCAGGAATAATGCGGTGCCATCGGCGCGTCCCGCCGCGGTTACCGCCGCGTCTGCGAGAAACTCCTTGATGCTGGGGGACAGCCACTGCCGGTTCTCCCGGACCCGCTGCTGTCCCCAGTGCCAGGCCAGCATGACCAAGAGCAACAGGCCGCCGATGATCAGAACAACCACGGCGCCAGATGCAAGTTTGAACAGCAAAGCACCGAGAAAGGTCATATCCATGCTCAGAAGAAGGCTGCCCAGGGCGAGGGTGCCTGGCAGGCGATGATCAAGGACGGTGCGGAAATAGCGCAGATACAGCAGTGACGTGATCAATGTGACACCACCGATGGCAAGTCCATAGGCGCCGGCCAGCGAATCGGGTGATTGAAACAGAAGCACGAGCGCCAGGGCGCCGCTCATCAATAACCAGTTTGCCGTGGGCACGTATACCTGACCCTCCTGCAATGCCGAAGTATGTGTCAGTTGCAGGCGCGGGAAGTAGTCCAGTTCGACAAGTTGCTTGAACAGTGAAAACGCGCCGGTTATCACGGCCTGAGATGCGATAACGGTTGCTATCGTGGCCAATAGTAGCAATGGCGCGACCGCTGACGGCGGCGCCATGGCAAAGAAGGAATTGACCGGGTGATATGCGTTGCTCAGAAGCAGGGCGCCCTGTCCGAAATAGTTTAGAAGCAGCGATGGCCAGACGAGGTACCACCATGTGTGGCGGATCGGCGTTCGACCGAAGTGCCCCAGGTCTGCGTACAGGGCTTCCGAGCCCGTGACGACGAGGAATATCGAGCCAAGTATCAGGAAGGGTTCCCATCCCCCGGCGGAAAGAAATGCGAAGGCATAGCGAGGGTCGACGGCTTGTAACACGGAGGGTGCCTTGAGTATCCATGCCAGACCCAGGCCGCCGATCGTCACAAACCACAATGCCATCGTCGGCCCAAATAGGGCACCGATCGTGGCGGTACCGTGTCGTTGCACTAAGAACAACGACAATAGAATCAACCCAGCTATTTGCGGCACATAAGGTTCGACACGCGGTGAGATCAGTTCGAGCCCCTGCACTGCGCTCAGGACGGAGATGGCCGGGGTCAACATGCTGTCGGCAATCAGGAGCGCGCTCGCGATTACACCTAACAGCAACCAGCGCGAGCGGCGCCCGCTTTGGCCCTTGCCCAACAGTGTTGCCAGTGCGATAACGCCGCCGTCACCGTCATGGTCCGCCTTGATCACGAAAACCATGTATTTCATCGTGACGATGAGCAGTAGCGACCAGAAGACCAGTGACAGAATTCCCAGGATGTTAGCAGCCGAGGTGTCGATACCGCTGTCCGGTGAGAAGACGACGTTCATGGTGTAAATTGGGCTGGTGCCGATGTCGCCGAAGACCACCCCGAGCGCTGCCAGTGCGACAGAGTCGCGCCATTTTGGCCGCCCCAGTTTCACAGCGGTCTCCCGTACGATCCGGCATTCATGGCAGGAACCCGTCCATCACGCGAAACGGTCGTCGCATAATGGCGGTACTCGCATTGATGCCACCGACCTCCGCGCGGAGGGCGTTCATCTCGGCGCCCATGGAGATCACTGCATGGCCGATTCTGCCAACGTCCTGTTGCATCGCCGGCAGGCTGCGCATGGGTGCCTCGATCGCCAACATGCCCTGTTCGATCTGTCCCAGACCTTCGACGATGCGATGGGTGTCCGCACCGATCTCCGCCACGGCCGCATGCATTCCGGCAACGCTCGCGGTCATTCGTTGCATCTGCTGCGACATGGTCTGCATATGCGAGTCCATTTGATCGATTAGGTGATACATCAATCCGCCGGCCAGCACAGCAATCAGGCCGAGTAGAACCACGCTCCACCGCAGACGCTGGGTGAAGTGCGCCTCGATACGTTCGCGACGTTCGAGGTCTGTATGCAGGTCTAGCATCAGCTCACGCAGCACCGCCCGGGTCTCGGCGGAGACCCTGGGATCACGGCCTTCGACGTCGATCCGCTGCTCGAGGGTGCTTGAAGAATCGGCAGCCATGGTAAGTAGGCCTAGGAGCCCGATGGCGGCCGGTCAGCAGGTTCCGCCGTCTTCGAGATAGCTGGGTAGCACGGCCAGTGTTCGTAGGCCGCGTTGGACCTCGGGGTCGCGCATCAGGTGCAGCAGTCCTGAAAGGCCACCCAAGTGGTCGGCATCGCCGGCGGCGTCGTCCATGGCGGCCTGCACGCCATGCAGCAGTTTGCGCGCGCGCTCCGGCAGATTGGCGGCTCCGCCGATCCCGCTGCCGGCCAGGCTGCCCAGAAGACGCTGTTGTTCACGGTCTTCGAGATAGTCGCTGATGTCGCGTAACCAAACGAGAGTGCCGTTTCGGTGGAGGTGGCCGAGCGTCTGCATCGCTTCTTTGATGCTTTCACCCAGGGCCTCCCTTTGAGCGAATTCTGCCGCGTCGACGCTCCAGCGCACGGCTGGTCCGGCCAGGTGATCGGCAGCGTACTCGCTGAACAGCTCTGCCTTGTCCAGCAGCCGGTGCAGACGTTTCAGGTCATTTTGCAGATCGGCCAGCGGAAGGGCATTGAGTTGTGTCGGTGAACCCTTGAGCAGCGGGGCGAGCAGGCGGATGCTGTCGGCCATCAGGTCGGCATTGTCTCCAATCTGTTTCAACAGCCCGCTTGCGCGCAAGGCTTCGGCCGTGTCCAGCACGGCCTCCAGTAACTGCCCCAGATCATACCGGGAGGCCAGTTCCATCGACCGGTTGACGGTGCCCGTCACGGGCCCGGCGAACGGTCCGCTCATGGCGTTGACCAGGTCGGCCAGGCGTGCAAGCCCCTGCCATTGTTCTTCACTCAACGTAGGAGGGCCAGCAGGAGAGGCATGCGTATCGTTCATGATCCCCTCCTAGGCGAACAGTTTTTCGGCCAGCAGTTCGGCGGCATCGAGGCCCCAGGGTGGCATCTTGCCGCGCGTCTTGAAGAACAGATTCTTGTACTGCATTTTCAGTAGGTAAGGGACATGGCCCATCTTCAGCACCTGGGTATCGCCACCAAACCAGCTGTTCGACCGTATATAGAAGGCCTGGTTGTTGCCGATGTCACCAATGCAGTGCACGACGGGAGCGAGCGGCTTATCGGCATCTTCAGGATTCATGCGGCCGACATCTTTGGCGATCTGGCGACCTACAATCTCTGTCTCGGCGTGGCCGATCGCGCCCAACTTGGGAACGGTCACGGCGGCACAGTCGCCGGCGGCCAGGATCTCGGGATAGTCCGGGTTGCGCATTAGCAGATCGGTGACGATGAAGCCGCGGTTGTCGCTGATCGGTAGCCCCTTGAGAAACTCGTGCGGTTCCCAGTCGGGGAAGATGATCTTCAGTTCGGCCTCGACCGAGTCACCATTGGCAAACTCAATACCTTCTGCCGTGATCCGTTTGATGTCTTGCAGTTGGTTTTTGTAGTTGAATCCCATGTTCGACGCGATGCCGAGCAGTTCACCAACCACCTTTTCGCCGGCGTCCTCGGCGATCATGCTCGCCGGTGTGAACACGGTGATCTTGTCGGGACCGCCGCGACCATGGGTCTTTAGCCAGGTGGCCGCTGACAGCATGGTTTCGACCGGCGGGCCTTCACATGCGGCCAACGCGTCCGGGACACTGCCGCCTGGATACGGCTCGAGGCCGTGCGCGCCATCACCCTGGTTGAAGCGTGCTGAGCCGATGGCTATCGGTCCGCCCTGATAGTCATTGAGCAGATAACGGCGCAGGCGCTCGCCCTGATAGGTATCGGTAACGGTGTGGCCGTACTCGGCGTAGCCTTCGATCTTGTCGAACGCCAGTCGATTGCCCAGTGCAATGACCAGATAGTCGTAGTCAATGCGGAACGACGCGGCACCCGGGCGCTCGCTTGGTACGCAACTAACGTGTTTGTTGTCGGGATCAATGCCGACGACCTCGGCCTGGACGAAGTCCACGCCGTCGTCGGTCAGTGGCGCGACGATGTCCATCAGCATGGTGCGTGAAGGATTGCGACCTTCAAACACCTCGCTGGGAATGTTCGGTACGTAAAGCAGGTAGGGTTTGCGGTCGACCAGGGTGATGCGTACCGCGTCGCCGGCGAATTCTCGGATCTTCTGCGCACTGCCCAGGCCGGCAAAGTTGCCGCCGAGTATCAGCACATGGGGTTTGGTGTTCATGCTTGCTCTCCGTATATGCTCAGTGGTTACTTGACCAGGTGGCGACGCCACAGGCCCTGTTCCATCATGGGTGCGAAAACCTGGTAGTAGGGTCCGCGGTCGAGATGCCGCAACACACCGTCGTTGTGGATCTGGCGCAGTTCGTAGTCGACCATGGCGTGCCCCAGCCCCATGTGGGCGTGGTCCGGGCTCTCCCATTCCATGTGCACCAGATACTGGGTGGGGGTTTGTGCCGGGATCGGAGGTTTGTTGTGCACCTCTGAGCCATAGTTGGTGTTGTATTTCGGTGGGTTGGCGCCGAGGGTGGCCTTGAGCATGCCTTCCGGATCGAGTTGGAACGAGCCGATTGCTGACACGCCGAACTGCTTGAGCACCATCCAGCCAACCATGCCGGGCACGTTTTCCTTCATCCATTTCAGGGTTGCCTGCGCCCCTTCTTCGAACTCGTGCTCGTGACCGTGCATCACCCAGTGGTCGCCTATGACGACCGCCCGTTGACCCGACAATGCGACTTTTGGCACCGGCTGCTGGGCGGCGAACGATTCGCCGAGTACCGTCGGCACATCGGTCATGCTCATCAGCTGTGGCAGATCGGAGGCGATGATCTCGTAGTAGGGTTCCCACGGCCCTTCAATCACCATGTCGAGACAGTGTCCACACAGTTCGTAGATGGTGTCGAAGTTGTCGTGGTGCATCTCCTCGTGCGAGTGCACGTCTTTCCACACCGTGTACTGGTACATGCCCATCGGGTTCAACGGCGGTTCGCCGTTGCGCATGTCGATGGCACCACCACCATAGCGCCCGGCCATGGGATGGATGCCGATCTGCAACAGCTGTTCGAACCCGAGAAATCCGGGATGCGATGCTGTCGTGATGCAGACCTTCGGCCCGACATGCATCATTGTCTCGTAGCTGTCGGGGCGGTTGGCGATACGTGCCTGGTTGATCGCGATAATGGGGTTTTGCTGACTGCTCACGCTGTAATCTCCGAATGGCGCTTGTATGCCTTATGTATGGCAACTTCCCTGCCAATTCCGCAGTGTCTTGAATCGCCGCGATATTTCTCACGGCCTCGGATGCGGACTGCGCGGTGTTGGCGCATAGTCACCGCGCGCTTGGTTCTTATTCCCCAACACAACGTCGGATTGCGTGACTGCGCCGCCGCAATCCTCTACGCCTCGGCAGGCAAGCACCCTTGGCGAGGATCTTGCCCGAGCGATATCGACCGGCGGGCCTGGCCGTTCGGCGTTCGTAGGCGTGAATCGACAGCGTTGGCTGCTTGCCCGCTGTGCGTTGGCAGATCAGGCAAGGTGCCATTGAGCGCTTGGCCTGTGCAGAGTAGTTCTTTCGACACGCACAGGCGGACGCAAGAGAAATAGCGTTGCGAGTTGTACGCGTAGGCGTACCGCTAGGTCGAAGCTAAGCTGCGATCTGCAGGCGCGGGATGATCTCCATCAGACCGAACAGGATCAGATAGAACGCCACGATGTAACTGAGCAGGCGAGGCCAAACCAGGATGGCAATGCCGGACAGAATCGAAACAAGGGGTGAAAGCAAGGTGATGTCCACTGTTTGGTTCTCCAGAGAAGTTGCGGGGTTCACGCCATCGTCGTCGACACCATGTCTTGCCAGGTCAGGTGTCGGTATTGCCAGCGCCTGGCGCCAGTACTCGAAGACGGACAACAAGTCTTGGGCAGGAATCGTGCCGAGTGCGCCGGCGATTGCTTCATGACCAGGGGTTCTGTGCCCTTGGTGAAGGGGCGCTTCTTGCCTTCGACCGCAGTCGCTGTCTCGACCTTGGTGGACGTTCGCACAACCGGTAATCGATCGCATGGGGCGTGAAGGCGTCGCCGCCGAATTGAGACTCGGTTTGTTTGCACCATAAGTTGTGGCTGTTGGACCAAGTGAGATTGTGATCGTCGAGTCCACTGCGGGCTCGATCGGCGGTCGGCACGGATATGAACGTCACGGCGTCTGCGCTTTCTCTGTGGGGACCGGCCCTAGTCTTATGTCGGCGCGAGTGGGTGCGCTTGGCAAGGCAATTGCTACTTATGGAGAAAGCGATCGATCAGGATCATCGGTTGTACGCGATCGATCGACTAGACAGTGAGTGATGGGTTTACCTGCCACGGGAAATCAACGAATGCCACGCCGGCCATGGAAGCAAAGACAATGAATCTACGCCGTCTCTTGATCATCCTTGTGATCGTCGCCATCGGGGGTGCCGCCGCTTGGTACTACTATCGCTATGACCAGGCACACCCTTCGACTGCCGATGCCTATCTGAGCATGCACGTGGCTCGCATGGCCGCGCAGGTCAGCGGCCCGGTCGCCACCGTACCGGTGCACAGTCACCAGCCGGTTTCGGAGGGTGACCTGTTGTTTAGCATCGATCCAGCGGCGTTTGAGCTCGCGGTGCAGCAGGCCAATGCGCGGCTACAACAGGCCAAAGACACGGTGAGCGCCGCGAACGCCCAGGTCGCGGCGGCCAAAGCACAGGTGGATGCCGCCAATGCAACCTTGCAGGAGGTGCGGCATCACTCCGCGCGTGTCCGCGATTTGGTGGCCAAGGGCACTGCCTCTAAAGATGAAGGAGACGCAGCCGAGCGCGCATTCAAGGATGCCCGTGACAACCTTGTCGCTGCCAGGGCCGAGTTCGCGGCCGCGGAGGCGCGACGCGGAACGGTGGGTGACGACAACGCCTCGGTCAAGGCGGCCGAGGCGGCACTGGGACAGGCCAAGCTCGATCTGCAACATACGCGCATTGTCGCCCCAACCGATGGTGTTGTCGGTGAAGTCGACCTTCGCCCCGGCAGTTTCGTCAGTGCGGGAAGCCCGGTGTTCGCACTGGTGGAAACCGGAGAGGTCTGGGTGGATGCCAATTTCAAAGAAACCGATCTGGTGCAGATCCGGCCCGGCCAAGCGGCGAAGGTCAAGGTCGACTTGCTACCCGACAAGACGTTTGAGGGCAGGGTCGAAAGTCTCAGCCCGGCTTCCGGCACAGCCTTTTCGTTGCTACCACCGGAGAATGCCACTGGTAACTGGGTGAAGGTGACGCAGCGATTCCCGGTTCGAGTTCGCCTGCTGAATCCGGTATCGGGCCTGCGTGTGGGCGCCAGCAGTGAGGTCACGATCGATACGGCCGCGTCGCGTGACTGACGTGACGGGAGACTGCGGGTGAGCACGCCGACAATAGCGGGTAACAAGGTGCTGTCAGGGCTCGCCCTGATGTTGACGACCATCATGGTCATCATGGATATGACCATCGTCAATGTCACCCTTCCGCACATGATGGGTGCCCTGGGAGCCACCGCGGACCAGGTGACTTGGGTCCTGACTGGCTACATCGTGGCCGAGGCAGTTACCATTCCACTGACCGGTTTTCTGGCCGGACGGTTTGGGCGACGCCGTGTGTTGACGGTTGGTATCGCAGGATTCGTCGTCGCCTCCGCGCTATGTGGTCAAAGCAGCTCGCTCGCGGAAATCGTTACTTTCCGACTGTTACAGGGCGTAGCGGGCGCGCCACTGATACCGTTGTCGCAGGCTGTGCTGGTCGATGCTTTCCCTGACGATCAACGCGGCAAGGCGATGGCGATCTGGGGTATCGGAATCATGCTCGGTCCCGTACTCGGACCAACAGTCGGCGGTCTCGTTACCGAGCATCTCGATTGGCGCTGGGTGTTCTACATCAATCTTCCCGTCGGACTGCTCAACCTCGTTCTGGTGCGGCGGTTCATCGGGGAAACAGCGCGTCGCCCTGTCGGCACTGACTGGCTGGGTGCGGTTCTCATGGTGATCGGCATCGGCAGTCTGCAGATACTGCTCGATCGCGGTAACCAGGAGGGCTGGTGGCAGTCGGGGCTGATAGACGTGTTGACGGTCACCGCGGTGCTCGGCATCGTGCTGTTCGTTGTGCGCTCACTCAGCGTCGATCGTCCAATTGTCGATCTTCGACTGTTCCGCGACCGCAATCTGGCGGTCGCCTCCGGCATGATGTTGGTGTTTGGCCTGGGCCTGTTTGGCACAGTGGCCATACAGCCCATCATGCTGGAGCGTCTGTTCTCTTACCCTGCTGAAATGACCGGCTTGGTGATGGCGCCAAGGGCCCTTGGATCGGCGGTATCCATGGCCATCGTCGCGCGGTTGGCCGGACACGTTGACGACCGTTGGCTGGTAGGGACCGGCATGCTGTTGGCGGCTACGGGCACCTGGCTCATGTCAGGGTACAGCCTGGACATCAGTCCAGGATGGGTCATCTGGCCAGGTGTGGTGCAGGGTCTTGGCATGGGCGCAGTATTTGTACCACTGTCGGCCATGGCCTACGGTTCTTTGGCACCTGCGCAGGCGGACGCCGGCGCTGGGTTGTTCAACCTGGCGCGCACCATTGGCAGTGCCGTCGGGGTGTCGATAGCTGTGACCTGGTATACGCGATTCGGTCAGGCCGGCTGGAACCAGTTGGGTGGACACATCAACCCATATAATACCTCGCTGCATCATTGGCTGGCAGCGCAAGGCATCGATATGGCAAGTCCGGCGGCGCCGGCGTTGCTCGCACGAGAATTGGGTCGCCAATCGTCGATGCTGGCCTTTGCGCAGACCTTCCAGCTCATCGCGTTCAGTTTTCTGATGATGGCTCCACTGCTGCTTCTGTTGCGCAGAAAGTGACTTCACCTCAGCTCTCCAAATATCACATAGCATGAACGACGAATCACTGCAAAAGGCCTATACATTGCTGAACAGGTCCGTGATCTGTTGCGATGGTCGACCCATCGGAACGGCGGCCGTCGGCGATCCGGACCGCCCGCCAGCAAAGAACCACGGCGAGTGCTTCATTCGGGATTTTTTCGTTTCTGGTCTGGTGTTCCTCGCTGATGGGAACCCCGGCATTGTCCGCGCGTTTCTGCTCGCTGTGTTGGACATTACCGAGCAAGAACATGAGAGCACGGAAGCCAGTATCCATCCTTCGGTGATGCCGGCGAGTTTTCGTGTGGTGCGAGGCGCGGGTGGCTCGGAAACGCTCGAGGGCGATTTTGGAGATCGCGCGATCGGCAGGGTTGCTCCGGTGGATTCACTATTCTGGTGGACATGGCTGTTGTGCGTGTATGTCGACGCAACGGGAGACGTTGAGATCACGCGGCAAGACGACGTACAAAACAACCTGGAGCGGGTATTGGCGCTCAGTGCCAATGACGCGTTCGAGGTGTTCCCGACACTGATGGTCCCAGACGGCGCATTCATGGTCGACAGGCGCATGGGAGTCTATGGGCACCCGCTCGAGATCCAGGCGTTGTTCTACCGAGCGCTTCGCGGCGCACTGAGATTTCTGACGAAATCACCCGAGAATCAACGACTGGTGGCTTGCGCGGAGGCGCGTGCGGCACGGCTGCGGGACTACGTCCGCAAGTGGTACTGGATTGATTTGTTCCGTATGCGTGATATTCATCGTTTCCCGAACGAAGAGTTTGGTAAGTCCGGGGTCAATCTGCACAACATCCAGCCCGATGCTGTGCCGGAATGGGTAGCGGAATGGGTCGGCAATGACGCGGGTTACTTCGCCGGCAACCTGGGACCCGGTCGCATGGATTTTCGGTTCTTTGCTCAGGGCAATCTGCTGGCAATACTCTTCGGTCTGGCGACGGCCGAGCAGACTGCAGCCGTGATGAGGTTGTTTGAATCCCATTGGCCCGAGCTGATAGGTCAAATGCCGCTCAAGCTGTGCTATCCGGCATTGGAAGGAGAGGCCTGGTGTCTGTTGACCGGGGGTGATTCGAAGAACCGACCCTGGTCGTATCACAATGCCGGCAATTGGCCGGTCCTTTTGTGGGTGTTCGTCGCCGCCGCGCTAAAAACAGGGAACAACGCCCTGGCGCAGCGTGCGTACCAACTCGCAGCCGAACGCCTGGAGCAAGATGCGTGGCCGGAGTACTACGACGGAAAAAGCGCCGGTCTCATTGGACGCTATGCCAATTTGAACCAGACTTGGACGGCGGCGGCGTTGATCTTGGCCGACAAGTTGCTCAAAGGACATCCGATCACACCGTTGCTATTTGTCTGAACGCCGTCTTTGAAGGGTTACCAATGTTTCGCCGACAGGATGGCAATTGGCAGTCAGGCCCGCATTGATTCGCTTCTTTTCCCTCATGAGATGACCAATAGAAAGGCATCGCCGGACGATACGTCCGGCGATCAATCAGCGAGTCAAAGGGATGAGGTTCTCGCGGATTATCCGGCTTGCTTATCCGTTGTCTGTGATTGAGCAGGTGCGCTCTTGGCGGTTGCCTTTTCCTCGGGGAAGATATGCATGCTGACGGTTGCATGTACGAGGCTCAACAGGGCGTTATCGACGGCCGTCTGCGCCATTGTGACATTGGGTGGATCTTGGTCCAGCGACTTTCGGGCGGCTTCCACCTGGTTTTCGACGTAGAGAACAGGCAGGTAAACTGTGGTCGCAGAGATCTCCGCGGCGATTTCATCCAGTTTCGCCGCTGCTTTTTCTTTGTCACCCTTCTGCGCGTGTGTTACGGCTTCGTCGAGTTTCGACTTGGCCTGATTCGCCAGCTCTGGAGCGTACTCGGCCATCTCTTCCAGACTCGCGTAAATCGGCAGCAGGTCGTCGACAATCACCCCAGTCGTCGCGGCGAGCAGTTCATGTTTGGCATTGCGGATGTTGTCGACCACAACGGTATACGGAACCATCAGTTGCAGGCCCTCGGCGAAGTCGTCAGCCGCATTGAGCGCGGCGCGGGCCTCACCGAGCTTGTTTTCTGCAAGGTCGGTGTGGGCGTTTTGGACATGGCGGAGAAGGGCGCGTCCACCGTGCACTGCGATGCGCGACATGTCCGGGTCTTCCCAGCCTTCGAAATGAGCGACCGTCTCGCGTTCGGTCATCTGAGCCTGCGCGTCCGCCGCAGTTTTGTCGCCGTCGGCCTTGGTATCGTCGGCGAAAGTCGACGCTGCCATGCAAGCGAGTGCGATGGCCAGGGCAGTCGCTGTCAGAGGGCGATGCAGTGTCGAAAATGCTTTGGTTTTCATTTCGTAGTCTCCTCGATTGTGTATTCGGATTTGGTCTGTGCCAACGTGGCCGCAGATTCACATTGAGTATCGCAAGCGGCGTGCCAGATCCGCTGGACGCTCAGTGCTGGGGATTCAAGGGTTTGCCGGTACGAGTCCCGACGCATTGGCCAATAGGCACCGAGGACGGTGGTGTTGTCTGGTGGAAAGGAACCGCGTATGCAGATCGGCAGACCGATGCAACAACGGCGCGACGGTTCGAAGCAAAAAGATCCCCCGGTTGACGATTCGGCCGACCGGGGGAAATCAGGGGAGGATGAGAATTTGGTCGGTCGCCAGTACGGCGACCCGGTATCGATCTACTCGTTGGGCGACGCCAGCGTTATCGTGGCGATGTCGACCGTGTCGGCCAGGATTGCTTCGATGTCGACGCGGCGGTTTGGTGCCAGACAGCGAATCAACTTGTTTTCGCTTTTGATACTGGGACACGTGACCAGCGGTGCGGAGCTACCGTCACTTACGGCCAGGACGCGTTCGGCCGGGATACCCTTTGCTACGAGGTAGTTTTTTACATTCTGGGCTCGCCGCAACGCGAGCTGCTCGTTGTAGGGTGCGGGTCCGATCTTGTCCGCATGACCAGTGATCGTAATGCTTTGGAAAAGGTCGGCGTTGTCAACGGCCGCCACGACGTCGTCGAGGTCGGCCTTGACCTGATCATTCAGCTCGGCCTTGTCGAAGCCAAAAAATTCGGCGTCATCGACGGCGAACACGATCATGGCCTGATCATCTTCTACCACCAACGTCGGCTCAGGGCAGGTGGGCATGGATGTCTTCCAGGATCCGGTGTGTATGCAGCCACCACCGCCTGAAAGCACCGGTTGGCCTTCCGCGTCCGTAAGGTAGGCATCGGCTGCTGCGGCCAGGGATGGTTGCGCCACGCTCAGCGCGCCAATCAGTAGGATGCCGAACGCGGCGCCGGTCAAAGGTTTGCTCGCGAGTTTCATTACTTGTCTCCTTCAATACATATCGTGAGTTGATTCGCCGCGCCATGGGCTGGGCTTGGTCTGTACGCTGCAAGCCTGATGCCATCTTTCCAAGACCCAGTTTGATAGGGTGTTTCACCTGCTATTACAGTTAGCGACGCAACCGCTGGGTGATATCGACCGGGAAACATCAACCAGCTTTGGTTCGCAGTACCAAGCTGGTCAACTCTTCCAATCCGGTAACCGGATCTCTACCAAGATGTACTCGCACGATACGGCGACCCCGGTCGATCAGTTCGTTCTGGTCTGCCAACGCTTGCGCTGTTTGCGTGATGCCAAAGCGCAACTGGCGTCCGGGCGACGCGATATCGTCAATCACGTCGCGTGTCAGCATCAGAAACACACCGGTAGCAGGACCGCCTTTATAGACCTGACCCGTGGCGTGCAGGTAACGCGGACCGTATCCGAGACACGTGGCGACTCGGCAACGATCTCGCACCCTATGCCGAATGGCCTGCAGCAGCGTTGCGACCTGCTCATCGCCGCGGTCGAGGTACGCGAGCAAGGCGAAGTAGTCACCGGGCTGCAGTTGCCGCAGGTGAGCATCCAGCAGATCGCCGAATGTGGGGTTGTGGCCAGCTCGATTGCTTAGGATCTCCGCGTAGCCGTCGCCGGCATAGAGGGATAGATCGTTTCTACAGGCAAGGGGCTTAGCGTCCGGGAGTGGTTGTCCGTCGCGGACGCCGGTCGCTATCTGTCGGGCGGCCAGCTTGGCGCCCTCGACATCCGGTTGGTCGAATGGGTTGAGGTGCATCACCGCGCCGGCCACAGCGGTGGCGAATTCCCAGCGGAAGAACTCCTGGCCGAGATCGTACTGGTCGGTGATATCGATACGCACAACCGGGTGGCCGGCATCGACCAGATGATCGACCACTGCATCCTGTTCGGGGTCGTGTTCCGTTGCCAGCCGCAACTGGACGAACAATCGGTCTTCACCGTAGGACTCGGGCACACCCGGTTCCTCGCCGTTGACTGGTATCAGCCCCGTACCGAACTTGCCGGTGGATTCCGCCAACAGCTGCTCCAGCCAGCCGCCAAGCGACTCGATGCCGGGCGTCGCAATGAACGTCACCTTGTCCCATCCGGCCTGGCGTGCAGCTCCCAGGCAGAGACCGAGCACAACCGCAGGATTTTCTGCCGCGGGGGTCGCGACGGCACAGGCCTCGACCATGATCGCCGTGCGTTCCAGGAAGCGCTCAAGGTCAATGCCAAGCATCGAGGCCGGCACCATGCCGAAATCGGATAGAGCGGAATAGCGTCCACCAATACCGCGGCGACCGTGATAGACCGCCCGAAAACCACGGGCGAGGGCGCGGCGTTCCAACGGCGACCCTGGGTCTGTGATCGCGATGAAATGTAGCGGGGCTCGTTGTTCGCCGATCTTCTCCGTGAGGCGGTCAAGAAAATAATCGGCCAGCATGTCGGGTTCCAATGTCGTCCCGGATTTGCTGGAGACGATGAACAACGTCCGATCCAGATCGATGGCTCGTTCAACACGAAGTGTCTGATCGGGGTCGGTGCCGTCCAGCACGATCAGTGACGGATGGGCGGACGCGCTCCCGAACACACTTCCGAATACTTCAGCCGCTAGGCTGGAACCGCCCATGCCAAGTAGGACCATGTACTCGAAGTACTGTCCCTCGAACAGATGGCCGATGCTGCGCAAATCGGCCAGGCGACCGATTTGGGCTGGTACAATGTCCAACCATTCCAGCCACTGGTTCTCGCCTCGCCCCGTCCACAATGTGGCATCACGCGACCAGAGCCGGTCCACGGTGCGGTCTTCGTGCCACTCTTTCAGCAGTTGGCCGAGTCGTGCGTCCAGCGCAGCCGGCAGATGCAGGGTTTGGTGGTCGATCGGTGCCTGTATTGCTTGCTTACGTGCAGCAGAGACGGTGTCGAGCAATCGGCTATAAGCAGTGTTGAACTGTTCCAAGCCCTCGTTCAGGAGCGTGTCGGTAATTCCGGCCAGGTCGATGCCAACCCGATCCAGGTTTTCGAGTGTATGTGCCGCGGCATCCAGGCCGGTTTCCAAGGTCAGACGTGGACGACCGTGATCACGATAGGCATCGAGCGTTGCTGGGGGAACGGTGTTGACCGTTTCCTGACCAACGAGCATCTCGACGTAGCGTATGTCGTCATACGCCGGGTTCTTGGTGCTTGTGCTGGCCCACAAGAGACGCTGTGGACGTGCGCCTGCTGCCGCCAATGCATCCCATCGTGGTCCATTGAAGATCTGGCGCCAACGTTGATAGGCGAGCCGTGCGCAGGCGACAGCCGTCTGACCTGCGGCGGCTTCCAGCATCGAACGCTCGATATCACCGGGACCGTTGGCGACTCGATCCTTGATTCGGGCGTCCACGGCGGTGTCGATCCGGCTTAGAAAGAAGCTCGCGACAGAAACAGTGTGCTCCAGCGACAGTCCGGCATGGCGGCGACGCTCCAGTCCTCGCAGGTAGCACTCGGCAACCTGTTCATAGACCATCAACGAAAACAACAGCGTGACATTGACGTTCAGTCCCTCGGCGACCAGTTCCTCGACGGCCTCAATGCCGGCTGGCGTCGCGGGAACCTTTATCATCAGGTTGGGGCGATCGACCTCCTTCCAGAGCCGGCGTGCCGCCGCGCAGGTGGCCGATACGTTCATCGCGAGGCGAGGTGACACCTCGAGGCTGACGTAGCCGTCGCGGGCCTTGGACTTCTGATACACCGGGCGGAGCAGATCCGCGGCCCGTTGCACGTCCGCGATGGCGAGCCGCTCGTATACTCCTTCATCGTCCAAGGCCTGTTGATGGGCTATGGCGGCGATTGCCGAGGCGTAGTCCCGACTCCCGGCGATTGCCTTCTGGAAGATCGCCGGATTCGATGTTACGCCGCTGATTCCATCGTCCTGGATCAGTTTCTCCAGGCCACCACTGTCGAGCAGTCCGCGGCGAATATAGTCGAGCCACACAGCTTGACCGAGAGTGGTCAACGTCTTGATGGGGTTCATCGGGATGTCCTTCCGGCGGTCAGTGAATCTACTGTGGATCATTCAAGGTCCGTTCCACATCAGCTTGGCCCACTAGGCTTAAAGGGCACCGCTCGAAGTAGCGCCTGGATTGGGCTGTATCAACCGCGACCTCTGGGTCAAAGTCACCACCGGGAAGCGATCCGGCGGTCGGTGGGAGCGCCGGATAGGTTACCGTCGCATGGTCCGAATCCTGCTAATGAATTCACTAGAGAGGTAGCGAAGATGCCGCAACAGAACGTGTTCAACCGGCCCGGGCCTGGATGGAGTGAGGCCATCGTGCGCGGGTTCCCGATACCCGTTTGGGTGTTGCCTGGGTTGGGCTTCTGCATCTTTTCTGCGGGCGTTCGCGCGTGGTGGTTACGGCGATGGTCACGCGGCAGTCTTGCAAACGGGCACCCCTGTAGTGTGAAAGCTCAGTTCATCGTCATCGAAGATCGTCAGCGATCCCATGGTGGGCAGCATGGCTGAGTGGCATAACTGGATACATTCACTGGTCGGGTTGACCGTCATCGTGAACCCGCTGCTCGCGGTACCGGCGTTTGCCGCACTGACCGGTGGCGAAGACGGTGCTCAGCGACGCGCGACGGCGTATCACGCTGCGCTGACGGTTGCGGTCGTGCTGAGTGTGGCGGCGGTGGGCGGACAGGCCCTGCTGAAGCTGTTTGGCATCAGCCTGCCAGCATTTCAAGTCGGCGGTGGCATCCTGATTCTGTTGATGGCCATTGCGATGCTGCACGCACGCATGAGCGGTGCGCGACACACCGACGAAGAGGCGAACGAAGCACAGGAAAAGGAGCAGGTGGGTGTCGTACCGCTCGGCATACCGTTGCTGGCCGGACCCGGTGCGATCAGCACGGTGATCATCTACGCGCACAGCAGCTCCGACTGGAAGCAGACAGGGGTGCTGGTGCTCGAGGTCTGCCTGGTCGCCACGCTGGTATGGCTGGCATTGCGTCTGGGTGACCGGGTGGCTGCTTTACTGGGCACCACGGGCATCAATATCGCGACCCGCATCATGGGGCTGCTCCTCGCCGCCATCGCGGTGGAGTTCATTGCCCATGGGTTGACATCACTGCTGCCGGGATTGGCGACGTAGAGCGATCCAGGTCGATGTCGATCCGGGTGGCGGGTTAAACCACGGAGCGTCGGGAGAGCAAACAAGGTGGGAAAGCGACGATTTTTGCACGGCAAGCGTTATCGGAGTCCAGGAACACCGCCAGGATCATTGTTACAGTCCACTTCTGAGTCTGGTGCATCCTTTCGTTGTCACACTGTACATTTTGGTTCCTCTGGCGTGTTCGAGGAGGAGCAAGCGGCCACGTGTGATCCTCCGTCACAATGGAAGGACGATCTGTGGCTGGACATCACAGGTGTGCCACGAGCAGGAAGCCTCGAGCGACTGCGTGATCGTTTGGGATTGCATGAACTAGCGCTCGAGGATGTTGTCACGGGTGGCCAGCGTCCGAAACTGGACGACTATGGCGACGTACTGTTCGTGGTCCTGATCCGGCCGTACTGGGTGGGCGGTGACGTGCGCCTGGAGCAGGTCAGCCTGTTCCTGGGCGAACGATTCGTCGTCAGCATCCACGAGTCGGAAGACGATCTGTTCGCCCCAATCCGTCGGCGCCTCGCGGACCAGCATGCTCCGTTGGCAGAGGGTGGCGTCGAGCGACTGTTTCACGCGCTGCTGGACTATGTAGTAGACCAGGGGTTCCCCTTGCTGGACATGCTCGGGGAGCACGCCGAGAAGTTAGAAGAGAATCTGCTCGAATGTCCCGGCCCCGACACGTTGACGCACATCTACCAGTTGAAACGCGATCTGCTGCAATTGGGCCGCGGGCTCTGGCCAACCCGGGAGATGCTCAACCGCTTGATGTTATTGGGCAGTTCACGGATCGGCTCCGACCTTCTGCCGTATCTGAAGGATGTCCACGATCATGTGCTATTTCAAGTGGACCTCGTTGAAGCCCACCGCGAACTGGCGGTCAGCCTTCTGGATGTCTATCTGTCCAGTGCGAGCCATCGCTTGAATGACATCATGCGTGTCCTGACGATCATTTCGACCATTTTCATTCCACTGACGTTTGTCACCGGTCTTTACGGCATGAACTTCGTCGTTGATACCACCAGTCCTTGGGCAATGCCGCTGACACACTGGCGATACGGATACCCTGCGGTATTGGTCTTCATGCTGATGGTGGCCGCGGGCATGCTCTGGTTTTTTCGCCGTAAGGGCTGGTTGTAGTCCCAAGGAAAAGCTGGTCGCAGATTGCGTTTACACCACAGCGTTAGCTTAGAAGCTCGGGGGGTGACGTTACTCAGCGCTCACCCGAGGGTATCGCACCAGTTCCCCCGGGATGTACTTCAAGAGAGAGAATGCAGATGAAAATCCACTTGCCTACCGTTTGCCGCTTGACCGCCTGCCTGATACTCCTGACTTTCACGACAGCCGCCTTTGCCGGGCAAGCGCCCGGCCTGGCCGACGTGGTGTCGACCGCTGAGAGCTTCTCCGGTCAGCCCGCGCGTGGTGCTACGCTGGAAGACCGCGATGGGGGTGCTGTATTACCGGGTCACGACTGCCGGGCCGGACGGAGGCTTGGCATTAACGGTAGACCCGGCATCCGGCAAGGTCCTCGATGCCGATCCCGATTTCATGCTGAACTGGATCAGCAAAGAGCGCGTTCTGCTGATGGACGATCGGGACGACAAACGAGGCGGGTTGGCCCGGGCGATTCGTGCCGCGGAGCGGCGCGCCGGTGGCCAAGCGCTCAAAGCGGATTACCGCAAGCAAGGCGCAAATGGCGTCTACACCGTGGACGTCTTGTCAGGACGGCGTGTTGAAACGATCGACGTGGACGCTGCGAGCGGACGCGTAATCGACAGATTGTTGGCGCGCTAAGAAGCAGCGATGTACAAGCGATTCCGTCATTCCCTCGTCACGCGCCTGCTTCACATCGGATTGTCGTTTGGTGTGACCCTCCAACTGTTGCTCTCGACGTTCATGCAGAAACCGAAGTCCGGGATTGAATACCCCTGGCTTGAGACAATTGGCTTCGAACTCCATGAGATGGTCGGTTTGCTGCTGATGTCGTTGACACTCGCCTGGTTTGCGTGGTTGTTCGTGCGGCGGCAAGAGGACGGCCTAGGAGCGCTGTTCCCCTGGTTCTCGACCGTGGAAAGAAGCGCGTTGTTTACGGCTGGTCGCCGCGCCCTGATCGCAGCGCGCAATCTAAGCATGCCCGACGACAGCGATGGCTACCTGATCGCACGCGCCGTCCACGGCCTGGGCGCGTTGTGTGCGCTGGGTATGGCGTTCACCGGCTCGCTGGTCTGGCTCGGTATGTCGGAACCGGGGGAGATTGCCGGGTGGGCGCTACCGGCTCTGGAAGTTCACCAGATTCTCGCGACATTCATGTGGGCCTATCTCGTCGGCCACGCCGGCATGGCCTGGCTGCATGATTTTCGGGGCGAAGCGCTCGTGCGCCGGATGTTCTCGTTCAGGGGGCGCGACCTGCCGGACGCGTAAGCAGTCGGATTGCGTTGGGGAAAATGAGCCGATGTATTCGGGGCATATTCGCCAAATGCGCTGTGCGCCGGCGATGCGCCTGTCCACGATCCGCCGTTTGACCCGGGGTGAAATGCATCAACTCGTGCATTGGCACCCAATCTGCATCGACTCAATCAAACCAGTAGCGCTTTGCCTGCGCATCGGCAGCGGCACCGTGAAACCCACGTGTGCAGGTCTTGGATGGAATTGAGGAGGGTTTGAGCATGCGATACCTGGAGCTGTACAGACAGCTACCGAACAAACTGGCACTGATCGCGTTGCTAGTGGCGGCCCCGATGGGAGGTTTCGCGGCAAGTGAGCCCGATGATGGCTTACTGACCGAGGATGCGCGGCCACCCGGCGTCGTGCAGTACAGCAAAGAGCAGGCCCCTCTTTATTACGATCCCGTGTCACTGCAACTGGGTCGGGATCTGTATGCCAGTCTGCAGAACGCCCGGTCCGCAGCGCGAGATAAGCAACCCGCGCTATTGCGCATCGCGCTGCAAGAGGCAGTCGACGATCTGGCCACGCTGCAGCTTCCAGAGGAGCAGACCGCACTGTTGGCGCAGTTGCGGATCATTCGAAACGATCTGTCGGACAGCAGAAAGCCACTTGATCACCAGTTGTGGGTTCCGGTGCAGGTCGACATCGACGAATCGATCAAGGACGCACCAGTCGACGTTCAGCACCAGGTCCGCGCTGCCGTTCAGAGTGGAAAGCAGGCGGCGACGCAGGGGGACCGTGATCGTGCTAAAGCGCATCTCGACCAAGTGACTTCAACGTTGAGTTATTCGCTGGGTGTGTTTCCACTTCAGCGTATGAGTGCGCTACTCGATGCAGCATTGCGCGCAGCATACGCAGATCCGCCGAACTGGGACAGTGTGATTGACTTGGTAAACCATGCCACAGCCGCCATTCGTTGGTACGCGCACGTCCCGGTGTCCGGTCTGGCCGGTGCCTATTCTGATGTCATCAACGCTCACCGGCTTGCACTCATTGGGAAAGGGTCACTTGTTCAGCAGCAGATTGTCGCTTACGTCGGGCGAGCCGTAACCAAACTCTCGAGGTCACCGGAGACCAGGCCATTGGCTCAGGAGGCCGCTGCGTTATCAAGGAAGGCGTCGTCTGGAAAGCCCGTAGTCGACGATTTGCAACGCTTGCTTGGCGACCTGCGTTCTCAGATCGCATTCGAGCAGACGCGCGCACGAGATCGCTACTGGGAGGAAGTCGGGAAAGGCGTGATGCCCTGACGGCCGGGCCACGTTTGCCGAAGCAAACGCCGCGCTGGCTACTTCATCCTATCTACAGAACTTGTTTCGCGCTTGCGCGTCGCTCAGGTTGGTCGGGGCGAGGCAAGGCGCATCGACTGGAGCTGCTGTCATGAACCGTATTACGAAGAGTCGCTTTACCGCGGTGCTGTTGACGACCGGGCTAGGCCTCGCTGGAGCCTATGCAGGGGCGACGGATGTGCGAGCGCCCGCATACTACGAGACGCCGCCGCCGGCGCCGGCGCTATCGGTGCCGCCGGCTAAAGACTTCGCGTCGAATGCCGGGACGGCAGTGAGCGAGCAAGATGTCGCCGGAGTTAAGACAATCGAGTCTGAGCAACCGGTTGAAGGTATCGATTCGGAGACGCTGGGCAAGGCGCGTGCGCTGTACAAAAATCTGCTGCTTGCGCTGCGTGCCGCCGAGCAGCACGATAACATCGACATGCGTTTGGGCTTGAACAATGCCAACCGTATCGTCGATTCGCTGTACACATCATCCGCGCTGCAGGCGCTGATGCAGCAGTCCGCGATTATTCGCGAAGACCTCAAGCGAAGCGGAAAGACCCTTGACAAGGGACTTTGGTTACCCCTGCAAGCCGAGTTGGAGACGTTCCGTGTGGCGCTGCCAGTCAAACGCTATCAGGCAACGAAGTCCGCAATCGACAAAGGGGTTGCAGCCGCACAGGCCGGCGACAAGAGCAAGGTCCGTGCAGCGCTCGATACGATCGAACAGTCCGTGGTGCGGCACTTCACGCTATTGCCACTGGCCACGATACGCGCTGATCTGCGTGCCGCGGACGATGCCGTCGATCCGGCGCCGCCTTATTGGCCCGGCGTTCACGAGGCGCTGCGTAGTGCGCTTGCATCGATTCGGTGGGTCACGACGGTTGGGGCAAATGATTGGATATCGGCATACACGGACGCCGTCAAGGCGATTAAGACGGCGCCGGAAAATCCGGATCAGGCGCGCGGCTGGTTGCGCTCGGTGGCAGCGCGCCTACAGGGTCTCTCTGGTGCCGGCGATCTGGCCAACACCGCACGCGGGTTGTCGATCAGTGATCCACTTTCTCCCGATGCGCTCTACGACTTGGTCGACGCTATCGGTGCGCATGTTTCGGCGGCAGGCAGTCCGTGAAAAGGTGCACCCGTGTCGATCGCCGGATCAACAGGGTGGGGCGGTATCAGTGGGGACGATGCACTGTTCTTTCGCGTTGTCGGTCAGCGAGCATCGGGATCGTCCGATGAGTTATTTGCAATTGGCTTACGTCCATCTGGCCACCGTAGTGCCAGCACTGCTTGTGGGTGCATTCCTGCTGACGAGAGAGAAAGGAGACCCCAAACACCGACATGCGGGTAAAGTATACCTGATGCTCATGTTCGCCACCGGGGTCGTGACCCTGTTCATGCCGGCGAAGGTTGGCCCTCAGGTCTTCGGAAAGTTCGGGTGGCTACACGGTCTCAGCCTGCTGGTATTGTACACAGTACCAGCAGGTTACCTGGCGGCGAGAAATCACTCTGTGGGTAAACACCGGCGGAGCATGATCCTTCTGTATACCGGAGCTGTTGCAGCTGGGTTGTTTGCACTGGCTCCCGACAGGCTGTTGCATCGTTGGCTGTTTGGCATGTAAATACATCAAAAAGGTGCAGTAGCCGATTCGTACCGCTGCCTCGGTTCATCCGGGGTCTCGGGTCTTGGACCCAGCAGCCGCAGCAGGTCATCGTATTCCACCGTCTCTTTCTCCAGCAACGCAGAAGCAAGTCGATCGAGTCGCTCGCGTGCTGCTTCCAGCAGCCTGCGCACGGCATCGTGGCTTTCGGAGAGCAGGCGTTCGATCTCGGCATCCACGCGCCGCGCTGTATCCTCGCTGTAGGGCCGCCCCTGACCTAACTCATAACCCAGAAATCGGTCCTCTCCCGAGGATTCGTAGGCCGCCAGCCCCAGTTCGCTCATGCCCCAGGCCGTCACCATGCGCCGGGCCAGTCGAGTGGCCTGGATCAGGTCGTTCTCGGCGCCGGTGGTGATCTCGCCGATGGCCGTTTCTTCGGCGGTGCGTCCACCCAGCATCACGCGCAGGCGTGCGCCAAGATACTCCCGCGAGAGGTTGTAAAGGTCTTCGGAGGGACGTTGTTCGGTCACACCGAGTGCCATGCCATGTGGCACGATCGTCACTTTGTGTACGGGGTCGGCACCGGGGGTCAACCAGGCAACGAGAGCATGGCCGCTCTCGTGGTACGCGATCACGCGACGCGCGGCGGGATCCAGTGCGAGCGGCCTGATGTCACCCAGTACGATGCGGTCGAGGGCGATTTCGAAGTCTTTACGTGCGATCTCGTCGTGGCCCTCACGCGCGGCGACCAGCGCCGCTTCGTTGCACAGATTGGCGAGCTGTGCGCCGCTCATGCCCATGGTGATGGCGGCCAATACATCGAGGTCAACGTTGTCGGCCAACGCCAGCGGCTGACTGTGGATGCCAAGGATGCCGCGCCGACCAGCAAGGTCGGGCAGACCAACCACGACTTCCCGATCAAACCGTCCGGGACGGCGCAGCGCCGGATCAAGCACGTCGGGCCGGTTGGTGGCGGCCAGCACAATGACGTTAATGCGGTCGTCGAATCCGTCCATCTCGACCAGGAGCTGATTGAGGGTCTGTTCGCGTTCATCGTTCACCTGCCCGAGCCCAGCGCCGCGGCGGCGGCCCACGGCATCGAGTTCGTCCACAAACAGTATCGCCGGTGCGGCTTCCTTGACCTCCTTGAACAGGTTGCGGACACGGCTGGCACCGACGCCGACGAACATCTCGACGAACTCCGATCCGCTGATTGAAAAGAATGGCACCTGTGCCTCACCGGCGACCGCGCGTGCAAGCAAGGTCTTGCCGGTACCTGGCGGACCGGCGAGCAACACGCCACGGGGGATGCGTGCGCCAAGGGAACGGTACCGATCGGGGAATTTCAGGATGGAGACGATCTCTTGCAGCTGCCCCTTGGCGGCATCGGCGCCGGCGACATCGGCAAAGGTGACGGCGGGCGCCTGTTCGCGGTTGAAGCGACGTGCTTGCGACTGGCCGGTGCCGAAGATACTCTGCTGTTGTTTCATGGCGCGCCGACCCATCCACCAGAAGAAACCTACAAGTAGCGCCGTGGGCAGGAGCGTGCCGAGCAGGCCCGCGAACCAATGCGGCGGCTTGGGCACCGCGACGATTTCGACCGCATTGGTCTCCAGGAGGGGCAGGAGCCGCGGGTCTCCAACGGAACTCGGGAACACTGTGGTGAAGTCGACCACCTGGGCCTTGGGTACGGCGTCTTTCTCTTTGGCCGGCGTGCTCGTTACGGCGGGTGACGCCTTCTTTGTCTGCACGGCCCCCGATTTGTCGGCCTTCGTCGCTGGATTGGCTGTGCCTGGGGACGCTTTGGCAGGTGTCACCGTACTCAACTGACCTGTGTGCCGGTCCCAGTCGCGCGCCCTGCGCAGTTTGCCGATGATCTCACTGCCCTGGATGCCAACTCGCTCGACGTTGCCGGCTTTGACCTCAGCGACGAAGCTGCTGTACGGCACCTTGGCGACCGTTGGGGTCTGCTGATTCATGAACATACCCGCCAGATTCCAGCCCACCAGCGCGATCAGCAATGCCCACCAGACGGCCACCGACTGCGGCGCAGGTGGTGGGTTGCCACCTGGTGACGATCGCCGATCGGTCGCGGGCGATTCGGCGCCACGCGGACCTTTGTCCGTACTCAAGCGCAACCGTGAAATCAGCATCATCGCTGCGACGACCACCAGCGGGAGCCAAGTAAGCCAAGCGAGGCTCGGATTCCGAAACGCATCGATGTCCATTCGCAGGATCCTGTGTGTGACTGTATGACGATGACCCAAGCGAATTTTGTGCCGGCTTCCAATGTTCCCGTTAGGTGCGTGCCGACCGGAGGATTCGCGTCGGACGACCCGTGACGATCGAAAGTATTGGTTTATTCAAACCAGACCGCGGGTATCATGAACCAGGCGAACGAACGGAAGTGGCCTCAACACGTGGCGACGAATGCGAGATTGTGGCGGCACGCAGCTTGCAACGAGCACTGCCTGCGATTCAGGGATTTTGACAGCGGGTTTTCGGTCGAGTAGGCATGCGATGTCGATAAAAGTTCAACTGAAGATTGACGGCGCTCAAGGGCAGGGCTTGCCGTGAGCCCGCCCAACGTTCACCTGTCGTTGGGACGCTTATCCGTTCGACGCATCTTCTGGCTCCCGCTTATCTTCACGGCCGTACTGATGTTGGTCGTGTTGGTTGGCTTGGTGGTGATGTCCTGGCGCAGCCTGGATCGACTGGGACCTGTACAGGAACACTTGGCGCACATCGCGCGGATCCAGGATGTCGGTTTGACGATGGAGCAAACGCTGCTCAAAGGCCTACGTGGAGCGCGCATCGACCAAACTGAGCTTGAGCAGCTGAGAGAGCAGGTACGTGAGATCTCGCTGCTGGAAGGCGCGCTGCATCCCGACACCCAGCGACGACTCAACCATATCGTGCAGCGCATCGCGCAAACCAAGCCAGGTTCCGTGGAGATCCTGTTCGAGACGTTGGCGCAAGTGCGGGCGGTGCTTGCCAATGAGCGCGAGCAGCATGACGGTCTTTTGGTGAGTCTGACCGAGAGTACGCGGGTGGAACTGCGCTTGGCGGTGTTGTTGCTGGTGGTGCTACCGTTGGGAGGTGGGGCAGCCTTGTTACTGTTGCAGCACCGCTTCGAACAGCCCCTTGCGGATCTGCAGCACCTGCTCAACCGTTTGGCTGAGCAGGATTTTCGCCTGGTGCCCGACGACGTGCTGAACCGAAGCGCCAAGCTAGCCAGGCCCGCCTTGCACAGTTTCAACGGCTTGGTTTCCCGCCTTCAGCAACTGGAGGCCGAACACGAAGACCGTGAACAAACGCTGGAGCGCCGCGTGCGAGAGGCGACTGAGGCGTTGCTTGCGCAGAGTCGGGAACTGTCGCGTGCCGAGCGCCTTGCCGCGGTCGGTGCGGTATCCGCTGGCCTTGCGCACGAGCTACGCAATCCGTTGGCAGGCATCCAGCTGGCCTGTTCCAAGATGCACAAGCAGTTGGGTGACGGCGATCAGGCGGCGCGGATGACCTCGGTCATCGTAGAACTCAAACGCATTACCCATCTGCTGACCGAGCAGGTCGATGCAGCACGTCACGCGCCAGAGCCGTTCGTCAACCTGAGTATCCGCGATACCGTGGACCAGTTACTCGAGCTCATGCGCTACCAAACACCGCCAAAGATCGCCCTGGAGTCGCGTATTGACGAAGGAATGCAGTGTGTACTACCCGCGGCCGGGCTGCGCCAGGCACTGCTCAATCTGTTGCTTAATGCGGTGCAGATTCAAGGCGAAGAGGGACGGATCGAAATTGCTGGCGCCAGGCTGGACGGTCAGCTGATCATCGAGATCAGCGACGAGGGGCCAGGATTTCCCGAGGAGATGCTGCGCGCGGGCATTCGTCCTTTCGCAACGAACCGCGCCGGAGGTACTGGACTCGGGTTGGCCATGGTGCGCCGCTTTGTCCGCGACCTCGATGGCGATCTAACACTAGAAAATCGTTCACCACGCGGCGCGCGGGTAACCTTGCGCCTGCCTTGCGGTCCGCCCGCTGAATCGGGAGAAGAATCAAATGCCTGACACTCTGTTGGTTATCGAAGACGAGCCGCTCCTGGGCGCCGAACTGTGCGACGAGTTTTCGGGCAGTGGCTGGGATGCTGTGCACGCAACGGACCTCAAGCAGGCAGAGCGTTTTCTATTCGAGCAGCACCTGGAACCGCTTGTTGTACTGTCGGACATGAACCTGCCCGATGGCAACGCCCTGGATCTACTTGAAAAGGTGCGTGCCAAAGGGTTGTTGAGCGAATGGATACTGCTCACCGCCTATGGTGGTGTCCCCGAGTCGGTGCGCGCACTCAAGCTTGGTGCATTTGATTTCCTGGAAAAGCCCTGTGACCAGGAACGCCTGCAAATTGTCGTGGCAGGTGCTGCACGCAGCGCGCGGGCGCAACGGCGGCTGCAGGATGAAGAGCGTACCCGAGGCGACCGTTACTCGCCGGATGCCTTCGTCGGCCGTAGCAAGGCGGCACGCGAGGTGAGGGATATGCTCGGCCGGCTGGCCAATGTTCCCTTTTCCGCGCTGCTGATCACCGGCGAAACTGGGACCGGAAAGGGCCTTGTAGCGCGGATCTTGCATTACGCTGGACCGCGTGCCAGCGGGCCGTTGATCGAAGTCAACTGTGCGGCGCTGCCGAGGGAGCTGATGGAGGCTGAGCTGTTCGGACACGAGACTGGCGCCTTTACCGGCGCAAAGGGTCGCCGCCGCGGCCTGATCGAACAGGCCAATGGTGGCACCTTGTTCCTGGACGAACTGGGTGAACTGGAACTGGATCTTCAAACCAAGCTACTCAAAGCGATAGAAGACCGGCGAGTGCGCCGGCTGGGCGGCGAGCGCGAACTGGATGTTGACGTTCAGGTTGTCGCCGCCACCAACCAGAAGTTGGAAGCGCGTGTCTCGAGTGGTGAGTTTCGCGCGGATCTCTACCATCGTCTCGCCGTGTTTCGCCTGGCAGTCCCGCCATTACGCGATCGTCGGGAAGACTTGGAGGATCTTCTGCCCGTTTTCATTGATGAGTTCAACGCCCGGTCCGGGCAACGGGTGGAGACGGTGCCGTCGACCGTGTGGCAACGTCTCGGTACCTACGGTTGGCCAGGAAACGTACGTGAACTACGTAATCTCGTCGAACGCTGCGTGCTGCTCGCCGACGGACCGGTGTTTTCTGAGCGTTGGTTGCATCTGGACAGTGCAGAGGCAGCGGGAGCCGAAGCAAGACCGGGCGCTCAGACCGACGGCGATCGTATCTGCCTGCCGTTGGACGGCAGCATCAGCCTCGATGAGATGGAGCGCAGTATTCTGACCGAATCGCTGATGCGCAACAGTGACAATGTGAGCCTGACCGCCCGGGTGCTCGGCACCACCCGGGAGAAACTGCGCTACCGTGTGCAAAAGTACGGATTGAAGACGAGTGACTGACGCACGGGCGGGCGAGACGGCTCTAATAGTGGAAGACGAACGATGAACGTACAGGTGGTTGCTGAACAATGAGGTGGTCCACATCCACGTATCAACTCTATGCCGGCAATGCCAAGAACCTGATCCTTCGAGACCAGCTGGCCATCGACCGGACGCGCCTGGCCAATGAGCGTACCTTGTTGGCTTGGTGGCGAACAGCCTTGATGATGTTGGTATCGGGCATAACACTGCTGAAGCTGTTCGAAGGCAACATCGCTATAGAACTCATAGGAGGCGCGCTAATCCCCGTGAGCCTCCTGACCGCAAGCTGGGGCACGTACCGCTTCTGGCGTACACGTGCATCCATCAAGGTTGCAGTCACCGACTGAAACCATTCGGGCCGTATCCCCCAACGGCTGAATTTCCCCGGTTTATTTTCACCAACTCGTCGCCACCTGGTTGCTTGCCATCCTGGCAACGCCCGTACCGTGGGGCGTTCGCGTTTGGCACATCCTGTGCTTCGTTGAGTTCATCCAAGCTCGAACAATTGATGGCGACCTGCCGTGTTCGATCTACAGACTAGGAGTGACATCGTGACCAGTGAAACCATTCATCCACCGTTGGCGACGACCTCGGTAGATTCCGAGAACGGAACACAAATACCGCACGACACTGATGTGCACGACAAGGCCGTAATCGGTGTTTTCGATACGCATGTGCAGGCGGAGCGCGTTGTCAAGTCGATGGAGGCCAACGGCTTTCCGTTGCGCCAGCTATCCATCATCGGCAAGGGCTACCACTCGGAAGAACATCCGGTCGGTTTCTATACCACCGGGGACCGTGTCAAGACCTGGGGCGGTGCGGGCCTGGTCTGGGGCGGTCTGTGGGGCTTGCTGTTTGGCTCGGCCTTCTTTTGGGTTCCGGGCATCGGTCCGATAGCTGCTGCCGGACCATTCATTCATCTGCTCGCGACCGCAGCCCAAGGTGCCGCCGTCGTGGGTGGCATTAGCGCGCTGGGGGCGGCGCTGGTCAGTATGGGACTGCCAAAGAAGGATGTCGTCAAGTACGAAAGCATCGTCAAGGCGGATAGGTTTCTGGTCATCGCTCATGGTGATGCGCAGGAGGTTGCACGAGCCAGGCAGCTGATGGAACAGGAAAAAGCTAGCGAGACGGCAGTCATCGAGGCCTGATCGCGAATCGCAATTCGTTGTCGCGGCCTGGCTGTAGGGTTTCTGCGGTCTCGTGCCGGCCACATCCGATCAACACAATTGGAGAGTACCAACATGAACACAAAGAACCTTGTCGGCACAGTGATTCTTTGCCTGCTTCCGTTTGTAACGCCCGTCCACGCCGGCAATGAGCACGTGGTAGGCGTTGCGTCGCTTGGCGTCACAGTATCCGATCCCACCTACGCCGAGCGCAGGGAGCTCGACCTACCCAACGGCGGCGCTATGGTGCGTGAGGTCGATAGCACGGGGCGCGCATTCGACGCCGGTATGCACACGGGTGACGTGATCGTTGCCTTTGATCAGGTGCCCATCGACAGCATCCAGCATCTTTCCGACCTGGTTGAGGAAGTCCCTGCCGACAAGCCGCTGCCGGTGTTGTTGTTGCGTGGTCAGGGTCGTTTCGTCGCCGTCGTATTGCCGGCGAAACATTGAGCACAGTCGCCAGAACCATGACACCCGGCGCGTCAGCTAACAGCTGTGCGTCACGTCAGACTCAACCCGGAAGCATCTACTGATGAAACATACTGAAATCGCATTACGGCATGCTCGATTTACCCTATTGCTCGGCGTGATCGCGTTGCTGAGCGGATGCGCGACGCTCGAAGGTGAGAGCGTTCCAGCTGTAACGGTCCCAGAGGTTGTCCAGATGAGTGACGAGGGGGTTCCCCCTCATGAGATCATCGACCGAATGCGCGAATCCGGCACCGCCTATCGGCTGAGCGCTGCGCAATTGGCAGGCCTGAGAGACAAGGGAGTGGCCGATCCTGTCATCAATTATATGCAGCGTACCTACCTGGATGCCGTAGCGCGACGGCAGTCACTCGCCGACTGGGACAACTGGACCCGACAAGACGACTGGTGGTACGGCGGTCCAGCGTTTGGCTGGGCCGATTCCTGGATGATGCCGTGAGGTGCGGTGTTGAACGACGCGATACTGCCAAAAGTGAGTGTGCAGGCGGCGAACGTGGTTGATATGGGTGCTTTCGCTGCCTACACGAACGGTGAGGGACGATGAGCGACAACGATGTAGAAGCGAAACCGGGAAACGGATTGTCGGACCGCGCACGTCGCCGTTTTCTCAGCAGCCTGCTCACGGCTGGTGCGATGGTGTCGATACCGGGCGTACTGCTTCGTGCCGCGCAGACGGGGGATTCCGGGCCTCCACCTTCAGCGGATCAGGAGACTTTTCCTGGGGAGCGGCTCGGCGATCAGCCAGTCGGCGACAGTGTGCGCTGGGGCATGCTGGTTGAAGCGGACAAGTGCACGGCATGCGGAGCGTGTGTGGAGGCGTGTGATCGACTGCATCGTCTCCCCGATACGGGGCGTCCGGCGATTGATCCGCAATGGTTGCGCATCTACAAGCTGGAAGACCCTTTGAGTAAGCGCCGCATCAACGTCCCTGTCATGTGCCAGCATTGCGCATCACCACCGTGCGTGGACGTCTGCCCCACGGGTGCGTCATTCAAGCGGGCGGATGGCATCGTTTTGGTGGACAAACACCTCTGTATCGGCTGTCGCTACTGCATGATGGCCTGCCCGTACGGTGCCCGTTCCTTCATTGCCTACGACACGGTCGATCACACGCCGTACAACCCCAGCGGCAAGGGCACGGTGGAGAGCTGCACGCTGTGCGTTGTGCGCATGGACCAGGAGCACATCGACGGCGTCAATGGGACGACCGCTTGTGCAGCGGCCTGTGAACGCGAAGGGCATCGAGCGCTGACCTACGGTGACCTCAAGGACCCGGACAGTGCGATCTCGCGACGCATGGCGGAACTGGGCGCCATCCGTCAACTGCGCGCGGACCTGACCCTCGATACCGGGGTGCGCTATCACGGCATCTGACCGTCATGGACGGATGGTCGGTAGCGGTGTGGTACTTACATCTGTCAAGGCGACCGAACCGTCGTCGTCGGTTGCGCGAACGCTGCGGAGGCATCACTGTGCAGATAGGAATGATTGGATTGGGGCGCATGGGCGCCAACATGACGCGGCGTTTGCTCGCCGATGGCCATCAATGCGTCGTATACGACCAGTCCGATGAGGCGATTGAAGCACTGTCGTCGGTGGGTGCGGACGGCGTCCGCAGCATCGATGAGTTCATTGCACGACTGGCACCGCCGCGAGTCGTATGGTTGATGGTCCCAGCTGCAATGGTTGATCAGCTTGTCGATGAGCTGGCGGCGAAGTTGCAGGTGGGTGACGTGCTGATAGATGGCGGCAACAGCCACTTCAAAGCCGACATCGAGCGCGCGCAAAGGCTGTCACTGCACGGCATCCTCTATCTCGATGTCGGTACCAGTGGCGGGGTATGGGGCCGAGAGCGCGGTTACTGCCTGATGATCGGTGGCGACAGCGCGGCAGTCGATCATGCGACACCGATTTTCCAGACGCTCGCACCCGGTTTCAGCGAGCCACGTACACCGGGCAACGAAGGGGAACCGTCGCCGGCGGAACAGGGCTGGTTGCATTGCGGACCGGCCGGGGCGGGGCATTTCGTCAAGATGGTTCATAACGGTATCGAATACGGATTGATGGCGGCATACGCCGAGGGATTCAATATTCTGCGGCATGCCGGAGTCGGTCGCGACAAAGCATATGCCGACGCCGAGACGGCCCCATTGGGGGATCCTAAGGCGTACTGCTTCGACTTGGACCTCGCCCAGGTGAGCGAGGTCTGGCGGCGCGGCAGTGTCATCGCTTCCTGGTTGCTGGATCTGACGGCACAGGCACTACATGGCGATCCATCACTGGACGGGTTTGCGGGGCGGGTGTCCGATTCTGGTGAGGGGCGGTGGACTGCGTTTGCAGCGATCGAAACGGGTGCGCCTGCGCCTGTACTGACGACTGCGCTATTCGAGCGGTTTGCTTCGCGTGGCGAGGCGGACCTCGCCGATCGACTGCTGTCGGCCATGCGCCTCGGTTTTGGTGGGCACCTGGAGAAGACGACGTGATCATGATGCATACCATCCGATCAGAACTGGTAGAAGCGCAGATGGGAGGCGCATCATGAGAGAGCTTCCTGTCACCAACGCGGTGCTGGCGGTGTGCGGCTTGGTCTTCCTCGCGGAACTTGCTGGCGGCAATCACTTGATCGACTGGTTGGCGCTTTGGCCTTTGGGGCTGACCACGACGGTGACGCTGGGCACATCGGAGTTTCACCCCTGGCAGGTCGTTACGTACGCGTTTCTCCACGGTGGTGTCCTGCACCTGGCGCTGAATACGTATGCTTTGTGGTTATTCGGTGCCCCATTGGAGCGGCGCTGGGGTTCAATACGTTTCGCCGTCTTCTACTTCACGTGCATTATCGGTGCGGCTCTGATGCATCTGATCGTTGCGGATTTTCTGCTGACCCGCGGCGTCGAAGCTTACCCAATCGTGGGTGCTTCCGGAGGCGTTTTCGGCTTACTGTTGGCGTTCGGTTACCTCTATCCCGATCGGCAGTTGCTGTTGTTGTTCCCTCCCATACCGGTCAAGGCGCGCTGGTTCGTTATCGGTTACGGCATCGTCGAGTTGGTAGCCGGTGTGACCGGAACAGCCAATGGTATGGCGCACTTCGCGCACCTCGGTGGCATGTTGACCGGATATCTGCTGCTGCGCAATGCGGGATGGCTGTTTTAGGGGTACTTCGTCTCAACTCACATCGACGACCAAGCCTTGTGCCGATCCTCACAGTTGGAAGGCCATAAGGAGGGCCAAGCCCTCGAAAACCTGTCGCAGGGTGCCGACGGGTTGCGGTTCGTAGGTTGCGGCCTGCTGGTTCAACTGCTCCCACCAAGCGGCAATCGTGCGGATATCGCCGAGGCTGCTGAACAGACAAACCAATTCGAAGTTGAGGAACAGACTGCGCAGATCGAGGTTGGCGGACCCAGCAAAGGCCAGCCTTTCGTCGATCACGAGGGCTTTGGCGTGGACCATCGAGCCAGGCACTAGAGTGATCTGGGCGCCGGCGTGCGAAAGCTCACGCAGATAGCGGCTACGTGTAAAGTCGGCCAGGCGGTGATTCGATTGTCTCGGCAGGATCAGTTGTACCCGCACGCCGCGCAATGCGGCCAGACACAGTGCGCGCTGCAGACTTTCATCCGGCACGAAGTAAGGTGTCACGGCCAGGATTCTTGTCTTCGCCCCATACAAGGCTGTCAGCAGTACATCGTGCAGCGGCTCTCCCGGCATGTCGGGGCCAGACGGTATGACCTGGATAGAGCTCGAACCCATGGCCGGGACCGCGGCTGGTATAGCGGTCGCGGCGCCTGTTGCGAACCGCCAGTCAGCGGCAAAGACCTGAGACGTGCGCTCCACAACCGGGCCCTCGATATCGAAACTGAGATCAATCCAGTCGTCGTCCTGCGCAAAATATTCATCGGCGAGATTTCGCCCGCCGAGCCAGACGCGGGATCCATCGGCGATGGCAAACTTACGATGGTTGCGTAGGTTGGTGCGGCCGCGGAAAGGGCGATGCAATACAGGGATGAATCGGGCTACCGCGATGCCGGCATCGGTCAGCTCGCGTTGTCGCTGCTTGGATAACAGAAACGAGCCCACGCCGTCGATCAGGATACGTACGCTGACGCCGCGCGCCGCAGCTTTTTCCAGCTCGTTCATGATCCGTCGACCCGCTTTGTCATCGGCGAACAGGAACATACACACGTCAAGACTTGTTCGTGAGTCGTGGATCAGTGCCAATAACGCCTCCAACGCACCTAAACCGTCGGGGTGAAAGCTCACACGGTTCCCTGGCAGCGCCGGAGGGATGCCGGCACTGGCCAGTACCTTGCCTAGGTCATCCGATGGCTCAGCCAAGCCGTCGTTTACCGGGAAGATGAGTGTCTTCTCGCCAGCATAGGCGCGCAGTTTGCGCGTGCCCAAGGTCAGATAGAGCGGTACTGCAAGCCAGGGTAGGGCGAGCATGAACACCAGCCATCCCAGGGTGGCAGCCGGGGGGCGTCGTGTGCGCAAGATGTCCACACTGAGCAAGATGGCCAAGGCGCCACCCAGCAAGGTCGCGAGATGCAGAGCGAGCAGACTCATCGGGAAACCAGACTACGAGCGACAATGCAGATTCTGGCAGATACTCCGAAAACACAAGGCGCCGGCACCGCGAACAACGTCGGCTAGTCCTGGCGCCGTTCTATTTCTTCGATGAGCGCACCGAGCTGGTGACTGATTGCGCGATACGATTCGCGCAGTTGTTGAGGACTGGTATCCTGCAGTCGGCCCACGTCCTCCAGTGCACGCAGCCGCGCGCGAAGGGCTGCCACATCATTCCGAACGTCGGGGTCGATACTGGCCTCATCGAGCGCTGCAATCGCAGCTTCAAGGTTTTTGTGTGATCCCTGTAGCTGCTCCAGCAAGGCAGTTTCCTGTCCCAATGACGCTTCCAGGTGTTGGCGTGCCGCAACCAAGGCGGTGTGAGCCGGTCGATAATAGTCCGGTTCGGTTTGACGAATCGCCAAACCAATGTAGATCAGACCCACTAATCCAATCACGGAGGCGGCGATCACTACGCGCCGCGCATAGCCGCGGTCGTCGACATGTTTCTCCCCCTTCAATTTACCGCCCATGTCTCACCTCACGGTATCGAAGTAGTACTTGTGACGGTGACCCGATCAGCTCTGCCAAGAGTGAATGGCACCTGAGTCGCCATGCTGACGCTTCGCGCGCGCCGCATTGGGTACTGACGAGGTCCGGCGTCACCCGCAGGATGCGTGGTGGGGTTCGGCGTAGCATGACGTAGGTCTCCCTGCTCGCGTTCGCGCAATAGGTTCGATACAGATAACTCAGCATCTCCCGTGCCACCGACGTCCGTACGTGGAACGACGAGGACATGCAATGCGTCGCCACGATGACTTGGTTGATCTCGTCCATAAACCTGGTTGGTGGGAACCAGAGGCCGGCGGCCACCGTGCCGGCCGTGCTGGCACGGCCCACGCTACGAGCGGGTTGTGTCGCGCATTCAACACGTATCGATTCCACGATCATGGAGATTCGTCCTGGATGCAGATCATTGGAACGATACCTGCAACGCGCCTGTCAAGACGACAGTGAACGCAGGAGGTATATCCATGAGCATGTCGACCAGTAGCGTGCAGTCTTCCGCAGCACCGGGTGAACGCACGCACGAAAATACGGTGCGCACTCAGTTCGATGCGCTACGGGAGCATGTCGAGCAACAGATTCTCGGTCAGGCCGAGTTGGTTGAGCGACTGTTGATCGCACTACTGGCGGATGGCCACTTGTTGGTTGAAGGCGCACCCGGGTTGGCAAAGACGAAAGCGGTGAAGGCACTCGCGTCCGGCTTGGAAGGCGACTTTCACCGCATCCAGTTTACCCCAGACTTGCTCCCGGCAGACCTGACGGGTACCGAGATCTATCGTCCCCAGGACGGCAGCTTTCGGTTCGACAAAGGCCCCATCTTTCACAATCTGCTACTGGCGGACGAGGTCAACCGTGCCCCGGCCAAGGTTCAGTCGGCATTGCTCGAGGCGATGGGCGAACGCCAGGTCACGGTAGGCCGCGAGACCTACCCGTTGCCGGCGCTTTTCCTGGTCATGGCAACACAGAACCCGATCGAGCAGGAGGGGACCTATCCGTTGCCCGAGGCGCAGCTCGACCGATTCCTGATGCATGTCCGGGTGGGCTACCCGAATGCCGACGTCGAAAAAGCCATTCTGAAGTTGAACCGTCGCGAAGCGATGACATTCGACGACAGCGCAAGCGTGGAAACCCTGTCACAAGACAGTGTGTTCGCCGCACGCGGGGAGATTCTCGAGCTGTTCATGTCGCCAGACGTCGAGGACTACCTCGTGCAGCTCGTGATGACCAGTCGCAACCCGTCAGCTTATGGCGGCGCGTTGAGTGACTGGCTGCGCTTTGGTGCCAGCCCCCGAGCGACGCTTGCGCTGGATCGCTGTGCCCGCGCCCGGGCCTGGCTGAAAGGTCACGACTATGTGTCACCGGAAGATATTCAGGCCGTAGCGCCGGATGTGCTGCGTCACAGGGTGCTGCTGTCATACCAAGCCGAAGCCGAGGGGCGCAGCGCGCAAGGATTCGTCGAGGAGTTGCTGGCGTTGGTAGCGGTCCCTTGAGGGCAGCGACGACTTCACGTGGACAGCATGATGCCGGATTCTCAGCCGCAAGCCTCCGCCACCGATGGCACCCGCATTGAACTGCAGGCCTTGATCGCCTTACGCGAAGAGGCGCGACAACTGGACATCGCGCCGCGCGGTCAAGTCCTGGCCACTCGTAATGGTGGCCACCTCTCACGCTTTCGCGGGCGCGGCGTCGAGTTCGACGAATCCCGCGTCTATCAACCGGGTGACGACCCACGCAACATGGACTGGCGGGTCACTGCGCGATCCGGTCAACCGCATGTCAAGCAATTCCGCGAGGAGCGGGAGCGGCCGGTATGGCTGTTGGTCGACATTGGCGCCAGTATGCGCTTTGGTACGCGCGTCGCGTTCAAATCGGTGATCGCCGCGCAGGCCGCGGCATTGCTGGCTTGGGCGGCGGCCGACAAAGGCGATCGGGTCGGCGGCCTGGTGTTTGACGAGACCCGTCATTTCGAGCGCCGCCCAATGGCGCGCACGGTTGGCTTGCTACCGCTGCTCAAGGTGCTTTCCGAAGACCCAATTCAGGGAGATGAGGGGGGTTATGGATCCATCGGCGCTGCTGGGCAGCACTTGGCGCACATGGTGCGCCCCGGCAGCCTGGTCTTCTTACTCAGCGACTTTGCGGGACTGCAGCTCGATGACGGCGCGTGGCTGGCCCGGCTGAGCTGTGGCAATGAGGTCGTGCTGGTGCACGTATTCGATCCATTGGAGGCGGAGGCGCCACCGGCCGGTCTCTATCCCGTGATCGACGGTGCCCGGCGCGGTGTGTTGAACACCGCGGACGGTGCGCTGCAGACGCGTTGGCATCGGCGCTTTGCTGACCGCGCCACCTTGCTTGAGAACCTGAGCCTTCGCCATCAGTCACATCTGATCGACCTACGCACCGACTGGCCGGTAGGTGAGTCGTTGCGCCGGGGACTGCAACCGCGTCGAAAACTCCGGGGAGGTGTGCGGTGACGCCCGGCGGCGCAATGACCGGCGCGGATCCGCTGGCCGGATTGCGTGCTTACCACCTGCCTGATGCCCCGTCCTGGTGGCCGCCGGCTCCTGGTTGGTGGGTATTGGCTTTGTTGCTGCTGGTGGCGGCGGTCTCGTCGGCCTGGTGGATCGCACGCCGGCGCCGCTGCCATGCCGCAGCGCGCCAGGCCGAACGTGAACTGGGCCAACTGCACGCGAACCTCAAAGAGCACGGTGATGCACGGGCCTTCGTTCGTGGACTCTCCAAGCTGCTGCGGCGTTTCGCGCTGGTGGCCTTCGCGCGCCGCGAGGTCGCGTCGCTGACCGGCGACGATTGGCTGAAGTTCCTCGATCGTCA
Source organism: Chromatiaceae bacterium (assembly GCA_024235395.1). Classification (NCBI taxonomy): domain Bacteria; kingdom Pseudomonadati; phylum Pseudomonadota; class Gammaproteobacteria; order Chromatiales; family Chromatiaceae; species Chromatiaceae bacterium. Next base: position 1,128,329 of record JACKMK010000002.1, read on the forward strand.
CGGTGGCGGTGGGCGATTCCTGGCGGGTCCCGGGCGACAATTGCTCGAGGCCCCGTATCGGCCTTCAGTCGATGTCTCCACCGAAGATTTGCTGGTGCTGGTCCAGGAGTGGATTCGCCACAACCAGGAGGTCTGCAGATGATGACGCTGGCCTGGCCCTGGCTCCTGTTGGTTCTGCCACTTCCCCTGCTGGTACGCCGCTGGTTGCCACCAGCGCAGTCTCAGCACGACCGCGCCCTGCGATTGCCCTTCTATGGTGATGTCGCCGGTACCGGTTCAGGAAAGACGAGCCGCATCGCGCGTTGGCAGCGGGTCCTTGCCTGGTTGGCTTGGGTTCTTTTGGTACTGGCGGCGGCGCGACCACAGTGGTTGGGTGAGCCGGTGCAACTGCCGGTGGCGGGCCGTGACCTGGTGCTGGCGGTGGACGTGTCCGGCTCAATGGCGCAGCAGGACTACCGTCTCAATGGCCGCAAGGCCGACCGGCTCGATGTGGTCAAGGCTGTTGCGGGGCGCTTTATCGAACGGCGCGCCGGCGACCGACTCGGTTTGATACTGTTCGGCAGCCGCGCCTATCTACAGACCCCGCTGACATATGATCGCGACACCGTGCGCAACATGTTGCAGGAGGCGGTGATCGGCCTTGCGGGTCGCGAGACCGCCATTGGCGATGCGATCGCACTTGCGGTCAAGCGACTCCGACAGCAGCCGGAGGATAATCGCGTCCTCATCCTGCTCACCGACGGTGCGAACACCGCCGGCAGTGTCGCCCCGCTGGATGCCGCCCGACTCGCCGCCCAGGCAAGCGTGCGGATCTACACGATTGGTATCGGCGGTGGTCCGGTCGGCGTGCGCTCACCGTTCGGTATGCTGTTGCAACAAGGATCGGATCTCGACCCGGCAACGCTGCAGGCGATCGCGAAAACCACTGGCGGTCGCTATTTCCAGGCCACCGATGCAGCACAACTTGAGCGGGTCTACGCAGAACTCGATCGACTGGAACCCAGCGTTCGGGACAGTCGCAGCTTCCGCCCAATGCGTGCCTTGTTCATGTGGCCGGCAGGTGTGGCTCTGTTGCTCAGTATCGTATTGGCGGTGGGTGCACTGCCACGCGACGTACGGTCCTATCGGTCGGTTGGAGTGATTCGTGATGGCTCCCGTTGAATTTCATTTTCTGCGTCCACTGTGGCTGTGGTTGTTGATTCCGCTTGCCATGCTGGCTTGGCGTCTGCTGCGGACATGTGGCGATGCACAAGCCTGGAGCAAGCTGGTCGATCCACACTTGTTGCCGCGGTTGTTGGTCGACGGCAGTGGTGAGGTGCGACGTCTGCCCGTCGCTTTGCTAAGTATCGCTTGGCTCTTGCTGGTCCTGGCGCTGGCCGGTCCGACGATGGAACGCCTCCCGCAGCCCGTCTATCAGGCGCAACAGTTTCGGGTCGTGGCACTCGACTTGTCACCTTCAATGAACGCAACCGACCTGTCGCCTTCGCGTCTCGTCCACGCCCGCTTCGAGGTACTGGATCTCCTGCGAAAGACGAAGGACGGGCAAACCGCGTTGATTGCCTACGGTGCGGAACCGTACGTGGTGTCGCCGTTGACCGCTGACACCGACACGATCGCCGCCCAGGTGCCGAGCCTCGAGACCAGTCTTCTGCCGGTACAGGGCTCCCGTCGTACAGATCTCGCATTGGATGAGGCGGGGGATCTTTTGTCGCAAGCCGATGCCCCCGACGGCGAGGTGATCCTGGTCACTGACGGACTGGATCACCCGGCCGCAGCCAACGAGGCCGCGCGCCGATTGGCCGCGGGCGGATACCGAGTGTCGGTACTTGGCGTAGGAACCGCCAAAGGTGCGCCGGTCGCATTGGCGGATGGCGGATTCGCAAAGGATGTCGAAGGAGCCATCCGGCTGCCCAAGCTCGACCGCGATGCCTTGCAATCCCTTGCCACAGCCGGCGGTGGTCGATACGTGACCGCCGGGGCAGGCGACAGGGATATTGAGGCGCTGTTACCGAACCCGCGGACGTCGGCGTCGACGGGCGCGAAACAGGCTGGCATCGAAGCCGACCAATGGCGTGAGGAGGGGCCATGGCTGTTACTCGCACTGCTGCCGCTTGCCGCGCTCGCTTTTCGCCGTGGTTGGATCAGCCCTTTGCTTCTCCTTATCGTCCTGCTGCCGCCGCCAGACGCCTATGCGCTGAGCTGGGGTGATCTCTGGTCACGAGCTGATCAACAAGCCCTGCAGAAGCTTGAGGCCGGGGAGGCGGCAGAAGCTGCGGCACTGTTCGAACAGCCCGAGTGGCGCGCCGCCGCGCAGTACGAGGCCGGGAACTACGACCAGGCCCTGCAGTCGCTCGAATCCGGCAGTGGTGCCGACGCCGGGTACAACCGGGGCAATACACTGGCACGCCTGGGTCGACTCGAGGACGCCATAAGCGCTTATGACCAAGCGCTGCAACGTGATCCTGAAGACGCCGATGCTCGTCACAATCGTGAGCTTGTGCAGGCCTTGTTGGACCAGCGCCAGTCTCAGCAGCAGGACGGACAAGGCGAACAAGGACAACAAGGCGAACAAGGACAACAAGGCGAACAAGGACAACAAGGCGAACAAGGACAACAAGGACAACAAGGACAACAAGGACAACAAGGACAACAAGGACAACAAGGACAACAAGGACAACAAGGACAACAAGGACAACAAGGACAACAAGGACAACAAGGACAACAAGGACAACAAGGACAACAAGGACAACAAGGACAACAAGGACAACAAGGACAGCAAGGTGAGCGGGATCAACAAGACCAGCAGGGCCAGAAGGACCAGCAGGACGCACACAGTCAGCAAGCGTCGTCGGATCAAAAGTCACAGCAGAATGCGTCGGCGGCATCGCAACCGCTGGACTCCGCTGACAGTGATGATCAGCAGCATGGTGCGGCGCAGGTCCGGCAAGGCTCTCCTACACCGGATGAATCCGCGCAGTCCACTGCCCGGCAGGCTGAACAACCAGGCGAAGGTGATTCTGAGCAGCACCAGGCCGCGGCTACAACCCGTGGCGATGAGTCGACGAATGTCCCGCCGCCCGCCTCGCCGGGCGATGCATTCGCCAATACATCGGAATCGAATTCAAGCTCATCCATGCCGCGGAGCGGGAGTGCGCATGCACAACCTGCGGACGAACCCGGGCTCGCCGACCTTGTCGGTGGAGAATCGGCCATACCCGGCGCTACCGCCACGGCGAAAGTGGCCGGGCAGGACCTTGAGGATCAGCAGGCCATGGAGCAGCTGTTGCGTCGAGTAGAAGACGACCCGGCCGGTCTGTTGCGGCAACGTTTTCTGCTTCAACACCTTCGCCGCAATGGGCAGTTACCAGAAGGAGGTTAGTGATGTCCTTGTTTCAGCGTTCACGAGTCTTTACTTTGGGGCTGTTGCTGACGCTGTTCAGCTCCGCTGCCATCGGCGCAGGGCTGGATGCACGGCTCGACCGGACTCGCATCGCCGAAGGTGACACAGTCACGCTCACGTTGAGCGCACCCGGTGAGGGTACCGGCAGCCCCGATCTGTCGCCGTTGGCGCAAGCTTTCGATGTAGTTCAGCAGAGTCAAAGCACTCGTTTGCAAGTTATCAATGGCCGGACCAGCAGCTCGCGCGAATGGCAGCTGACCCTCGCGCCGAAGCGCACCGGACAACTGAAGGTTCCGGTGTTGCACCTCGGCAGCGCGACGAGCGAACCTTTGGGCCTCGAGGTGTTGCCGGCCGCACAGGCGGCCAAGAGTGGCGCGCCACGGCCAGTGATACTAGAGACCAATGCTGAACCCGACACGCCGTACGTACAAGGCAAAGTGGTTTATACAGTACGACTGCTCGCGAGCGTGCCGTTGCGTCAGGCCAGTTTGACCGACCCGATTGCCGCGGACGCGATCGTGGAACGTCTCGGCGAGGACAAGCATTTCGATACCTACCGGGACGGGCAGAGCTACAAGGCGATCGAACGACGCTATGCAATCTTTCCGCAGCACAGCGGTCCACTCGAGATCGGACCGCCGCTTTTGACTGCGCAGATTCCTGAGCCCGGTAGACGCGGCAGCAGTCTGCGTGACCGGATGTTCGGCGGACGTGACCCAATCGCCGACTTTGATCGGATTTTCGGCAGCGGCCCGCTGGCCGATATGGGTGGGATTTTTGAGCAGACGCGTCCGGTACAGCTTCGTGGACGCCTCGTGACACTCGATGTACAGGCACGCCCCGTCGGTTCGCCCACTCCGTGGCTGCCCGCTGAGTCGCTGACACTGAATGAGTCCTGGTCACCGAATCCGCCGACGTTTCGCGTTGGTGAACCGGTGACCCGCACCCTCGTAATCACCGCGCAGGGATTGACCGCAGCGCAGCTGCCCGACCTCGCGAAAGACACAGTGTCCGGATTCAGTGTCTATCCGGACAAAGCTCAGACCGAGACGCGCGCTGATGGCGAAACCCTGGTCGCACAGAAGGTAATCAAGACGGCCTTAGTCCCGTCGCAAACGGGACGCGTGACACTGCCGCAGTTCGAGCTTGCCTGGTGGAATACGCTGACCAATGAAGCACAGGTGGCGCGCATCCCTGCGCGCGAAATACAGGTGTTGCCGGCCGCTCCGGGTGCCGCGCCGTTGACGTCTGTGCCGGGACAAGATGACGGCAGTGCTACGGTTCCGGAGGCTGCGTCTTCGTCGAGGAAATCGGGCGTGGAGGACCTCGCCGACTCCGGTGTGCTTGCGGCGCGGACCGGTTTTCAGTCGGTAGTCGACGCCGGGTTTTGGCCATGGCTCGCTGCAACGTTTGCATTGGCGTGGCTGGTCAGCACGGGTCTGTGGTGGCGTTCCCGATCGGGTGGCAGCGGCGTAAAGGCAGCTGACAGTACTGCGCCGGTTGCGACAAGGCCGGATTTCGGTAAAGCAACTCGACAGCTTGAAAGCGCCTGCCGCAATAACGACCCAAAGGCCGCGCGTGAAGCGCTGCTCATTTGGGCGGCTGCGGTCTGGCCACAGGATCCGCCTCAGCGTCTGGAAGATATTGCACGGCGCCTGCCCGCCGAAACGCACGAAGCCCTGGCGGCGATCGATCGTGTCTTGTACGCCGTGGACGCTCGGCCCTGGGACGGTGCGGATGCGTGGCAGCAATTTTCGCCGGTTGTTGGCGAGGTTCAGAATGCCGGCGCCAGAAGAATGCCCAACACACCGTTGCCGCCGCTCTATCCACAGGGGGCGTAATCGGGGAGCAGGTTGTAAGCCTGGACGATTCGTCTCTGGCTAGGACGCCGTATGGTTCTCCAGACCCAAGGGGTTTGGTTGATTGCGACCTGGGGTCGGCGAGATTACGGGCGGGCTCCGAGCACACGTGCATTCGACTGCTGGCCCGCAAATTGCCTCCGTATCGATGACTGTCTCGACGGTTCTGGTGCCTAGACGACCATTGTCGCTGTACAAACAGCGTAAAGGAGAAACACGCAATGCATCATACGACGCACGATCTGAAGAAATCCTTGTTCGCTGCATCGCTCGCGGCAATGTGGGTTACCGGTAGCACGGTTGCGCAGGCTTACGGCAGCGCGTACGCAATGCCGCCGGACTGGCGCAACCCAATGCTGGCCGGTAGCGTCTATCAAGCCGGCCGGTTGGTGACTGACCAACTGCAACAGGCTCAGCTCGCACTCGCCGCGAAAATGCTCCCTTGGGCCGTGAGTCGATTGCGGATGGCTTTGAGCATTATCTCCGAGACAACCGGTTCCGTGCCGTATCGTTCCCTTATGCACACGATCAAGGAGGCGCGGCTGGCGATCCACGATCACGATCCGCTGTTGACGGCTGGATACTTTCGCACATTGCGCGCAGATATAGATCGGATTGCGCAGGCGATGCCTTACGCGCCGCAGACTTCTGCCAAGACGCTGGGGTACCTCGACAACGCCGAAAAGGCAGTGGGTTTTAGCGATCAAGAGACGGCCGATTGGAAGAACCCGGAGAACTACGAGCGTGCAGACTGGGCGCAGGCCGACGCGACACTGAAATCGCTGCACGACTACATCGACGACCATACGGTCTATGTCCCGTTGGATTACATCGCTGACCAAATCCGGGCCGGTTTGGCGGCACTGGGCGGGCACACGCCGAACTATGCACTGGCGGGCCAAGCTGTCGGCGAAGCTTTGACCGTCACGATGGGAAGCTGGGTAGATGACAAAGCGGTTCAGACGCAGTGGAATGCCCAAAAGGAGGCCGCGGACAAGCTTAGTTCGCAGCGCGCCGCAACGCCGCCTTCACCCCACTGGGCGCCTTAGTCGACCGGATCCCGCTGAGCTTCAGAAGTGTTGGTGCTGCATCCTTGTGAATACGCAAGTTCTGGCGCCCAAAGTAGGCACTACGGGTCTTGGGCGTTTGTGCACCTGGTTGCGGTGGCACACAGATCCGGCAGCGTCTCTCGACGTCAATCAAGCTGTCTTTGCAGAATTGACGTGAGCCAATTCAATCTCGGTTTCTGCGTAGGTTCGCGAATCTAGGAGAAGTTGGCCGAGACGGGGGCGGCCAACAGGGTATGGGCTTCGCGTCAACAGTATCCTGCACAATGCCGTTATGGTGAGGGCGTTACTCGTGGCACACGAATCGTGTGACCACAAAGGCGCGCGTGCGCTTAGGGACCGACGGGGCGATTTCCCTGTCGGTGCGGCAGCGCTTGTTATACCATCTCGCCTTTGAACACCACGACGCCACAAATCATCGCGTTCGACTTGAGCTCGTTGATGCGGTCCGGCCAATCCGGATTGAGGGCTTTCAAGTACTGACGCCCGCCTTCGACGATAAGCTGTTTGAGATCGGCTTCATCGGAACCCTCTGAGTGCACAATCACAAACTTGCCGCTCTCGGGGATGATCTCGGGGTCGACGAAGACAAGATCGCCGTTGCCAAACTTCGGCTCCATGCTGGCGCCCTTGACGCGCAGCACATAGGTCCGCTGACTGCACGGTACAGGGCAGGGAAGAAGTCCTTCGTAACGCTGGCCCTGTTGATTGAGGCCGCCTTCCTGATCATTTGGCACCTGTGACCAATCAATGATCGGGCACAAGGTGACGACATCCGCGCCAATGTTTGTTTCTGCCGGTACGCGTTCTGATGTGAGACGCTTACCCCAGATGGATTCAGCTGGATCCACAGGCAACTCCTGCCTATCGGTGAGCTGTGATCCGCCTCTCGAGTGCTCGGACTCATCGACCGGTTGAGCACTGGCGCGGATGTCTTCAGCATCCTGGCCAATGCTCAGTTCGTCGTGTGCGGGTCCTCGAATCGAGAGCGCGGCGTTCCCAGACATCGTTACCCAGTTCGCGACACGAACAGTTCCTGGAGCGTAGGACACTCGAGCTTTCAATTCATGCGGTTCGTCCATCCATCCCTGTGGTTTGGCCATGGCCGTTTCGAGCCTTGCTGACAGCTCGTCGCCGATTCCACGCGGCGTGCCCTTGGCGGTGCGCATCTTGCGCCGTACTTGGCTGATGTAGGACTCACTGGTGCCGGCGCGTTGAGCGAGCTTCGTTGCCGAACCGGCCTCGGCGATCAGAATTTCGAGATTATTTAGGCGGATGTCTTCACGTTGCCGTTTCATGTCAATCACTAAGCGGCTAAGTCCATTAGAATTTAGCAGATTGATAAACATTTTCAAGCAAAAATCGTCTGTCGGCCGTTTTTCCTGCTGCTAAAGTTTAGCAGCATGGACCTGCGACGATTCCTTCAACTTTCCTCGAAACGTGAGCGCGCCGAAGTGGCCGAAGGTTGTGCGAGCTCCGTGTCTTACCTTTATCAGCTCGCCGGAAAACATCGCTACGCCAGTGCGTTACTGGCAACTCGCATCGAGAAGTCCACACACGAAGTGGCGCTGCGTTCGGACGGCCGGTTGGGTGCCGTATCGAGGGAAAGCCTGGTTCGTTACCCGGAAATCTTTGCGAAAGTCGATGAGTTGGGAGACGAGCCATGAACCGTGATCAAAACCCCGTTTCCGGCCCGACGAAACCGACGCCATCGGAGGTTTTGGCCGCTGACCAGTTGCTCGAACTGGACGTCTCTGCGATTCAACTGTACGACCATAACCCACGCCAAGGGGACAACCCGGAATACCAGCGCATCAAGGCGTCGGTACGTGCTGAGGGTCTGGATCAGCCGCTGGTCGTCACTCGTCGGCCCGGTGAGGCGATCTACATGTTGCAGGCCGGCGGCAACACGCGTCTGAGAATTCTCCAGGAACTCTTCGCGGAAACGGGCGACAAGCGCTTTGCTCGGGTGAGCTGCCTGTACCGGCCGTGGACGCGTGAGATGGACGTTCTTCTCGCCCATCTGCGGGAAAACGATCTGCGCAGTGATCTGACCTTTCTCGACAAGGCACTAGCAGTACGTGAGGCACGGCGCCTGCTGGAAGAAGAACATGGCGGCTCAGGGGTCACCCAGATGCAGCTTGCGGCCATGCTTCGCGAGCGTGGCTATGGGCTGGGGCAGGGACGGATCTCACAGATGGCCTATGCGGTCGAGCGATTGTATCCGCTGCTGCCAATTGCACTGAAAGCGGGCATGGGACGTCCACAAGTCGAACGCATCCGGCAGATCGAACGGGCTGCGCAGACTGTCTGGTGCCAGTATTCGCTCGATACGGAAGACGACTTCGAACAGACCTTTGCCGCGCTCTGTCGCCGCTATGACGACACGGAGTGGGACATCGGCAACCTGCGTCGTGCGCTGGAGGCGGAGATCGCCGAACGGGCGGATCTGAGCATCCACGCCGTCAGCATCGCGCTCGAAAACAATTTGCTCGTAAGTTCGGGGCAGCCGACCGGCCCTGTTGGCGAGGATCCATTCCCGCCAGCTGGCCAAACGGCCGACGCCAGGGCATCGGTGACCGCAACCGCACCCCCAGGCTCGAAGGTAACGTCGGCTATGAGTGCGCCAGAAGGCACCGATGCATCCGCCCCCGATCAAGAGACAGCGGGTGACCAGATGTCGGCTGTGGTGGCAACAGGCAGTGACTCAGCGAATGGCGTGAAGCGGGAGGTCGCGGAGGAAGGAGACGGAAGTAAAGGGGATTCGCGGCATCGGCCCAGACGCGGTGACCGCGAATCGGCGCTTGACAAGATGGACCTCAAATCACTTCGCGGCCGGGCTTGGACCCTGGCAACGCGACTGGCCCAGCGCAATGCTCTGGGCGAGCTTATTCAACCGCTGTCGGGCAATGGGCTGGGTTTCGTGTTGAGCGATGTCCCGGATCCGGCCCTGCTGGATCAACTCGATGAGGATGCGTTGGCCCAGGTTTCCATGGTGTGGTGGCATCTTGCGGCCGCGTCCGAAATGACTGTGGCGCCGGTCGAGCAGCTGCTGCCCGCACTCGACCAGGATTCCGTGCTGCGACGGGCGCTCGACGAGCAGGACGCCGGTTTGCTGTTCTCGAGCGTCTGGACCCTTGACCCCGGCCACATGGGTTTCCGACTGTGGCAGCGCCTTGATGCCCGCAACTGGAAAGACCTGGTGGACTTGATGGAGACCTATCGTGCCTTGCACCAAGCGGCAAAGAACTCAGGGGAGGGACTTTGGCAATGAGCGCACCCGCCGGGACCAAGGAGTCCGAACTGGTGATGGCCGTGATGCTGTACGCAATCCGCTGCCTGTCGGAGAACGACCAGCACGCCCTGCGTAGTATGAACTTCGGTCCGGAGGAGGTCGCCGCGCTGCGTGAGCTCAACCTGGCCGATCTCTACCGTGCCGGGAGTCTGCAGGCACACTGCCTGGATATCCAACTCAACCGCGACGTGTACTGGCCGATGCTTGCGCACCTGCGGCGTGAACGCGAGAGCGAAGAGCTCCAGCGTGACCTGGTCCAGGCCGATGCCCCGCTCGAAATGATGCGCAGTCTGTTCGGTGTTGGTTCTCGTGAGTACACAAGGTTGCGCCGCATGCTGGCCGTGGAGCCCGGAGTGGGTCGCCCACCGGAGCCGGATGACGAGACAGCCCATCGGCTCTGGCATGCACTTTCTGAACGCCTGGGCCCCGACGATGCCGACCCCCTCGACCCGAGTGCCTATCTGGCGGTACATCGCGAAACTGGGGCCTCTCTGCGCGCGATCTGGAATCTCACGCAGCGCATCCGCGAGTACGGCGATGTCTATGTGCCCGGCGAACGGCCTGCGCGATCTTCCAAGCCAGTACAAGCAATCAGCAGTGGTCAACCTCGGTCGGCCGGTAGGTGAGTGCGGTGACCGCATCAGGGTATGACGCACGATGATGCAGACATCCGACCGGAGACCCATGCGCTTGATGCGCTGATCCGAGAAACGATCAAACGCGGACGTGGCGGTGGGCGCCATTCAGCTGGCGATGCCTTGCTCTTTCTCGGCAACGTACACCACGCCTTTCCGGCTCTCTTGATACAGGATCCCGTCCTTGAGCCGGTCGACAAGCTGGTTTGGATGATCATCTACCAGAGCGCACGCGGTACCGGCCACAAGGCCGCTTTTCCCAGTTACACCGACATCGCGCGATTCGCGAACGTCTCTTCGAGCTCGACCGTCGCGCGTGCCATTGCGATCCTGCGTGCCACGCGCTGGTTGTCACTGTGCGCGCGCAATCGCGATCCCAATGGCCGCTTTGCCGGCAACGTCTATGCGCTGCATGACGAGCCGCTGCCGCTGGCAGACGCCTTGCACCTGGATTCAGGCTACATGGCGTTTCTTCAAGAGGCCGCAACCCATCATCATGCGCGCGTGCGTCGTGTAGTCGCTGCTGTCTCGGAGTCGTTGGACAAGGATATCCGTGACGGCACGGACATCTTGGCCCCGGTGAATCGGATCGAGCGTCGATTGGAAGCGGTGCATGCCATCCAATCCGGCGGCGACCGGCGCTACTTCAGCTTCAATGCCGGCGTACTCGCGAGCCTGTCGAACGCGGGTCGGGCGAAGGGTCGTTTCGGCCAGGACCAAAATTCGAAGGCGGCAAGGGTAGACCATCAAAAATCGAAGCCGGTAAGACGTAGTAGTAGTAAATATAAAAAAACAACTACAACAACACAGACAATCAACGAAGATTCCGCGCGCGAGGACGGGATGCTCGAGGGTCTAGTCTTGCCAGCGCGGCTCAAGGAAAACCAGCGGGCACTCACTGCACGCTATCTGGCGACGATACCTGCGGAACATCGACAGCCCGTGCTGGACGAACTTGCCGGTCGGCTCCAAGCCGAGCAGCAGGGCGCTAAGCCGGTGTACGACGAGCTGCGCTACCTGCATCACCTGTGCCGACAGGTCAATGAAGGGGGCTTCGTCGAGAACCTGGGGCTGAAGGTGCAGACTGAACGCGATCGCCGCCAAGGTGAGGCCGAGCGCCTACGCGAAGAGGCTGCTACCCGCGATCACGAGCGCAAAGTCCCCGCTTCGCGGGCGCATGGCGAGAACGCGTTGGCCGAGATCCGTAAGCGGCTGAAGCTGCCGACATCACCAGGAGGTGGTTCCCGCTGAGGCGTCACCAGGGTCGCTCCTGCGAAATTATTCCAGTGGAATAATCCGGACTGTAACGGCGACAGGCCGTGTGGCAGTTTCGTGTTCACCACACACTCGCTTCGTGCGTTGATGGTGCCCGTATCGACAACCACTCGACGACGAGCACTTCCCGCCCATGACCCAGAATTCTGGCAACCCGTCAGCTGCCCAGTCCCCGGAAGAGGGTGTTGGACGACCGGACGACCGCCCCGGGGTGTTGCGTGGTCGCGCGACCCTCACCTTGCAGACCCGGCAGGCGCAACGGCTGGTGAAGGGCCGCGGTCTCAGTGCCGAGAAGCCCGCGATCATCGGGCTGCTCGGGTTCGCGAACCGCGTTCGAACACTCTGGCACGGAGCCCGTGCCGATGATCCCTACGCTGACTGGTGGTTACTGCAGGTGGACGAGGCCCTGGTCCAAGCAGGTCATGAGCTGGTCACATTGGAGCAGGCAATAGCGAAGCTGTTCGAGGCCCTGGGTGCGATCGAGGTGGCATCGCCCGTATCGGTAAAGCCAGCGCGCATCGCGCTCAACTTCACCAATCCTTACGCCTTTCGCGCTGCTGCCTTGATCAGCCAATTCGACGCGCTGGCCTGCAAGGTACTGACGGCCCGACACGTTGGGCTGGTTGGGCGTGACGAGGCGGAGAGGGCGTTGCACCAGGGTGGCCGCTGGGCACGGCGTGCGCTACAGAGCCCAGTTGGGTATCGACTCATGGGCGTGACTCGCGACGACGTCGGTCAGGGTAACGCGAAGGCGCTGCAGGCCCTCGAAGTGATGGGCGAGATACCGGAAGACGTGCGGCGTGGTGTCCTTCGTGCGCCGCATGCGCCGGCCGTGGCCGGTTTGCGAGCGGGCCCGATGACCTATGCGGACCGTTTACGGCCGCTGTCCGATGACCTGTGATGCGCCGGGATGACCACCGATTAAGTCATACCCCTGCAGGCGGTGTTTTCGCTGGCCGCGATTGGCACAAGCTGAATAATCGCCCTTGTCGGCCTTTTCCTTGAGCACCGCCATGTCGGTACCTGAACTCGTAGAACCAAAACGTACGTGCCTAACCCTGGATCCGGGCCTGGTTATCGAGCGCCTGATTCTGCAGCGGTTGTCTGGGCTCAAACGCAAACGTGGTCAGGACTGGCTGCGGTCGCTGCTCGTGCAAGGGTTTCTGGCCGAGGGCCGCTGGCTACGCAGTGATCTGCAGGGCAATCGGAGAAACGTGGTGCCACGTGAAACAACCGTACCGGCCACGCCCTTTGCGGGCTGGCTCGGGCAGGCACAACCGGCAGAGCAGCCCGATGCCGAGGCGACGCCGGCTGCTGTCGCAGCGGCAACACCGGCGCCGAGCATAGACCCAGACGCGAAACCTTTTGCCCATCTCCGCAAGGTGATCGGCTGAATCTCACGACCAAGAAGTGGAATGGAACATGGCCGACAGCGAGACCCTGAACCCCATCAGCATCGGCCTGGACGACGGCTATGCGTTCACCAAGATTGCCTTGCCGGACGGGCGCCTGATAGCGATCCCGTCGCGCGCACGGATCGGTCGCTCCAACGTTACCTGGCTGAACGGCAGCGAGCAGCGGGTGTTCGAGTACGAGACCGATGACACGCTGTTCGCCGTCGGCGAGGTGGACGGCGAGCCGACCCATTTCGATGGCTATCCCTTCTCTGGTCTCAATCGCGCCATCGTTCAGCATGCGCTGCACGAAGCCGGCCTGGCCGGCCAGTCCGTGCACGCGGTGTCCGGACTGCCGGTCAGCAGTTTCTATCGGAAGCACGGCGACCAGCGGCTGGAGCTCATCGAGCGCAAGCGGGAGAGCCTGAAGCAGGCCGTGCAGCCGGTCGACGGGCGCCTGCCGGCCGCGATCGCGTTCCACGATGTCATTCCGGAGGCGCTCGCGGCCTGGTACGACCACATCATCTCGGAGGCGAACGGCGGCGTGCAGCTCGAGGCCGAGCGTCTCGGTGTGCCCGTCGCGGTGATCGATATCGGCGGACGGACCACGGATTTTGTGGTGGTCGCCGACCAGGCCGTGCGCCACGACAGTTCGGGGTCGCTACGTTGTGGTCTGCTGGACCTCAAACGCCAGGTCGCGTCCGCCATCCGCGCCACGTTCGACCTCGAGGAGCTGTCCGATCGCGCGACCGACGACGCCGTGCGTAGCCGCAGCGTCCGCCTGTTCAGCAAGACGCACGATGTCGCCGAACCGGTTCGGGATGCGCGCCGAGAGCTCGTCCAGCGGCTGCATGCCGAAACGCAGCGGCAACTGGGGCGGGGCGCCGAGCTCGAACAGATCTTGTTCGTGGGCGGCGGCGCCGTGGCGCTCGCCGAGGACATCCGGGACTGGTTTCCGAATCAGACCATCGCGCCGCATCCCGCCTTCGCCAACGCGCGGGGGATGCTCAAGTACCTGCGCTATGTCTGTCAGGAGCCGGCCTGAGCACAGTTTCATACGTGGTCACTGCGGTCTCAGTGGCACCCGATGCATCGTCGGGCTGTGTGAGCGATGTACGTACCCGCGCCGCAAGGCAAGGGTGCCAGCCCAGGAGGTCGTTTGCGACCTCGACTCAACCCACCCTGCCGGGAATGTGCTCCCGACCGGGATGGCGCGTTCTCCGGATCCCTTTCCGTTTGAAGGAGAACTGCCATGTCCAACGACGATACGAAGTATTTCGACCTCTACTCCACCGGTATCGGTTATCTGAACCGTGTCCGGGAGGTGACGCCGAAGGAGGGTTCGCCCTTCTGGAGTGTCACCATCGCCGCCCTGCGGGGTAGCGTCGACGACGTTCAATACACCTATTTCGAGTGCCGCGTGTCCGGCCAACAGGCGCAGAAGCTTGTGCAGCAGCTTAAGCCAGCCGTCGAGGGCAAGCTCAAGGTACTCGTGGGGTTCACGCTCAGCGATCTGTACGGGGAGCCCTTCTTCTACAAGACGGGTGACAGGGCCGGTGAGACCGGGGTCAGCCTGAAGGCGCGTCTGTTGCGCGTCGGCTGGGCCAAGGTCGACGGCCAACCGTTCTACAAGGATCAGGCGGCCTGATCTTCCTACACGACCGGGTGACTTCGTCGCCCGGTCATCTTCCACCCATCGGGGAGCGATCCCCGTGGGATCGGTCTCCCCATCCATCATGAGGAGACCCCAATGAACAACCAGGACCTGGAGCCGCACCCGGTCGCGAATCGCTTTGATGCGTTGAAGCTGGGTTCGCTCAACCGTGTGGAGAAAGAAGCCGTGATCAAACTGGCCCTGTCAGTGCTCGCCGAACGCCATCGTGCGGGACGCGCACTGAGCAGTCCGGAGCAGACACGCGACTTTCTACGACTGAAGCTCGTCGATCGCAAACACGAGGTGTTCGGCGCGCTGTTCCTCGACAACCGCCACCGGGTGATCCGGGTGGCCGAGATGTTTCAGGGCACCATCGACGGTGCGTCGGTTCATCCTCGGGTCGTCGCGCAGCGGGCCCTCGAGCTCAATGCCGCCGCGGTCGTCTTTTTTCACAACCACCCTTCAGGGGTCGCCGAGCCGAGCCATGCCGACGAGGCGATCACCCGGCGGTTGCGCGAAGCGCTGGCGCTGGTCGACGTACGGGTGCTTGACCACTTCGTCGTCGCCGCCGGCGAGAGCGTGAGCTTTGCAGAAAGAGGACTCATCTGAGTCCAACGATCATCAACCATCGACCTGCCGGGAAGGCGTGCGCCGCCCGGCAGGGAGGAGGTACGTCTCCGAGGTCTAAATCCCAAGGAGAACCACGATGAGCAATCAACCGAGTGAACACCCGTTTTTCGGGGAAGTCATTTCCGTCTACACGCGCGCCCATGCCCTGGCCGACGGCGTCTTGATCGATGCAGGACCCATGGCCCGCGAGGTGGGCTTCCGCTGGCCAGTCGCCATCACGGCCGGTGCCTGGGCGGACTGCGTGACCTGGGACGCCGCCGACAGCGAGCGACAAACTCCTCAGGACCAGTCGGGTCGCTTGTGGGATGTGCTGTTCATGGCTGCCTACGCCGCTCGAGCCAACGCCAACGCGGGTTCCGAGCTCTCGTTCGAGCTCTACCGCGTACCCCGCGATGGCAACGCCACCGGAGCCCAGCTGACCAAGCTAAAGCTGGTGGTGGGCCCTGGCGACGATGGCGAACCGGTCATGACGATCCTGCTCCCGAACGAGGACTGAACCCGCCGGGCAAAGCCGGCATCTTCTCCCTGGCCGCTTGGGTAAAAGCGGCATCCTCCTGTCTCCACCCACGATTCGGAATGCTACCGGTCTTGCCGAAGGGCGCTGTACCGTAGTGCCCGCGTGCGAAGTGGGGTCTTCTGCCAATTATTCCACTGGAATAATGTGAAGCGACCGGGGGCGAAGCCCTTGGCTGGAGTGCCGTGGCCGCTAAATTTCGCACCCAGCTGTCCACAGAGTCCACAGGCCTTGCCCGCCACGGCAAAGCGAGCCTTCGCACTCGCGTCGCCAAGGGCGGGACCGCGCTGCGCGCGGGGCTTGTGGGCCCCTGTGGTCAGGTGAGGCCGCTCCGCAGGTCTGCCAGATGCTCTCATTGCAGCGCCTGTGACAGGCGAATGCCTGGCGCTGGGGCTGTCCCGATGCGAAGGCGCCCGTGTCACTAGCGAGCGCAGCGGGGTAGTGACGCGGGCGGCCGAGCCCGAATCCACGCCGTGCTAGCGCCGATTTTCCCGGTGACGCGCGAATGACGCGTTCCTAAGCTGCCGCCCACGACCGATTCATCCGCGGCCACTGCGGCAAAGTGGCAGAGGGTCGCCCACCCTCGACGTTACGTCGAATCGGGCATGCGCGCCTCGGACCGGATTCGGCGTGCCGACCGAAAGGTCGCCGGTCCATCGTCCAAAGCATCGATCTCCGGATCGATTCCATCGGTGAGCAACCGCTCGCCGTTCCACGACAACTCGATGCAACTGCCGGCTGGCAGTTCGCCGGGGCTTCTCTCAACCTAAGCGAAAGTCCCTTTCGCTCAACTCAACGGAGGTAATGCGTAACCGCACGTTCAATCGTTCCACGTGAAGCAACACAGAAGGAGGTGATGCAACTTCGAAGCTCGGCCCCCAGCGGGCCCGTTGGTTCGCACCGGACCGATTCCCAACAGGGGAGAACCGGTGTTGTCTGCAACCAGACATCTTCAGGTTGAATGGGAGTGGTGTCCCACGCTCGTTTCCGCGCAAGCGGATTCGGTAGGCCAAGGCCGCCGAATGAGCAGAAACACTTACCAAATCGAAGCAACACCGTGCGCGACCTGAACTACCAACTCAAAGAACTCTGTCGACGTAACCGTGACGGCAGCTACGCGACCCAGCAGAACCGCGAACGCCAGCTCAGTCTGATGGCCGACCAGCTCCACGAGCTGGGCTACCGCGCTATGAATGCCCGGTCCCTGAAGCCGAAACATGTCGAGGCACTGCTGAGACGATGGCAGGGGGAGGGGCTGTCGATCGGGACGCTCAAGAATCGCATG
Source organism: Chromatiaceae bacterium (assembly GCA_024235395.1). Classification (NCBI taxonomy): domain Bacteria; kingdom Pseudomonadati; phylum Pseudomonadota; class Gammaproteobacteria; order Chromatiales; family Chromatiaceae; species Chromatiaceae bacterium. The sequence continues at coordinate 1,145,337 of JACKMK010000002.1, forward strand.
GCCGCATTGCGCTGGTGGGCGCACAAGGCCGATCGCCGGCACGTGGTCGCGCGATCCAATGATTACTACGGGATCCCCGAGCGCAGTTTCGTCAGCACCGAATCCAAGGCGAAACAGGTGGACCGTACTGCGCTGGAAAGGGTACGCGACCCGCACGTACGGATGAGCCTGGAACTCCAGCAAGCCTTCGGGCTGCGGCGCGAAGAGGCGATCAAGTTCAAGCCGTCCTACGCTGACCGCGGAGACCGGCTGGTCCTCAAGGATACCTGGACCAAGGGCGGCAAGGCCCGCGAGATTCCGGTGCGTAATACCGCGCAGCGTGCCGTGCTCGACCGTGCCCACCGCCTGGCCGGACGTGGCTCACTGATCCCGGGCCACCGCAACTACCGGCAGCAGCTACGCATCTACGAGCGCCACACGGCAAACGCCGGGCTGTCGAAACTTCATGGTCTGCGGCATGCGTATGCACAGCAGCGGTACGAAGAGCTGACCGGGTGGAAGTCGCCGGCGGCAGGCGGCCCATCAGGCAGCGCGTTGTCCGCGTCCGAACGGTCGCTGGACCGCCAGGTCCGGCTCGCTATCAGCGAGGAGCTTGGGCATGAGCGAGAGGCCATCACCGCGACCTACCTCGGCCGATGACGATTGTGTCAGCGGTCTGCGGGGCCCGTCTCGATCGTTTGCGGTCTTCCGAAAAATGCTATCATTGCAATCATTCTTAGGTACATTCGGAGATAGACGGTGGCAAATCTTGTCGTCCGAAACTTGGATCCACGCATCGTCGATGCGCTTAAACAACGCGCGGCCCGACACGGCCGGAGCGCCGAGGCCGAGCATCGTGTCTTGCTCGAGGAACTGTTGTTGCGCCCCAAGGGCAAGAGTTTCGCAGAAACCCTCGCGAGCATGCCGAACGTCGGCGAGGATGAAGATTTCGAACGGGTGGAGGACCCGGTAGAGCGCGACCGTGTATTTGATTGACACCAACGTCATCAGCGAATCGCGTAAGCGGTCCAAGGCCGACGGCGGTGTTCGGGCGTTCTTCAAGCAGGTGGCTAAAGACGACGCACGCGTGTTCATCTCGGTGGTCACCGTCGGTGAGCTGCGCCGCGGCGTCGAGCTGATTCGCCACCGGGGCGATCGACGCCAGGCTACACAGTTGGAGAAATGGCTCGACCAGCTGCTCCAGGTTTACGAGGACCGTGTGCTGGATATCACCACCGATATCGCTCAGCTCTGGGGTCGGCTGCGTGTGCCTCATCCGGAAAACGCACTCGACAAGCAAATCGCTGCAACTGCGTTGATCTACGACCTGACGGTTGTTACGCGCAATCACAAGGATTTCTCCAAAACGGGTGTCCGGCTCCTGAATCCCTTCGAGCAGTAGTCGAGGTTCCCTTCGGAACCTCGATCTTGCCATCCTCACCGCCCAACAATCGCGCAGGCCTTTGGCGCGGTTTTCCATTCCTTCCAGATGATGGTCACGACAGCATTCGCCCATCGAGGACGTCAGGGACGTTCTCCCTCTGACCAAGGGTCTGAACGATGCGGCGATTTCAACCTGGACTTCCATTGCGATACCGACAACTGGGTAGCGCACTTGCGGTGCTCGCACTGGTGTCGTCGTCCGTAGCATCTGCTGCGGAGCTCCAGGTGGGCCGATATGCGACCGTTCCTGCGTCGCCAACACAGGAGCAGGTCCAACTCCTCTCGGCCATTGTTGATGTGGAGTTTCCTACCTCGGTGGTCGCCATCGGCCAGGCTGTCGAACACCTGTTGCAGCCCAGTGGATACAGGCTGTCCCCCCAGGGCACTGCGGAGCCCGTACGCGAGGCGCTTCTCAACCTTCCACTGCCCGAACCGCATCGGGCGTTGGGCCCCATGCCTTTGAAAACGGCCCTCGAGACGTTGGCGGGTCCGGCCTTTCGCCTGGTGGAGGATCCCGTGCACCGATTGGTGAGTTTCGAGCGCTGTGAGCCCAATGGACACGGACCGTCCGACCGCCCAGAAGCAGCAGCGAGGTAAAAAATGGAGATCGTCTTTGCCATTCTGATCCTGATCGGCGCTGTGGCGGCCGGTTCGAGCCCGTCGACTTCGCAAGACGTACATACGGAGAAACACCCCGTGAATGATTCAGAGCAGACCACGGTTGCGCAGAGCATCAATGCCACGCTTGGCCCGTGCAGGCTCGCTGACGGGCGGCTCATCCAGCGGGATCTGACGGTGCCGCGTGCGTCGGTCTCGGTGATTTCCAAAGTGAATCTTGAAGAGGCCGCGCATGGCTGCGCCGATCGCTAGAAAGACGGCGTTAGTCGGGATCACGGTCGCCATGGGCATCGCCATGTTGGTCAACGCTGGGCCGACCGTTACCTCGGATACCCAACGCTCAGTATTCGATCAGACAACCGACGTGACGACACCACTTTCGCCCGTTGAGAAGACACGTGCCGAGGCCTGGGATCTCTCGGACATCGAATGGCGGCGCTACCAGGCTCTCATGGACGGCATCCGGAGCAGCATCAGCCCGGCCACCCTGTCCCCCATAGAGGTCTTGGGGATCCACGCCCGGGACGAGGGCGAGCGCCGGCGTTACGCCGAGCGCTGGGCACGCCTGATGCGCGACGATGCCGAACGGATCCTGGCCTTTCAGCGTGCCTACGATCGGGCGTGGCAACGGCTCTTCCCGGCGGAACCACTGATCGATCTCGCACGACTGCCAGACGAGAAGGCGAGCGACGTGGCGCTGCAACCCAACGATCGTGTGTTGTTCTTCACCCGACCCGACTGCGCCAGCTGCGATGTTCTCCTCCAGCGCTTGCTGAAGCGGATCGACACCCTTGCCGGCGTCGACATCTATCTCCTTGGGCTCCCACCGGACGACGATACCGCCGCGAGGGACTGGGCCGAACGACAGTCGATCGCGCCGCGTTGGGTGCGAAGCCGTCGGGTCACCCTCAATCACGATGGCGGTGCCTTGTCAGAACTGACGCAGGGAAAGGGCCAGGCGCCGTACCTGTTGCGTCGGCGCGGTGACGTCCTGAGCGTGCTGTCAGGGTCGGCGCTGTGAGCCGGTTGTGTCGGCCATCTGTTCTCCTGCTCGTGCTGTTTGCACCAGCATTGGCGCTTCATGCGCCGGCCCATGCAAAGGTGCCGCTCGGCTACCAACAGGTAGCCGACGCCTACGATCTCCCCCCCGAAGTCCTGTACGCCGTAGCCCTGACGGAATCCGCCCGTCAGGTTGACAGTACAGGCAACGTTCGCCCCTGGCCCTGGACGTTGAATGTCCAGGGTAGGGGGCATTTTTTTGACTCACGGCAGGAGGCCGAGGCCGCGCTACAGGAGCATTTCGACGCGGGCCGGAGATCGATCGATATCGGGCTCATGCAGGTCAATTGGCGGTATCACCGGCAACGCCTCGGGAGCTCACAGCTAGCACTCGACCCCTATCACAATCTGCGGGTCGCGGCAGAGATCCTGCGCGATTGCCATCAAAGACGACAAGACTGGTGGGCGGCCGTGGGCTGCTATCACGCGCCGAACAACCCACAACGGGCGGCCCGGTATCGGGCGCGGGTGCGCGCGCACTGGCAACGGGTCACGCGACGTGGGTAGAGAGGCGAGCGTGACAGCCTACCTCATCAGGATTCGGTCGGTTCTCAGCAACGCCGTTCTGTTATCGGCGCTGGCGACGCCCGCGCTGGCAGTCGGCGCCCTGACTGTGATCTACGACAGTGGCGAGACCTATCCCTTGGCTCCCTTCCTCGAGGTGTTCGACGAGGAGCAAGTTCAAGAAGACGGGCCGCAGGCAAGCCCGGTCCAACCATCCCTGGGGGCTGCGGATCCCGGGCGGATCCTGCCGATCCGATCGCCGGGGCTGACGCCGGGGAGGGTGGCGCGGCGAGATAGCAAACGGCCCTTCGCGCGGCCCTTCTTTCTGATCGGTGCCGATGGCCTCTCGCGAGAATGGTTCGGGACCCACCGCGATCGACTCGCCAAGATCGGCGCGGTCGGGATGCTGATCGAGGCAGAGACGCTCGGTGACCTGCGCGCCATTGCCACGATCGCCGACGGTCTGCCGATCCTACCCGCGTCTGCCAGCGACATCGCCGAGGCCTTGGGTCTGTCGCATTACCCGGTCCTGATCACTAAAGATGGCATTGAGCAGTGAGCCGGCATCCCGTCGAGGCGCTGCTTCGTCCGCCGGTCGAACTCTGGTCTGCCATCGTGGCGCTTGCGACGTCCGGTATCGCGGTCCTCGCCCCCTGGGCATTGATGATGCCTCCAGGTGTGGCCTATGGGGCGGCATCGGTGTTGGCCCTGCTCGGCATCGTGCGCGGGCGCCAGGCCTGGCGGGTGCTGACCTACCAGCGCAACCTGCGTCGTCTTCCCACCTATCGGTTGCGCGCGGGTCAGATGCCGGTGAGTCGACGAAAACTCTTCCTCGGTCGGGGCTTCCGTTGGACCCAAAAGCACACCCAGCGCCTGCGCGACACGATTCGCCCCGAGGTTCAGCGCTACGTACAACCCGGTCCGCTCTATCATTGGGCGCGCCGCAAGGAAGTCGCCTGGGAGGCGACACCGATCCTGGGTTGGCTTGCGGCGGGGTTACGCAGCCGCGCCTGGTGGAATCCCCTAAGGCCGCTGCCGCCGGTTGGCGGCAAACCGGCGTTGCATGCGGTAGAGCCCGATGAGCAGGATGTCTGGATGGACATCGGGGAGCGCGTTGGCCACACCCTGGTGCTGGGCACCACGCGGGTAGGCAAGACACGGCTGGCAGAGATCCTGATCACCCAGGACATCCGCCGCGGTGATGTCGTGATCGTCTTCGACCCGAAAGGCGACGCAGATTTGTTGCGCCGGGTCTATGCCGAGGCCAAACGGGCAGGGCGAGCGGACGATTTCTATCTGTTCCATCTCGGCTATCCAGAGGTGTCTGCCCGCTACAACGCCATCGGCAGCTTCTCCCGGATCACGGAAGTCGCGACACGCATCGCCAACCAGCTGCCGAGTGAGGGCAACTCGGCGGCCTTCAAGGAGTTTGCCTGGCGGTTCGTCAACATCATCGCGCGCGCCCTGGTGGCGCTCGGCCGGCGTCCGGACTACCAGCAGGTGCGCCGTTACATCAACGACATCGAACCCTTGTTCGTCGAGTACGCGCGCAAGCACCTGCGAGAGCACGGTGAGGCGGGGTGGGAGGCAGACGTGGCAGAGGTCGCCGCCCACACCAAGGAGCGCAACCTGCCCGCGGCGCTGCGCGGACGCCACCCGGATGCGGTGGCCCTGATGCGCTATCTGAAAGACCAGGACCGTTACGATCCCGTTCTCGACGGACTGGTCTCGGCGTTCAAGTACGACAAGACCTACTTCGACAAGATCGTCAGCTCTGTCGGGCCCCTGATGGAGAAGCTCACCACCGGCAAGATCGCCGAGTTGATCTCGCCCGATTACCTGGACACGGACGACAACCGCCCCATCTTCGAGTGGTTGGAGGTGATAAGGCGCAAGGGGATCGTCTACGTGGGCCTGGATGCGCTGACCGACACCACGGTGGCGAGTGCCGTCGGCAACTCGATGTTCGCGGACCTGGTCTCGGTTGCCGGGCATATTTACAAGCATGGCGTCGAAGACCCTGCCGACGGTCCGACGCTGACCGACGGGCCGGCCACGATGCCGACCATCTCCCTGCACGCCGACGAGTTCAACGAGCTGATCGGCGATGAGTTCGTGCCGCTCCTGAACAAGGCTGGCGGCGCCGGCTTCCAGGTGACCGCGTATACGCAGACCTGGTCGGACGTCGAGGCACGGATCGGCAACCGGGCCAAGGCGGGGCAGGTCGCCGGCAACTTCAACACCCTGCTGATGCTGCGGGTCAAGGAACTGGTCACCGCCGAGATGCTTACGGATCAGTTACCCAAGGTCGAGGTCTTCACCCTGATGAGCGTCTCCGGTGTCGACGACTCCTCGGACCCAACCTCCGGGGTCGACTTCAAGTCACGCAACGAAGACCGCATCAGCGTTTCCGAGGTCCCGATGCTGACGCCAGCGGAACTGGTGGCATTGCCGAAGGGCCAGGCCTTTGCGCTGCTCGACGGTGGGCAGCTGTGGAAGCTGCGCATGCCACTGCCGGATGCGAGTAAAGATCCGGTCATGCCGGAAAGCCTGGCCGTCGTTGCCAACGAAATGGAACGGACCTACATCACCAACGACCAGTGGTACCGTCAGCGCGAGACCTGGTGGCACGCCGTTGCTGATGTCAGCCCGTCCGGCGGCGCAACGCCCACCTCCTCGGAAAGCTCCGAGAACGACGATGGCTGAGGTGGTCGACGACCCGAGGCGCCGCGAGGTCCAACGAGGACTGGTCTCGAACACCCTGACGACGCTCGCCAAGGGTGTGCAGTGGCTTTTATTGGCGCTGCTGTTTTCGATACTGACCGAGTGGGTGGGCATGGTGTTTTGGTGGCCGGAAGAAGGTCTCCAGCACAGCCGGTCGATGCTCGAGGCGGAGTTCAGTTACCTGGATTCGGATTTCCGACGCAGCGTCATGACCTCGAGCCCGGCCGAGTTTGCCAAGGCCTTTGCGGATAAGACCTTCCATGTCCTGTTCGAGTTCACGCGGGTGGTTGATTCCATCGCCTGGTTGTCGGTGCCGCCGTCGCCCGACGAAAGTGGGCTGCGACCCAGGCTCCACAGCATTTACCAGCCCGTTGCCGAGTTCGTGATTGCGGGTATGCAGGTCACCCAGGTCTTTTCCGTGCGCCTGGCCATCCTGACCTTGGCCTTGCCGGTCTTTGTGCTCTTCAGTCTCGTGGCGCTGGTCGACGGTTTCGTGAAGCGGGATCTGCGACGCTGGGGTGGCGGCAGGGAGAGCTCGTTCGTTTATCACTGGGCAAAGCGTTCCGCGATGCCTCTGATGGTACTGAGCTGGGTGATCTACCTCGCGCTGCCATTCAGCCTCCATCCGACCTTCGTCCTGCTGCCGTTTGCGACACTTTTCGCGATGAGCGTTGCGGTCGCGGCCAGTACATTCAAGAAATACTTGTAGGGATAGCCACTCGGCCTGATACCCTGAGCCGCAGGACAACTTCGCAAGGATGCGATCATGTTGCCGTCGCCGGCTGGCAGGGAAGCCAGTTCGGGTGTCGGCGCGCCGCCGTATGTGCGCCACCGCCCCGAGCGCACCCTTCTTTATCAACTCGTTGAGGAATACTATCCCGCGTTCAAGGCGTACCTGGCGGTGCAGGGCACGGACTTGCCGGGGTATGTGCAGCAGGAATTCGAGGACTACCTCAAGTGCGGGCGTCTCGAGCACGGCTTTTTGCGGGTGCGTTGCGACAACTGCCATGCCGAGCACCTGGTCGCTTTCAGCTGCAAGAAGCGCGGCTTCTGCCCCAGCTGCGGCGCCCGGCGCATGGCCGAGAGCGCAGCACTGCTGGTCGACGAGGTCTTTCCCGAGCAGCCGGTGCGCCAGTGGGTGCTGAGCGTCCCGTATCCGTTGCGCTTCTTGTTCGCCAGCCGCCCCGAGGTCATGGGCCGTGTGCTTGGCATTGTGTACCGCTGCATCGCCACGCACCTGATCAAGAAGGCGGGGTTCTCACGTAAGACGGCCCAGGCCGGCGCGGTCACGCTGATCCAGCGCTTCGGCAGTGCGCTCAACCTCAACGTCCACTTCCACATGCTGTTCCTCGACGGCGTGTATATCGAGCGCCCCGACGGCTCACTGCGCTTCCGCTCGGTGAAGGCGCCGTCGAGTGCCGAGCTTACCCAACTGACTCAGGTCTTGGCACTGCGTATTGGCCGCTACCTGGAACGCCAGGGACTGCTGGAACGCGATGCGGAGAACAGCTACCTGGCTGGCGATGATCTCGAGGCCGGGCCGATGGAACAGCTCCTGGGTTCGTCGATCACCTACCGCATCGCCGTCGGGCCGCAGCAGGGGCGCAAGGTGTTCACGCTACAGACGCTGCCGGCGTGTGAGGAGCCGTTCGATGCCGGGGTCGGCAAGGTGGCGGGGTTCTCCCTGCACGCCGGTGTGGCAGCGCGGGCGGATCAACGCCAGAAGCTCGAGCGGCTGTGTCGCTACATCAGTCGGCCGGCGATCGCGGAAAAGCGCCTGTCGCTGACGTCGAACGGCAACGTCCGGTACCAGCTGAAGACGCCGTACCGAGACGGCACGACGCATGTCATCTTCGAGCCCCTCGACTTCATTGCTCGGCTGGCAGCCCTGGTGCCGAAACCGCGGGTCAACCTGACGCGCTTCCACGGCGTGTTTGCGCCCAACAGCAAACACCGCGCGCGGGTGACACCGGCCAAGCGGGGCAGGGGAGGCCGGCATGCCACGACAGCGGATCCGGAGGAGCGGACACCGGCCGAACGCCGTGCCGCGATGACCTGGGCGCAGCGCCTGAAACGGGTGTTTGGGATCGACATCGAGACCTGCCCGGCCTGCGGTGGGGCGGTGCGGATCATCGCGTCCATCGAGGATCCCGACGTCATCGAGAAGATCCTCACCCACCTGGATGCGAAAGCGCCGGAGCCCGAAGCCACCCGGCGGCCTCCCTGCCGGGCGCCACCGCAGCGGGGGCTGTTCGACGAGACGGGGTGACAACCCCAGGATGACTTCGTTCGGGCTGTGCCGTCAGCGGCACGCCATGGCGGCGGCTGGCCAGGAAACAGGCGGGGAGGGGGAAAGCGGGCCGGCGCGGCCGTCTTTGGGAAGAATTCGGGGGCCTGACGCCGATTCACATGCCGTTGGGGCGGCCGACGTGGCTGGCCGACGGCAGATGCCTTGGCCAATCAGACGAGACTGCCCGCTGCGAGCCAACGAACAGGTGGTTTATACTGCCTATACGCTTGTGTGTTTATATGTATAAGCGTAAATTCTGAGCAGCGAATCGTCCTGGAGAACAGTCATGAGCAATGTCCGGTGGTCTATCGTCGTGCGGGACGAGGTGGACAAGGCCCTGCGGGCCTACTTGGGCCGGCGTGGCACGAAAAAGGGTGATCTCTCCCAGTTCGTCGAGGAGGCGGTGCAGGCGCGCTTGTTCGAACTGACGGTACAAGACGTCAAGCAGCGCAACCGGGAGTACTCGCAAGATGAGATCCTGGAGGCGATCGACGAAGCGCTGGCCAACGGCTAACCGCATTGCACGTCGTTCTCGACACCGGAATCCTGCTCGCGGCGTTGATCACGTCTGGCACGCCGCCCGACCTCATCTATCGGGCATGGCGCAAGAAGGCCTTCGAGCTGATCACCTCCAAGTGGCAACTCGAAGAACTCCGCCGGGTTTCCCGCTATCCGAAACTGCGCAAGTACCTCAAGCCGGCCGAGGTAGGCACGCTGGTGAATGGATTACGGCGTCAGGCAACCGTACTGAAGGAACTCCCGAAGGTGGAGTTTTCGCCAGATTCCGACGATAACCCCATTCTGGCCACCGCTATCGCCGGTATGGCCGAGTACCTGGTGACCGGCGATAAACGAGACCTACTGTCCCTGGGGAAGGTAGAGACGGTCCAGATCATCACAGCGCGCGCCTTCGCTGATCGCCTCGGCCTAGCGACCGAAGACTGAGTGATCCCCTAACGGTTTCCGACTGAACCGCGCCTCTGAGCCCATTTCGCCGGGCACAAACCACGACATGCCTTGATACCGTTTCCTCTATGGAGGGGTTTGCCGCCTGCGCACGATATGCCGCATGGAATGTGTGCATCGCAAACCCTGCTTCCGACACGCCAGTCTGCTGGCAGCGTTCGTCGGTCTCTTGCTCCTGGGGAGCACGGCACTGGCAGACCCCGATGCAGAACGGGAAGCTCTCGCGCGTCTGTCCCATGAGATCGAAGCCCTCGAACCGTTGATTCGGTCTGCGGAATCCCAGGCGAACCCGGACGCCCGGGTCCGTTTCCGTTACGACTGGCTGCGGCAAGACCTGGTACGGGTGCGGTTGGGGATCCAGGAGCACATCGATGCACCGCGTGCCGAACCTCGCACCTTCCCGCCTTTGCGTGGCGACTATCGCCGGTGATGTGTCGCGATGACGCCCGCACAAAGTACCGCCTTCCAAGCCGGGTCCGGCATTACGCCGGGAACCCTGCTCACCGGTATAGCCGGCGTGGTGCTGGTGCTCGCCTTCGTGTGGGTGGTCTGGGTGACGCTTGGCACTTTTCGGGCCTGGCAGGACGGGCAGGTCGGCGTTCTCGATCTGACCTGGAGTGCGCTGCGCGCCAGCATCGTGCTCCTGGTGCTGGGTTTCTATCTGAACTGACCGGTGCGGTGCAGTCGGCGAGACGTGCATCGCCAATGAACGCTGGGAGTTGCTCCCGGCAGGTTGTGAACAGGGGGCAACCCCGAGATTTCGGAGAGCAGGTAATGACGCTGAAGGGTGTGAGTAAGAAGTTAGCAGCGGTCTGGTTGGTTGGATTCACGGCGATGCCGTCGGTGTGGGCGGCACTGCCGACCCCGGTGGCGCCGAGTACGGCACCGGCGGCCGGTGACTGGATTGCGCTCATCAAGGGCTATATCAAGGATGGCGGTCTGGTGTTGGGTCTCGCGATCGCCGTGCTCGGGTTCCTGTGGATCGCCTATCTCGGTTTCGCCAAGTTCAACGAGGCACGGCAAGGCAAGGCGGAGTGGGCCGAGGTGGGCGTGCTGGGCATCGTCGGCGCGGTGGTGCTGATCTTCGCAAGCTATCTCCTCACCGAGGCCGCAGGCGTCATCTGAGGCATGGGACCGAGCCGTCACGACATCCTGGCCGACCGGCTCAATGCCGAGCCGGCCATCTTCAAGGGCTGCTCGTCATCGGAGCTGGGCGTCATCGTCGGGGTGGCCGCACTCGTCTGGTTACCCGTCAGCCTGGTGCTGGCGGGCCTGATGGGCGCGGTCACCATGGGCTTCGGATTGGCGGGTGTCGGCGTCGTGGCCACGGTGGTGGTCACGGCGACGCTTTTTCAGCGGCTGAAGCGCAATCGCCCGGACGGCTATTACCAGCAACGGTTCGCCATCTGGCTGCATGACAAGGGCCTGCGGCGTTCAAAACTGATACGTCGCAGCGGCAGCTGGGATATCGGCAGGACAAGTGCTCTACCCAAGCGATAACTACAGATTCAGCGTCCCTGTGGTGTTCTGCAGCAAGGCGCTGTGCGAAGACAATGGCCGATCCATTGTTGAGCACTGGAACGCGGCTGCGGGACACCAAAGGGACGCCCTAAGGGTTAGCTTGTCAACGACCACGGACTGCGTTCCGTCTCTCGCCAAGGGGATGGCCATTGCCTGCGAGACGCGCCTTGCCGTAGCCGTTGACAAGCTAACTGAACTCGCAGTTATCGCTTGGGTAGAGCACTGATATGCGTCGCTACCGCTACGAGATCGATAACGTGCGCGCGCACCTGCGCTCGCTCTGGGCCGTCATCGGCCTGCAGGCGCTGGTCATCTTCGCGCTCTGGTTCGGCTGGAGCCAGGCACCAAAGACCTTGACGGTGCATGTGCCACCGGACCTGCGATCGGGTGCGGTACTGTCGATCGACCAGGTCCCGCCGGCGAATGTCTATGCCTTTGCCTTCTACATCTTCCAGCAGCTCAATCGCTGGCCGGAAGACGGGGCACGCGACTACGGCCGGGCGATCTTCTCGGTCTCGCCGTACCTGACACCCAGGTACCGCACCGACCTGATCGCCGACATGGAGCTCAAGGGCCGCCAAGGCGAGCTCGCCTACCGCGTGCGTGGCATGCAGGAGATCCCGGGACACGGCTACGAGGAGCGCCGGGTCGATGTGTTGAACGGCGGCGTCTGGGTCGTGTGGCTGGACCTCGATCTGTACGAATCGGTGAAGGGCATGACGGTGAAGAAGACCGCGATCCGCTACCCGCTGCGCGTCGTCCGTCACGCGGTCGATCTCGAGGCCAACCCCTGGGGGCTGGCGCTCGACGGGTTCGCCGGGGAAGGGCCGCGGCGGTTGAGCGAGGCGGAGCTCGCCGAACCAAGCGAACAGGGCAGCAAAGGCTGAGAAAGACAGGAACGGACATGCGAACCAAAAGCAATAAGAACCCAGTGGTGCTCTGTGCGTTGCTATGCCTCGCACCCGCCATCGCCTGGGCGGACACCGCGGATGCCGAAGCGTCGGCACCGGAGCGTATCACCTGGCAGAAGACGCCGATCACGGTGTCGCTGACGGTCGGCAAGGAGCGGCGTGTCGATTTTCCCGGCTCGGTCAAAGTCGGCCTGCCCGCGGCAATCCAGTCGGCAATCCGGGTGCAGAGTGTCGCAGGTACGGTCTACCTGCTGGCGCACCAGCCGTTCGAGGCGACCCGGGTCATGGTCCGCGCGGTCGACAGCGGGGCCATCTACCTGCTCGATCTCTCCGCCAACAACGAGGACGAAGCGAAAGCCGCGATCCAGATTTTGGACCCCGAGACGCGAAAACCGGGGGTCACCGCAGAGGCGGGGGCGCCACTACCCGCACTGCCGGCCTACGGTTACGTCACGCTGACCCGGTTCGCGGCACAGCAGCTCTATGCGCCCGCACGGCTGCTGCACGATCTCCCCGGGGTGGTGCGCGTCCCGGTGCGTCGCGAACCGGTGCGCCTGGTTCGCGCTGCGCCGATCGAGGCCAGCCCATTGGTCGCCTGGCGCGCCAGCGGGTTCTACATCACCGCAGTGAAGCTGAGAAATCTGGGTACCCAGGCCGTGACGCTGGATCCCCGCACGCTACGCGGCGGCTGGCTGACAGCCGCCTTCCAGCACAACCGCCTGCATCCGGCCGGCAACGAGGCCGACACGACGGCCCTGTACCTGATCTCCGCGCGGCCCTTCGAGACGGCGCTCTGAGTCCGTTTTTATGGCGATCGCGACCAGCAATCGACTCCTCCCGATCCTCGCCGGCAGCGTGTTGCTGATCCTGGTATTCGTGACCACGAAGTCGTGCTCTCCGGACGAGGAGGCCGCGGTGGTGCTCGACAGTGTCCCGGAGGCCCCGGCGCCGGATGCCGACACACCGGCCGACACGATCAAGACGCTGACCGCCAACGTCGCGGCGATGACTACCGAGGTCGAGGCGCTGCGACGGGACAACGCCGCACTGCGCAGGGAAAACCAGGGGCTGATGACGAGCCGGACCCAGATCGAGGAAAACGTCGCGACCCGTCTGAAGCGCGAGCTCCTTGCCAGAGAGAAGACTCAAGCCAATCGGGACCGTATCGACGCCGGGGTGCTCTCGTCGTTGACCGCGCGCGTCGACGCACTGGCCGAGTCGCTGTCGAAACCCCAAACCCTTGCACCTGCGAACGATATCCCGGTGGGGCTGGGGCTCGATGGATTAGGCCATGGCGCCGCCGATGAGATCCGTTGGATCGAGCCCCTGGATCATCAACCGGTGGGCCCGAAAAAAGACGCCAGGACGGGACCCGGAATGCTGCATCGGGTCACGCGCATCGCCGGTGGCTATCTGGACACCGCCACGACGAAAACGGGCGAAGTAGCGGGTGGTGTCGGCGAGCGCATCGAACGGGCGCGCACGCGGCCCGTCTACACGGTACCGCGCAATGCCACGCTGATCGGCTCGACGGCTATGACCGCGCTGGTCGGTCGTGTACCCGTGCAGGGGCAGGTGCGTGATCCGATGCCGTTCAAGATCATCACCGGCGCGGACAACCTGGCCGCCAACGGCCTGACCGTGCCGGGCGTGCAGGGCATGGTGTGGAGTGGCACAGCCGTCGGCGACTGGACACTCTCCTGCGTGACCGGGCGACTCGACTCGGTGACCTTCGTGTTCGACGACGGCACGATCCGCACCTTGTCTTCGGATGACCGGCAGGCGGGCAGTGGCGGCGCCGACGAGCCGCTCGGCTGGATCTCGGATGCGCAGGGCATCCCCTGCATCAGCGGCGCGCGCAAGACCAACGCCCCGGCGTTCCTGAGCCAACGGATCGGGGTAATGGCGATCCAGGCCGCCGCCCAAGCAGCGGCCGCAGCAGAGACCACGTCAGTGGTCAGCGATGCCGGTAGTGTCACCAACAGCGTAACTGGGGAGGCGGGTACCTACGTCCTCGGCAAGACCGTCGAAGGCGGCAGCAACGAGGTCGCCAAGTGGCTCCTGGAACGTCAGGCCCAGAGTTTCGACGCGGTGTTCGTGTCGGCCGGTACCCCGGTGGCCATCCACGTCGACCATGAACTCCCCATCGACCTCGACCCCATCGGCAGGAAATTGACCCATGCGACCACGACTCAAGCAAGTCACCGTACGTCTCTCGACTAGCCTGGCCTCGGTCCTGTTGGTCGCCGGCTGCGCCAGTACCAAGGAGGCGGTGTTGCCGCAGGACGGCCCCTCGATGAAGGCCATCTACGATGCCCATTTCGAGGCGATGGGGGCGCGCGACCCCCGAGCCGTGCGAGGCGAGCTCGGCGGCCGACCGTTGATCCCGAACGAGGTGCCGCTCGACCGCTACACGCGCGATGCCCACAACGAGTTCGAGACGACCTTTCCCCGTCTGCCGAATCCGAGCTTGCGGATGTACGTGTTCCCGCACCTGGCGACCGATGAGCGCGTGCCGGTACCGGGTTATGTCACCACCTTTCCGATGTACGAGCGGGTCGAGTACGCCTTGCCCGGCGAGGTGCCTTCGGTTGGGGCAGGCGACACACCGAAACACGACGGCGGCACCCGTTGAAGGCCATGACAGAAGCCCCCTCAAACGACACGCCGCAGAGACCGGCCGTGCGCTCCGCCGATATCAGGCGCGGCTATGACCGCCCGCCGTCCTTCACCGATCTGCTGCCCTGGGTGGAATACATCCCGGAGAGTCGCGCCTTCCTGCTCGAGGACGGCGTGAGTGTCGGTGCCCTGTTCGAGCTGCAGCCGGTGGGCGCCGAGGCGCGCACGGAGGCCTTTATGGTCCAACTGCGCGATGCCGTGCAGACCGCACTGACCGAGGCGATCCCCGAGCTCGACGATGCCCCGTGGATCCTGCAGGTCTATGTGCAGGACGAACCGAGTCTGACCCGGTTTCAGCGCGAGGCGGCGGCCTATGCGCAGCCGGGCGCACGCGATTCGACCTTCACCCGGCACTACCAGGTGGCCGTGGCCGCGCATCTGGCGCGGATCAGTCGACCGGGCGGCCTATTCGAAGATGCTGCGGTCACCGGCACCCGCTGGCGCGGTCAGACCCGGCGCGTCCGTGCCGTGCTCTATCGGCGGCTGAAGCCAGGAGGCAGAAGTCCGCCCGCCATCGAGGTCGAGGCGGCCCTGAACGATGTGGCGACCAAGTGGGTGGCGGCGCTGGCCAGTGCCGGTATACGTGCCCGGCGGGGCAGCGGCGAGGATCTCTACACTTGGCTGTTGCCCTGGTTCAATCCGAAACCAGCGCCCGCCGACGGCGACCCGGACAAGCTGCTTGAGATCACTCCCTATCCCGGCGACGAGGACCTGCCGTATGGGTACGACTTTGCCGAGCGGCTGACCCTCGGCATGCCCCGTTCGGACAACGCCACGGCCACCTGGTGGTTCGATGGTCTGCCGCACACCCTGGTCACGGTGCAGGGTCTGCGACGCGCGCCCGAGATCGGGCATATGACCGGTGAACGGCAGGCCGGCGACCATGTGTTTGCCCTGTTCGACCGCCTGCCCGAGCACACCGTCATGGTCCTGACCCTGACGCTGCGACCACAGGACCTGACCCGAAACCACATCAACCAGGTCAGACGGGCCGCGGTCGGCGATTCCGCGGAGGCCGCGCTGACCCGCGAGGACGCCGATGCCGTCGAGCGCGAAATGGCCCAGGGTAACAAGCTCTACCCGTTGAGCATCGCCTTCTACCTGCGTGGCGACGACCTCAACGATCTGCGCACCAACACCAACCACCTGAATGCCCTGTTGCTGCCGAACGGCCTGCAGCCGATCACGCAGGAGGCCGATCTCCTGGCACTGGATGCCTACATCCGCAACCTGCCGATGGCCTACGATCCGCACCTCGACAAGCTGAGCCGCCGCTCACGCCTGGTGTTTTCGCGCCACACCGCGAACCTGCTGCCGGTCTATGGGCGATCGCGCGGCACCGGACATCCGGGCCTGGTGTTCTTCAATCGGGGCGCCGAGCCGCTGGTCTTCGATCCACTGCACCGGGAGGATCGCAAGAAGAACGCCCACATGCTGATCCTTGGCCCGACCGGGGCCGGCAAGTCGGCACTCCTGGTCTATCTGCTGCAGCAGATGGCGGCGGTCTACCGGCCACGCCTGTTCATTATCGAGGCCGGGGGCTCGTTCTCGCTGCTCGGTCAGCATTTCGCGGCGAACGGCCTGACGCTGAATCAGGTGACCCTGAATCCCAATGCCGATGTCAGCCTGCCGCCGTTTGCCGATGCGCTCAGGCTGCTGGAGAAAGAACGCCGGCTGCGCATCGTCGAAGACCCGAACGCCCTCGGCGACGACGAAGACGACGCGGACGCGGAGGGCACCGGCCGCGACATCCTGGGTGAGATGGAGATCGCCGCACGCATCATGATCACCGGCGGCGACGAGCGCGAGGACGCACGCATGACCCGCGCCGACCGGCTGCTCATCCGCAATGCCATCTTCCTCGCCGCGAAGACCACCCGGGAGTCAGGCCAGGACCAGGTGCTCACAGAGGATGTCGTTGCTGCCCTCAACACGATTGGTCGCGACACCAGCCTGCCCGAGCACCGCCGCAACCGGGCGCTGGAGATGGGCGACGGCATGGCGCTGTTCTGCTCGGGCCTGGCAGGCCACTTCTTCAATCGCCGCGGCAGGCGATGGCCGGAGGCCGACGTCACCATCCTGGAGATGGGCCTGCTGGCGCGAGAGGGCTACGAAGACCAGCTCACCGTCGCCTACATCTCGATGATGAGTCACATCAACGATCTGGTCGAACGTCATCAGAGCGATGCCCGGCCGACGCTCGTGGTCACCGACGAGGGCCATATCATCACGACCAATCCCTTACTGGCCCGTTACGTGGTCAAGATCACCAAGATGTGGCGCAAGCTCGGGGCCTGGTTCTGGATCGCCACCCAGAACCTCGAAGACTTCCCGGACGCCAGCCGCAAGATGCTCAATATGATGGAGTGGTGGCTCTGCCTGGTTATGCCCAAGGAGGAGATCGAACAGATCGCGCGGTTCAAGGATCTGTCGGCGGAGCAGCGCAGCCTGCTGCTGTCAGCCCGCAAGGAACCGGGCAAGTACGTCGAGGGGGTGGTGCTATCCGACAACCTGGAGGCGCTGTTCCGCAATGTCCCACCGCCATTGTCGCTGGCACTGGCGATGACCGAAAAGCACGAGAAGGCCGAGCGGGCCGAGATCATGCGCGAGCGCGGCTGTACTGAGCTCGAGGCTGTGCGTATTGTGGCGGAGCGGATAGCAACCAAGCGGGGTGGGTGACTCTTGGACGGCCTGAGCGGTCGTGCGGGATCAGGCGCGGAAACCGCTGCAGTGGTCACCGGTCATTGCCCGGGAAATCGAACCAATCAACTCTTGAAGATTCAGGAAGAAATAGATTGTCCCAATTATTTGACCACCCGATCTCAAGGCTGGCGATGCTAGTCAACCAGGCATGGGATGCCCGAGACTCCGAAGCGCTACGTGCGCTCATTGGCGAAGCCGATACGTTGTACGCTGCGTCCATGCCACCGCTGGCAAAAGCCAGCATCGCCTTTTCACGCGCAAACGCGCATTCCGTCCTGCGCCTACTCGAAAATGAAAAAGCGCCCCAGCTCAATTGGGCCTGGGACAACGCGGACCTGATGCAAGAGGTCTACTGGTTACGTAAGGCGCTCGCAGACGCCTCGGAAGAGCCGGAAGACAAGCGTGGCGGTGACCTTAAACCACGAATACTAACGAACCTGGCGAATGTCATGAGCCATATAGGCCGGTTCTGTGAAGCCATTGACTATTGGGATCAAGCCATTGCGACCCACCCCAATTTCGCTATGGCGCTCGCCAATCGTGGCGATGGCCTGAAATGGTATGCCAGAGCGGTCTACGATGGCGGGCACCAAACATTGTTTCTCTGGCAGTCCAGGTTGGCACTTGCTGCGGGATTGTCGGCAGGGCTGGAAGCACACGCAGTTAATCATGCGCGCGACGCCATTGCCTACCTCGACACCCTCGGCGACTGGGAAACCTTTACCTACGATTTGGACAAGTACCCGCTGGGAGATACAGATGCCGAGCAACGCTACCGAAAGTGGTGCCTGCAAAACCGCCTGTTTCTGAATCCGCTGAACGACCTTGGACCTTACAATATCGGCGCACGGGACGTTATGACCTTTCCGTCGATTGCATTACCTATCGACAAATCAGGCCCCTTGGTGCCGGAGGTCTACGGAATCTATAACCAGTTGGTACAGGAATTCGTATCCGCGCGCTACGTTGCCTACGAGGCGCTGCAAGAACGCGATAGGGCCACGCACCATTTCTCAGACCAGGGCGTATTGCTTTACGACACGCTGGACTACCGCGTCCTGCGCTTGTGGGTCGAAAAACTCAAGATGAGTTACCTGTCGGCGTTCGCCATGTTCGACAAGATGGCCTACCTTCTGAATCATTACCTGGAGCTGGACATCCCGACGCACCGCGTCAACTTCGGCTCTTTGTGGTTCAACGCGTGCAAGCCGGAGAAAGGGGTGAGAGCGGAACTGGAAGCCTCCGAAAACTGGCCACTGCGAGGATTATTTAATCTGAGCCGAGACTTGCACTGGAGCGCCGATGAAACCTTCGCGATGGAACCGGAGGCCAAGACTCTTCACGAGATTCGCAGGCACATCGCGCATAAGTACCTGACAGTTCACGACTCCTTTCATTCTGCAGTCGTAACAGTTGGTCGTGATCGAGTACAGACTGGCCAACTGGCGATGAGCATTGGAGGCGAGGAGCTTGCCGTCGCCACTGTCAAGCTACTGAAGCTGGTTCGTAACGCCATGATCTATATGTCGCTCGCCGCGAACTGGTATGAGCAAACGACAAGGAAGCGAAGCGATGACGTCTATGCCCCGATGCCGCTGCACCCGCTTGGAGACGACCGCATATAAGGCCTCAAAGCCAAAGTATGACAATACTTGATCTTTTGCCAAGGCAGCCATCGTTTATCTACGTCCATATCACTCCTATTTGAGTGATACACCCAACCGCTTGGCGCGCTGCTTAAATGCTTGTTCGCCACCTTCGAGAATGTCACACACCTGGTGTCTGATCGTCGGGTCTTCCAGCGCACCGGACTTGTATGTGATGCGGGGCAAATGGCCTGGGCGTAGCTCTCCACACCTTGCGACGATCACTTGATCCGCATCTGTATTCACGATCAAGTTGGCGTTATGCGTGACAATGATGATCTGACGACGCTGCTTTGCCCGCCTGAACAGACCGACCAACTCATCGAAGATGGACTTCGGATCAAGGTTTTCTTCGGGTTGGTCAATAATCAACGGACGATCATCTTCAAGGTCAATCGCCAGATAAAGCAGCAGGAGCACGATGCCGCGGGTTCCCGGCGAAAGTGTCTCGATGTCAACGCGCTCGAAGCGCATGCCGTAGGTCAAAGAGATATGGTTTGTTCCGTAGAGCCATTCCGATACGTTCGCACGCCATGCAAGCCAGCCGGCCTTGTTTGTTCGATCCGCCTTGGCACCTTCAATGATGGCCTTGTCGTGCGCTGCTATAAACGCTTTCATCGCCTCAGAGACTTGGGTGGCATCACCAGTGCGCCAAGCTGGAGCCAACTCGCGTTCTGCGACTTCCAATAGGGCGCCGCGCCCCTGAAAGTCGCCCGTTCGCCTAGTGTCGATTAAGCTCTCGCCTTGCTGTGCCCATGCCGCCACGTCGACAACCCGCTTCACCGAGAACGTCAGCTTGCCCAACGCGCCGGAGGCGACCCTTAGGCGGTCGCTCAAGGGCAGGTACAATTTCTGTAGCGCTTCTTCTTCAGCAACGAGTCCTTGAAATACACCCTCATAGTCGGCCGAACGTTGCGCGATCAAGGCTTCTATTGCGTTATCGGCACCTTTGGCTTCGTCGACTGCCTTTTCCAGTTTTTTGATCTGTAATTCGGACTGCCGAATTTTTTCGGACAGGACTTTGTGCCGTTTGCGCTTGTCAGCATCAATGCCGATAAGCCTTTGCAGTCGATTTTCTTCCCTGCTCAATAGCGCCAGTGGGAGTGCAGTTAAGTCTTGGCCCTTCGGAAGGAAAGAGGACTGTGGGGGCTGCGGCTCTGAATCAGATTGAGCAGACTGCTCATCTGTCTCGCCTTCGAGGTGTTTGATCCTGGACGCGGCGTGAGCCTGCGCCTTATCTATGGTTTGCCCTACATCTCCGACAAAATCCGTCTTGAAGACGGACCACTGCGTGTCATCGAATTGAACATCCCGGTGACGCAGTTTCAGTTGGGTTAGGGCATCCTCGGCAAGCCTATTGCGAAAGTCGTTCACATAGTCGCCTAGTACGTCAATGGCCTGCTGTTGCCGCCGCAACTGCTCGACCTGCTGCCGAACCGTATTTGCCGCTTCCGATAACCGTTCAAACTCCCTGGCACGATTTTCCGCGCCCTTGGGGACAAGAGCTTCTTTCTCGCGCTTGTCTTTTTGCAGGGTCGTTCGCAACTCCGTGAGCTGCCGTTGGTAACTTGAGGGCATCTCGAATAATCCCCTGATTCGGGCAGAATAGCAGCAGCTGAAGACGCAGAGGTCATTTTGAATGCAACCAGGATTTTTCGACGATGAGGATCGGCTGGCAAAGCTTGAGAAACTGGGTGACCCGCTGCCGCGGCTGGACAGCATCGTGGACTGGAGAGCCTTCCGTCCGCTGCTGAAGGTTATCCATCAGAAGCAACGCAAGAGCAACGCCGGGCGGAAGCCGCACGACGTGACGCTGATGTTCAAGATGCTGGTGCTCCAAGCCCTGTACAACCTCTCTGATGACCAGACAGAGTTCCAGGTCCGTGATCGGTTGTCGTTTCAGCGCTTCCTCGGGCTCTCGCCGGAAGATACCGTGCCGGATGCCAAGACGCTGTGGCTGTTTCGCGAGCAACTGGCGCGTCACGGGCTGATCGACAAGCTGTTCCAGCGCTTTGATGAGCAGTTGTGGGCATCCGGGTTGATGCCGAAGGGCGGGCAGATCGTCGATGCCAGTCTGGTGAACGTGCCGAAGAACCGGAACACGCGGGACGAGAATAAGCAGATCAAGGAAGGCAAGACGCCCGATGGCTGGGACGACAAGCCGAACATGAAACGGCAGAAGGATGAAGACGCTCGCTGGACCAAGAAGCACGGCAAGAGCCACTACGGCTACAAGAACCACATCAACGTGGACAAAGAGCACAAGCTGATCCGGCGCTATGCGGTGACCGACGCCAGCGTGCACGACGGCCAGGTCTTTGACGACCTGCTCGACGATGAGAATAGCGGTCGTTCGGTCTGGGCGGACTCGGCCTACCGGTCCGAGGCGCGCGAAGAGCAGCTGCGCGGGTGCGGCTACCGTAGCCGCATTCACCGCAAGGGCAGCAGTCGGCGCACGTTGAACAAACAGGAACAAGCGACCAACCATCGGCGCTCGAAGACACGCGCTCGTGTCGAACATGTCTTCGGTGATCAGCGTACATGCCAGGGCAGCATTCTGGTGCGAACCAAGGGAAAAGTCCGGGCGGCAGTGAAGATCGGATTGATGAACCTGACGTACAACATGCGACGGCTGGAATTTTTGCTCAGGCCGCAATCTGCCTGCTGTACAGGCTGATTGGCCAGAAACCCGCCGAGGGCGGCGGAAAGCGGCGAATAGAACGAAAAAACGAGGTTGCTGAGCCCGGAAACGATCAGTCAGTTCGGCGAAATGATGCCGCCGCTTCTGTGGTCGTGCCGATGGCACCGTCAGAACCGATTAATCGAGGTGCCCTTGATAAGGCTGCCTTCCTCTCCATTTGATCTGTGATGCGCCGCCCGACGCCATGGATTGACTCTTCATAACGTTGCCGGGACTGACGGCCACGAGCAGCAACCAATTCAAGCAGTTCTCCGAAGTTCTCTGCACCCATCCGGCTTTCCACTGGGTGAGAGGTGAAAATGACCCGTTCAATTTCAGCGATCAGCTCGTCGGTCGCTCCCGCCGACGAGCACAACCGCTCAACGAATTGTTGTGACAGGTACTGCACGCGGGGATAGTCGAGGACATCTTCGAGATCGACACAGTCAAGAGCGTTATCTGTTGAAGAACCATCCGCCCAGCTCAGGATGGACTTTGCACCCGTCAGGAGATTATCGGCTTGAGCGCGCCGAACGAATGAACGGTCGTTGGCATGTGGTGAGAGCGCGTAGGCGCCTGCAGCAATCATGTCCGCAAGAGCAGTTTTTCCCGAGCCTCTTGCGCCAATCACGCCGACGAGTCCTCCATTTAGTGCAATGGGCTCATCACCAAACCAATCAGAGTTCTGCATGGAAATTGACGTGATGGTCTGTGACTCAAACGCCCCCTGCGGTTTGCTTTCCGATAACGCTACGCGGAACTCCGGCTCCAGGCATGCCTGTTTCAACGTCTCGAAGCAGGTGTCTCCTTTGACCCAGCAATACCGCTGTTTATCTGGCTGCGCCACCTTCTTAAGATCATGTGCATCACTGCCATGCAGACAAGGCTTAGGTCCGCCATAGATGCGGGTCAAATTGTCAGCCGTTTCAACACCCTGGCCAAGCCAGAAATCTCTTTGCTTGGGCTGCGAAGAAAAAATGATGTGCGCAATGTTCTCGATTTTTCTCCTGAGAGCAGCAAGCGATGCGTCGCCTTGCAGGCCCGCGCTCCCGTCTTTGCTACTCGCGGACACCGCGATGAGGGCATTTTTCTGTATCCAGGTGTTGTCATTCCAGGCCCCAATAAATGCATCTACCTCGATCTTGAACTGATTAGCGCCCTCACGGTGAGCAGCTTTTTCGTCCAGATGCTGCCCGGAATGGGACCGGCCCAAGCGTATAAGTTCGTCGCGCCTGCAGCGATACGTCTCGTCACCCGACTTGAAGGTCAGACCTTCAAGGAACCGCCTCGCCTGGGTTGCGTGTTCTGGATCATCGGGGGAAATCAGTAGATGAAAATTGACGGGCGCTCCTTTGGCTGTTCCGACGGCGTAGCGAAGCTCTACATTCGGAAAGATCAAGCCGACCTCAGACAACCGCCCATTGCTTTTCCAGTCGCATACTTCCTCATATATATCGAGGCTGAAATAGTCCGTTATGCCCAGGGCCTCAATGCGTGGGGAAGATTGTTCGATTCGTGTCAGGTACTCCTCCCACGAACCGTCTCCGCCGAACTGGTCGTTGAAAACGGTGCCCGGCGCATGAATATGGGGGTCCCAGCGTCGCCACAGGGACCCTGGTTTTAGACGTACCGTTGCCAATGTGACTCCCTCCTTGTTCTTTTTTCCCACCGGCGGACATGCGGTTCCATGGAACGTCTAGCGCCATCCTACAATCCGTTCAAGGAACAGCAATCGGCTCTCGAATTCGGGTCTAGGAAGGATAACCTGCCTTCTTGCTTTATCGTCGTTCTATCTGACCAAAATTGGGACTTCAAACTCCCAGGTGAATTTCCACTGAAACGCGTCCCGGGACCTGAATTCACACCAAGCGCGGTGCGCTTGGCCCACATTACTTCGTTTCTGCGGTCGCTTTCCTTCTTAGCAGGGGGACGATGTCTACTGTACTCGGTGTGCTGCCGGCCATCGAGTCGAAAAGCTGCCATTCGGCGATTTTTCTTGGGCTTTTGACTGGTAAGCAATCGACTGCGGCCGTAGTGGGGTCGGGCTCATAGCGACCGTTTGGGCCGGAAGTTTTTGCCAGCGTTTCTTAGTTACTACCCATGCGGACTCGCGACTGGTTCGCTGTCGTGAAAACCTCACCGAGTGCTGCATTGGTTCTAACTTTTCCAAATTGGCGACCTTCGGGACGATAGCGAATATCGTCATATGATTCGTGGCAGATCTATGTCTTCTTGCTCTCATGTGCTCCTTGGTCTGATGCTCTGGCCATTGCTCCCCTTTGATTGCGTTCAAGCAGCGGTGCCTCTCAACATCGAGGTATTCACCTCATCAGAGTTTTCGCTTACCAACCAGGACGAACGGCGACTCCAGGGTACAAGCATGGCGTTGTACTTCGTCGATGGTCTAGAGCAAATCGAAACGACTCTTTCGCAGGATCTGCCGGTTCAGCCAGAACGTGCAAAGAAGGAGGCGCTGCATCGGATTCAGCAGCTTGACGACGACAGGATGGGGCCGGCCAAGAACGCAGCTATCGGTCTGGCCAGGGCCGTTCAGCACGGCGTCGACCGATACCCAGCGATCGTTTTCGACCAACGGGCCGTCGTCTACGGCGTTACGGATCTGGTCGAGGCGCTCGACCGGTACGATGCCTGGCAACGGGAGCAGGCGCGATGAGGCGCCATGGCCTGGCAGGCCTCATTCTGGTTCTGATGCTCCCCTTGTCGGTCGCGAGCAACGCTGCAACCGTCACGACGCCCGGCATCGTCGCCCAGACTACAGCAGCGACCTTCACCTGCATGCGCTGGATGCCGGTAGGCCTGTGCTTCTGGCTGCGCTGCTCGTGGCGCGGCTGCCGCGTGCGCACCTCGCTCAAGGTCGG
>JACKMK010000004.1:600000-816746 GCA_024235395.1 Chromatiaceae bacterium
GGACTGAACGCGCGCATCCGGGCGACCTCGTTCGCGGCGGACGAACTCGCTTCGACGATGGACTACCTGCACGAGCGCGGCGTGCGCGGTTACCTGACATTGAACACCCTCGTCTACGACGAGGAACTGGCGACCGCCGAGGACCTGGTGCGCCGCGCGGCGCTGGCAGGCGTCGACGCGCTGATCGTGCAGGACATCGGGCTTGCGCGCCTGGCGCGCGCGGTGGCCCCCCGGCTGCCGCTGCATGCCAGCACCCAGATGTCGGTCACCGATGCCGCCGGTGTCGCCAGCGCCGCCGCGCTCGGCGCTCGGCGCGTCGTCCTGGGACGCGAACTCTCGATCGACGAGATCGCCGCAGTGGTGCACGAGGGCACGACCCAGGTCGAGGTGTTCGTGCACGGCGCTTTGTGCGTCAGCTATAGCGGACAGTGCTTTTCGAGCGAGGCCTGGGGCGGGCGCTCGGCCAACCGCGGGCAATGTGCTCAGGCGTGTCGCCTCCCCTACGGCCTGGTCGTCGACGGCCGGCTGCGCGACCAGGGGGATCTGAACTACCTGCTGTCGCCACAGGACCTGATGGGTATCGAGCTGCTGCCGCGCCTGGTGCGCGCCGGTGTGCACGCGTTCAAGATCGAAGGCCGCCTGAAGGGCCCCGACTATGTGCACGCGACCGTGACCGCATACCGCGAGGCAATCGACACGATCTGGGCCGACCACCTGGCCGGCCGCACGGTTGCGGACGAGCGCCCCCTCGAGGTCACGCAGCGGCGGCGCCTGGCGCAGGTGTTTTCGCGTGGACAGGACGTCGGCGCGGACGGTCTGACGCCGGGATTCCTGCTCGGGCCGCGGCATCAGTCGCTGGTGATCGGCCGCAACCCACGCCACCGCGGCCTGCTGGTCGGCCGGGTGACCGGCGTCGGGCGACGCGGCGTGTCGGTGCAGCTGCTGGGCCCGGTAAAACGCGGCGACGGCGTGGTGTTCGACCAGGGCCGACCGCAGACGCACGAGACCGGCGGCCCGGTGTACCAGGTGATCGACGCCGACGGCAACTCGCTGGCAGGGGAGATCGACAGCGGTGACGTGGAGCTGCGCTTCGCCGACGACTTCGCGCTCCAACGGGTACATCCCGGCGACCGCATCTGGCGCACCCGCGACAGCGCGCAGGACGCCGGTCCCGCCCGCAATCAAAAGCAGGAGCAGCACCCGGTAGTCGTCGATTTCCACGTGACCGGCGCGCTCGGGCAGCCGTTGACGATGATACTCAGCGACCACGACGGGCATACCGTCACGGCAAGCAGCGAGGCGCCACTGCAGGCGGCGCGTGGCGGTGCGCTCGACGCCGCCAAGGTCGCCAGGGCGATCGGCCAGCTTGGCGGTACGCCGTATGCGGTCGGCCACATCGCGTGCGCGCTCGAACAGGACGCACCGCCACTGTTCCTGCCGCCAAGCGAGATCAAGACGATGCGCAGGCAGGCCGTAGAGGCCCTGCTGGCTGCCCGGCGCGTGACCGGTTCGGCGGAGGGACTGGCGGGACGGCCGGTCCTGCCGACACTGCTGCCCGGACCCGGTGACCGCGCGGTCGCTGACGCGACGCCGCCGGAGACCGCATTCAGCCTGCTGTGCCGGACCCGCGAGCAGGTCGATGCCGCGCTCGCGCTCGACGGCGTCGACGAGATCGTCGTCGATTTTCTCGAGGTCCACGGCCTGCGCGAGGCGGTCGCGGCGGTGCGCACGACCGGTCGCCGGCTGGTGGTCGCCGCGCCGCGGATACTCAAGCCCGGCGAGCAACGCCTGTGGCGCTACCTGTGTCGTCTGCGTCCCGATGCCCTGCTGGTCCGCTCCGCGGGCCTTTTGTGGACGCTGCAGCACCTTGGC
This sequence comes from Chromatiaceae bacterium, assembly GCA_024235395.1. Lineage (NCBI taxonomy): Bacteria > Pseudomonadati > Pseudomonadota > Gammaproteobacteria > Chromatiales > Chromatiaceae > Chromatiaceae bacterium. Next base: position 601,873 of record JACKMK010000004.1, read on the forward strand.
GGGACCGGCACGCCGCTGGGCGACGGCGACACCATCCCGGCCCTGCACGGCGACTTCTCCTTGAACGGCGCGAATGTACTGGCGGCGCGCATGCTGCTCGCACAAGGCCTGCAGCGCCTTACGCCCACCCATGATCTCAATGCGCAACAGCTCGCGGCCCTGGCGCGTGCGCTGCCGGCCGGCGAGCGCGCCCGCATCGAGGTGGTCGCGCATCAGCATCTGCCGGTATTTCACACCGAGTATTGCGTGTTCGCCCGCTTCCTTTCGGACGGCGACAGCTACCGCGATTGCGGCCGGCCGTGCGAGCGGCATCGCGTCCACCTCCGCGACCCACAGGGCGGCGACCACCTGGTGCAGGCCGACATCGGTTGCCGCAACACGGTGTTCAACGCCGCGGCGCAGTCGGCCGGTCCCCTGCTCCCCACCCTGCGCGACGCCGGCATCCGGCATTTTCGCGTCGAACTCGTCGATGAACCGGCCGCCGAGGTCGCCGGCCTCGTCGAGGCCTACCGTGCGGCCATCGCTGGGCATATGGGCCACGAGGCCCTCAGACAACGGATAGCACGCGTGCCGGACGCGAACGGACACCGCCAAGGCGTCGCCCTGGGATCGCTGGCCGTGCGCCTCGAGATGCCGCGCGAACAGATGAAGAAGCCGACCGCGCGATAGCCATTCGGCTCCGAGTTGCGGCGAACGATCTGGACACAGGGACAGGTTGGGTCGGCGCGCTGGCACAACAAAGCGGTCTTGCTCGGAACCTTCTGCAGCACAAGGGAGGGTTGGAGGAAGGCAGGCCGCCCGATCGCCACAAGCACCGAAAGAATGAACGGAACCGACAACCGCGGAATCTGCCGTCCCGCAGTGTCAATCCGCTTTACATGGACTCGGTTCGACAACGGCTGCCGCCGCCAGGCCCGATCAAAATGCCGTGGGAAATCCTTGGGTTCTGAGACAGGGCCATAATGCGGTCTGCTTTATGCTTGGGCTATCGCCGGCTGTCTGGTAAAGGAGAACTCCAGTGGTCGCAAATCGCAGGCTGTTCCAGTTCTTGGTGCTCTTGTCTGTGGGTCTGAATCTCTCACTCGCACACGCCGTTCCGACATCGGTCACGCTGACGGGCAATCTCCAGGACGAACTGGGATGTCCCGGCGATTTCGATCCCGCCTGTTCGCTGACGCATTTGAACTACGTGTTCGACGATGATGTCTGGCAGGCGACGTTCGACCTGCCGGTCGGGGCCTGGGAGTACATCGCTGCCATCGATGACAGCTTCGCCGAACGCTATGGTGCAAACGCCACGCCCGGCGGGGCCAACATCGCTTTGGATCTGGCCGTGGCGACGACCGTCAGCTTCTACTACGACGACAAATCGCATTGGATCACCGACAACGTCAATTCGGTGATCGCCACCCTGGTTGGCGACTTCCAAAGCGAGCTGGGGTGCAGCGGGGATTTTGATCCCGGATGCCTGAGATCCTGGCTGCAGGATCCGGACGGGGACGGAATCTATCGGTTTCTGACCACGGGTATTCCGGTCGGTTCGTACTCGGTACTGGTCGTGCATAACGAAGACTTCGGTGAGATCGCTGTTGCACAGACGGGCTTTGTCGTTCCCGCTTCGGACACACTGATGTGCTTTACCTACGATCCGGGCAGGATGTCTCTCGCAATCGTATCGGGTTCGTGCGACGTCCGTTCCGTACCGGCCCCTGCCCCCATCGCCCTGCTGGCCCTGGGCATGTTCTGCTTGGGTCGACAACGGTCGACTGCGTTGCCATGGCGCCGGCACACCGGTAGCGCGCGCTGAGCGGACGCGCGCGGCGACCAAGCGGCCGACCGCGCGTTGAATGCCCTCAGGCCTCTTTCTCCATCTCCTCGTAGCCGCTGATCATGCCACGCAGATAACCGAAGGGACGCTCCGAGGTGGTCAATGCCAGGTAGAGGTGGACGATCAGAAACGCGAACATCAGGAAGGCCGCCGCCGTGTGAGCCAGTGCCACCGGTGTCAACGACAGGCCGCTGAGACCGAACTCGGACCAGTACGGATAGGCGATGTACACGAGGCCGGTTATCCAGATCGCAGGCCCGATCAACACATGCAGTGACAGATAGGCCATCCGCTGCAACGGGTTGTGCCGCTGCCAGCGGTCCTTGTGGAACGGGTGCGGCTCGCCTTTGAAGATCCCGATGCCGTAGTAGCGCATCATCGCGACCACCCGGTCGACCGGGGACGGGATGTACTGTTTCCACTCGCCGGTCGTGAGGTGCCAGAACCACGCGAATACCCACAGCCCCATCAGTGTCCAGGCAGCGATACGATGGTACGCCGCCGCCTGCTCGAATCCGAACAGCGCATAGTTGCCATGCACTTCGAACCCTGTGACCAGCAGCGCAATCACCAACAATGCCTGCAGCCAGTGCCACAGACGCAGAAAACGCGAATACAGATAGACCCTCGCCATCAGCTCTTCCTCCGCCTGCGAGCCGCAATCATGCGTACGAATCCGTGCAGCGATACCCCGCCGAGGGTTCCGAGCACGGCCAGCCAACCGATCATGTCGAGCCATTTGGCGCGGTCCCGCCCGGGGAGGTAGACACCGGAGACACCGGCCATCCGGCCCTGCTGGCTGTGGCATTCACCGCATGCCAGGGCTTCCTCTTTCGGCGCCACCATGTGCGTCACCGGCCAGTAATACTCGGTCTCGACGAAATCGTAGTGGCCGCTGAACTTCAAGCCGCTGGCCTCGAAACCGGCGTTGATCGCCCTGCCCCAATCGAAGCTCTTCCAATACGCATCGTCGTCCTTGCCGAACAGATGCGGGACAGCCAGCACCTTGTTCTCGGTGTCGTAGGGCTGTCGCCCGCGCATCACCTTGAACGGCCAGATACGCGACCCCGGATCGTTGGCGCTGCCCCCGATGGTATTGATCGGCACGACCTTGGAATCATCGATCTTCTGTCCGAGCGTCGCGTAAGCCAGCTTGCCGTCGAACCAGCGGTACTCCGGCACCACGTCCGCCTCCCAACGGAAATCACCCTTCTTGAAGTCGTAGGTGGGATAGCCCTGCGCGTCCTTGATGACGATCGGCTTGCCGTGCTGGTCCTTCTTGCCGGCAGTGGACCAGTCCCACCACATCTTCGTCTTGCGCCCGCCGCGGGCAAACCGCGGCACGTGACAGGTGACGCAGGCGATCTTGTCGACATGCTGGTCGAGCTTGGGATCCGCGTTGGCCGCATGCGGCGCCTCGCCGTGACACGAGACGCAGCTCGCACGGTTGTTGTCGGTCCGCCCGGGGATATCGATCCCGTGCGTGTCGGCGGCGTTTGGCGTGTAACGACTGCCCGCAATCTCGTGGCCGCCCGTGGTATGACAGGTCTGACAACTGAAGTTGAGCCCATCCACGTCCATGTGCACATCGGTGCTGTGGGTCGGCCGGTGCATCGACGAATCCAGGTGACCGTGTTTGACGCCGTCGCCACCGCCGCCGTAGAAGTGGCAGGCCCCGCAGTTGTCGCGGCCCGGCTTGCCAACCGATTGCGCGATCTTGACCAGATCCGGTGGCGGCCAGATCTTGCCCTTCTTGGGCGGCCACATCTTCGGTTCGTAGTTGGGATGGCCGGCGCCGGTGGGGAACTTCTTGTAGGTCCCGGTCTTGTCGTGACAGACCAGGCAGTCGACATTGCGTTCGGCGGTCAGATCGAACTTGTCGTCTTTCCAGCCGTAACCGATATGGCAACTGGTGCAGCGCGGCCAGTTCGAGGCCGTCGCGACACAGAAGTTGTTGACGACATTCTTCTTGCCGAGTTGCTGTCCGGTCAGCGCGTTGTCGAACGCCCAGGTCCAGTGGGTGGTCTTCATCAACTGCTTCGCGGCCTCGGTGTGGCAGCTCAGACAGGCCTCGGTCACCGATGGCCCGTCCTTGAAGGGTCCCTGCAGCTGTTCGAACTTGCTGTGATCGGCGGTCGATTGATCGTCGCGTGGCGCGGCCGGAGCCTGCAGGCTAAAGAACAGCGAAATCAGGCCGATACATAAGGCAAGAACGGGTTTCATCGACGCCTCCTGCGGGCGATTCGGCCGGTGGACGGGTGAAGATGGACCAATTTAAAGGTTGTCATATTTAAGTATTTGGTTATATACTCAACTACAGAAATTGATAGCCCCGTGCAGTTTTGGGAGGCAATCCATGACATTGGTGAACTGTAAAAATCTACGCAACATAGTGGTCACGGCACTCGTGATGTTCGGTCTCGGCTTCGCGCTGCAGGTCCCGCGCGCGCTGTTCGGCACCGACTTCCCGATCCTGACGACGCTGCTCAGCGGCATCGGCCTGGCCACGATGACGGTCAGTCCGTTCGTCATGATCGCGACCGCAGTGGCGACGATGTTGCCCAAGGTCTCGCAGCGGCTCGCCCTCTGCGAACACTGAGCACATAGCAACCCAGGGTGTCGCAGGCATCGGTCGGCGGCACCCTTTTCATCGCTCGCATTTCTCGGTCGCCTCGTCGGCCCCTGGCAGGATCGACAGCAGAAAGGTCGAGACCAGCACGATCGGCGCGAGCAACAGCAACACGAACCCCAGCAGCAGCACGGCGTGGTTCATGTGCAGCAAGTCGGGTACCACGTGCTGAGCGGCCAGGGTCAGCAACAGACCGCCGACGAAAAAGATCGACGAGACCAGTACCCCCTCGCGCAGCGTCTTGCAACCTAGCACCAACAGTTTCATCGTTCACTCCCATGTCCTGACGTGCCGTCGCGTCACTCGGCCAGTAGCGCATCCGCGGTTCCGGGCTCGAGCCCGAATTCCTCCTCGACGGCCCGGTTCCACGCATCGCGCCTGAAGGTCTCCTGCTCGGGGACCGGTCGATGCACGATGTTGATGTGGCAGTCGACACAGGTCTTGCCTTCGGTCTCGTCCAGGTGGATCTGCAGCGTGTCGGCGCGCTTGCCGACGATCGCCTCCTGCTCGTGGCAACGCCGGCAGGTATGCGAATCGTTGCGCCGGAACCATTCGCGCGCGCTGAAAGCGGCCTCGGGCAGGTGCAGCGCATTGATCACCGGATCGTCGTAGTTCGCACCGAAGATCTGATGGAACAGATCCTTGCCGCCGATGAAGTGGTCCCAGGTCGCCGCGAACACACCGGGCGACACGTGACAGTCTCCACAACTCGCGCGTACACCCGACTCCGGCAGGTAGTGTGACGACTTGCGATAGGGTTCGGCGGCGATCTCCATCGAATGGCAGGTGGTACAGAACGCCTCGCTGCTGGTGTAGTGATCGAACTCGATCAGGAACACCATGAACGCGATACCCGCCAAGCCCCCCAGCACCAGGGCGATCAGCACATGGCGGGTGATGAAACCGGGCCACAGCGCGGAGCGGCGTCTACTCATCTGCGGCCCCACGCACGCCGACCCCGAGGATCGGGCTCGCCTTGTTCGGTGACTTGAGCCAGCTGTGTTCGGCGGAGGACCCGATATGACGGTCGATCAGCGCGTCTGCATCGTCGCCGGCAACCTCACGTACCTGCGGGAGGAAGCGGCTGTAGAAATTCCGCCCGACGACATACATGCCCTCCCACCAGGCGTGATTCGGGCTGGCCATCGAGGCGCCGTGCCGGGCGCGCGCGCCTTCGTCGTGCCACAGCTCCCAGTAGGTGAACTCGATCGGTTCGTCGAACGGCGTGGCGGTCAGTTTCTTCTCGGCATACAGGTCACGCATGATCGCGCGCGCGGGCTCGCCGAACTTGTCGTTGTACAGCTTCACCACGTCGTCGAACTGCGACATGAACGCATCGGCGAAGTCCTTGCCGTGGCACTCGCGACAGACCAGCGTCATCGCCTCGCGCCGCCGCTGCGGCGTGGCGACCACCTTGATCTCGCCCATGCCGCCATCCAGCTTCGACATCTTGTTACCGCGCCGCGGCGGTTCCATCGATTCCGGCAACTCGCGTTTGTCGCCATCCTTGAACACCACCAGGTGCTGTCGTTCCGAGACCGGGGTATTCAGGTTCCAGGCGTTGCGCATGCCGACATCGTGGGTCGCCGGCAGCTTCCCGGCCGCACCCATGTGGCAGGTGGCACAGGTGGGCGCGGCACTGTAGTCCTTGCCGGCCACCCAGGTGTCGCCGTCGAGGTTCATCTTGTCACGGTGGGTCGCATAGGCCATGCCATGCTTCGAGGCCTCGTAGACCTCCTTGTCCGGTGAGTCCGGTCCGGAATGGCAGCGCACGCAGGCCTGCGGTTCGCGCGCCTGCGCCTTGGAGAATTCATGCCGACCGTGACAGGACGAGCAGGAACCCCGCGATCCGTCCGGGTTGATCCGCCCGATCCCCGAGTTCGGCCAGGTGTTCGGATCGAGCTTGCCGTTCGCCATCAACGCGACCTTGGATCCGTGGCATTGCGCACAGCCCGCGGCCTCGATCGCCGGGCCGGCCACGTTGGTCACCATCGCCGGCATGCGCTCGGCGATCACCGCAACCGCCTCGGCATGCACCGAACCCTGCTGCTGCTCCGCCTCGGTGGTATGGCATCGCCCGCAGTCCTTCGGCGACACCACGGTCGCAATGGTCTGCCCCTCGTGGCTGATCGCATCCGCATCGTCGATCGTTGCCTGGTGGCAGTCCATGCAGTTCACACCGGCCTCGGCATGCGCGCTGTCCTTCCATTGCGCGGCAATGCCGGCGGACGACTTGGTATGGCAGGTGACACACTCCTCGCCGGCCGGGTGTCCCCAGTTGTCGGGTGACAGCGTGACCTTCGCGGCCGTCGCGGCGCCGGAAAGAAACAACAGCAGAATGCTGCAACGAAACGGTATCGAACACATGCGGACTGATCCCTCTGCTGACTGACAATGGCCGGTGCTTGCCCGGCGGGCCGCCTCGTCGGCGCGCGGCCCGCCCGGCCCGGGTCGTCGATTACAGTCGGGTTTCAGCCACCGCGATGGTCCGCGGCGAACGCAGCTCCTCGGGCAGATGGGCGAACTTGTCCGCCAGCACCTTCCACAACAGGTTGTAGTGCACCTCGCCACGCACCAGCGCAACGCCCTTCGCGGGGATCTCGTAGCTCAACACGCGCTCCTCGTGCGGACGCAGACGGGTATCCGGACCCAGTTGCGTGGCGGTCGGAGGCATCGCGTCCTTGCCCGCGTCGTCGGCGAGCAGGTACGCAAAGTACGCCTGCGGATCGTCCTTGGCAGGATGTTCCGGCGCGTTCTCCCACAACATCTCGCCGTTGGCGTCGTAGGCGGCCAGCTTGAGGACCAGGTTGCGGAACGGCGCGCCGGTCGGCATCGCGTGGGGCTGCTGATTCTTCAGCTTCACGGTGACCAGTACCTTGTCGCCTTCCGGCTTCGCATCCATCGTGAACACGACGCTGCGCTTGAGCATGCCGCCGTCGTGGCCGCCACCCATGCTGTGATCGGCGATGTTGTTGACCATCGGCATATGACAGTACTGGCAGGTGACGTCACTCTTGCTCACCATGTACTCGTTGCCGGTGGCACACAGCGGCACGCCGTGCGCATTGTTGCGCTTGTCGTGGCAGCCCATGCAGGCCGCGTTCGATTTCATCAGCCCGGCATTCCCCTCCAGCGGCAGCGACGGAATCTCCTTGCCTTCGAGCGTGACGCCCTCGCCAAGATGCGGATTGGGCTTGCTGCCGTCATCCGCGGCACCACCGAACATATCGTTGGCTGCCGTCAGTTGCGGCAGACCGCGGTTGAAACCGGCCGGGCCCTGCAGCGTGTCGCCGGTCTCGTAGGACATCATGCCGAGGCGCAGCTTGCCGTTCGGGGCATTGATGCCCTTGAACGCCTTGATCGCATGGCACGCGACGCAGTTGACCCCCTCCTGGTAGGACACCTTGGCGTCCAGCTTGGTCGCCTTTTCCAGCGCCGCATTCGGCGCATGGCACTGCAGGCAGACGGGATAGTTGCCGTTCTTCATTTTCACGCCGTCTTGCGTCGGGTCACCGACCACCATCTTGTAGAAGGTGCCGTGGATCGGGTCGTTGATCGCCGTGCTGTTGGCATGCATGGAGTCTTTCCATTGCTGGTAGATCTCCTTGTGACAGTTCTGGCAGACCTCGGACGAGACGTTGTTGACGGCGTTGGCGACGGACAGGGCGAACAGGGACACGACGGCCGTAAAGACCCGTGCGACCCATGCGTTAGGACGCGACATAGTTAGATCCTCCAATTTGGCGCTTTTTGTTTTTTGCCCGTGCACGGCACCGTCAGTGCCGCGCGCGTTTATGGCTTTTATTCTTAGCGCAGACGCGGGACCCCGCAAAGGACGACCTGATTAACGCAGGTTAAAGCCGGAGACTTTTCTGGGAAAAACTTGGCCTAACTCAAATGTCGCGACCAGAAACCAAGGATGCTGCTAGGTCTCCTGCTCGCCAAGTTCGACTTCCAGGCGGCGCATTTGCGCCTTCGGTGAACCGGTATGCCGCGCAAGCAGATCATAGGCAACCGGTACGACGAACAGGGTGAACAGGGTTGCGGCGAGAACGCCATATAGAATGACGGTACCGATCACGGCGCGCGTCTCCGCCCCGGCACCGGATGACAACAGCAGCGGCAGTGAACCGGCCGCGGTCGTGATGCCGGTCATGACGATCGGACGAAAGCGCACACGCGTCGCTTCCAGCAATGCATCGTGGAACGCCTCGCCCTGGTCGCGCAGCTGGTTCGCGAACTCGACGATCAATATGCCGTTCTTGGCCGCGAGGCCGACCAGCATGATCAACCCTATCTGGCTATACAGGTTCAGCGAGAAGCCGCCCAGATAGAGCCCCAGCAGTGCACCGGCCATCGCCAACGGCACCGTCAGCATGATCACCAGCGGGTGTATCCAGCTCTCGAACTGCGCCGCCAGCACCAGGAACACGACCACGCTGCCGAGCACCAACACGAACAGGATCGATTCACCGGTCGCGCGGAAGTCCTGCGACTGTCCCTTGTAGTCGATGATCACCTTGCCCGGGAGGTTGTCCCGCACCAGCCCCTCGAGATAGGCCAGTGCATCACCGAGCGGCAGATTGTCCGCGAGGTTGGCCTCGATGGTGATCGCGCGCACCCGGTTGTAGCGATTGAGCTTGATCGAGTCCGCGACCTCCTCCAGGCGCACCAGGTTCGCGAGCGGTATCAGCTGGCCGCTGCGCTGTGAGCGGACATACAGGTTGGACAGGTCGGTCGGCGTGCGTTGCGCGTCGCGCTCGCCCTCGAGGATGACGTCGTATTCCTCGCCCTCTTCGATATAGGTGGTGACCTGGCGCGATCCCAGCATCGTCTCGAGCGTGCGGCCGATGTCGCCGACCGTGACACCCAGGTCGGCCGCGCGATCGTAGTCGATCAGCACCTGCAGCTGCGGCTTGGTCTCCTTGTAGTCCCAGTCCACGCCCTCGAGCCCCGGGTTCGATGCTTCGATGCGGTCGAGCAGTAAGTCGCGCCATTCGGTCAGCTCGGCATAGGTGCCACCGCCGATCACGAACTGCACCGGTTTCTGGATGCGTTTGCCGAAGCCCTGGCGCATCACCGGAAAGGCACGCACCCCGGAGAGATCGGACAGCCGCTTGCGGATGTCGTCCATGATCGCCCAGGCCGGGCGTCGCTTGTTCCAGTCGTCGAGCACATGGATCACGATGCCGCTGTTGAAGATCGCGAAGTTGCTGAAGGTGCGCGGCGCCCGCACCAGCAGACGCGTGACCTCGCCGGACTCGACCAGCGGCATCAGGCGCCGTTCGATCTCGTCCATGTACTCCTGCATGTACTCGTAGGTCGCACCCTCGGGTCCGTTGACCAGCACGAAGAAGGCGCCGCGGTCCTCTTTCGGCGCATATTCGCCGGGGATCTGCTGCAGCAGCCAGTAGCTCCCGCCGAGGATGCCGATGAACACCAGGCCGATGATCCACTTGTGGTGCAGGACGCCGCGCAACAGCCACAGGTAGCCGTCGCGGATACCGCCGAACCCCCGGTCCACCCAGACCGTCAGGCGGACCTGGCGGTCGTGCCGCGGCAGGATCTGCGACGCCAGCATCGGCGACAACGACAGCGCGACGAAGCTCGAGAACGCGACCGCCGCCGCCATCGTCAGCGCGAACTCCGAGAACAGCCGGCCGACATCGCCCTGCAGGAACGCGATCGGCACGAACACCGCGACCAGCACCACGGTGGTCGCGATCACCGCGAAGCCGACCTGCCGTGTACCGTTGAACGCGGCGACCAGGCGCGATTCGCCATACTGCTCCATGCGCCGATGGATGTTCTCCAGCACGACGATCGCGTCGTCGACCACCAGGCCGATCGCGAGCACCAGCGCGAGCAGCGTGAGGATGTTGATCGAGAAGCCGAGCGCCCACAGCACCAGGAAGGTCGCGATCAGCGACACCGGCACCGTGACCGCCGGCACCAGCGTCGCACGCAGGCCGCCGAGGAACACGAAGATCACCAGGACCACCAGACCGATCGCGATGCCCAGCGTCTTGTAGACCTCCGCGATCGCGCCGCGCACGAACACCGAGGTGTCGTAGCTCTGCTTGATCTGCATGCCCTCGGGGAGCGTCGGGTTGATGCGTTCCATCTCCGCCTTGGCCGCATCGGCGACCGCGATGGTGTTCGCGGTGGATTGTTTGATGATGCCGATACCGACCATCGGCACACCGTTGCCGCGAAAGAAGGTGCGCGTCTCCTCGGCGCCCTTTTCGACCCGTGCCACGTCGCCCAGCCGCACCAGGTAACCGTCGTCGCCGCGTGCCAGCACCAGTTGTGCGAAGTCGTCCGCGGTGCGGAAGCTGCGTGCCATGCGCACCGTGAACTGGCGGTCCACCGAGTCCAGGCTGCCGGCCGGCAGTTCCAGGTTCTCCGCGCGCAGCGCGTTCTCGACATCGGCGACCGCCATGCCGCGCGCCGCCAGCTCGCGCCTGTCCAGCCAGATGCGCATCGCGAACGTCTGACCACCGCCCACGCGCACCCGGGCGACACCGTCCAGCACCGAGAATCGGTCGACCAGGTAGCGGCGCGCGTAGTCGGACAGCTCGGGCACCGTCATCCGGTCGCTCACCAGGTTGAGCCACATGATCACGTCTTCATTGCTGTCGACCTTCTGGATCTCGGGCGGATCGGCCTCGACCGGCAGGTCGTCGAGCACGGTCGACACGCGGTCGCGGATGTCGTTGGCGGCACCGTCGATATCGCGGCTGACGTTGAACTCGACGGTGATCACCGAACGGCCGTCCTCGCTGGTCGACTCGATGAAACGGATGCCCTCGACGCCGGAGATGCGATCCTCGATCACCTGGGTGATGCGGCTCTCCACGACGTTGGCCGCGGCACCCCGGTAGACGGTCTCGATCGAGACCACCGGCGGGTCGATATCGGGATACTCGCGCAGCGGCAGGCGATCGAACGCGACGATGCCGAATGCGATCAGCAGCAGCGACATCACCGATGCGAGCACCGGCCGCCTTACCGACACGTCGGACAGGATCATGGACGGTTCGCCGCCGCGCCCGCCTCACGTCCGGTGCCCACCAGCTCGGTGAGCGAACGTGAGCCGTCATCGATCGCCGCGATCTTCACCGTCTGCCCGGGCCGCACGCGCATGGTGCCGTGGGTGATCACCAGCTCGCCCTGCTGCAGGCCGTCGATGACCTCCACCTCGCCCGGCCGGCGGGTACCGATCGTGATCTGCCGCCGCGCGACCTTGTGACCGTCGTCGCCGGGTTCGGCGACCAGCACGAACTGCTCGCGGCCGACCGGCATCAGTGCCGCCTCGGGGATCACCAGCGCCTCGCGCAGATCCTTGCGCAGCGTCACCTGCATCAGCATCCCGGGTTTCAGCAGGCGTTGCGGATTCGGCAGCCGCGCACGCACGACGACCGAGCGCGTGACCGGGTCGACGCGGCTGTCGACACCGCTGACCTCGCCGGTGAACGCGCGTTCGCCGAACACGCGGGTCGTCGCGATCAGCGGCAGCCCCGGCGCGAGCCCGGCGAGGTAGACGCTGGGCACCGCGAGGTCGAGTTTCATCACCGTGTCGTCGTCCAGCGTCGTGATCAGATCGCCCGGCTCGACCAGCGCACCGACACTGATGTTGCGCAGTCCGACGACACCGGCAAACGGGGCCTTGATAAGACGATCCGACAGGCGCGACTCGATCGCGATCAGGCGCGCACGCGCGGTCTTCAGTTCGCGGTCGCGTTCGTCGAACAACGACTTGGACGCGGTACCCTGGGTGGCCAGCGCCTGGACCCGCCGGTACTGCTGTTCGGCCTCGGTCACCAACGCGCGCGCCTCGCGCAGCTGGGCGTGCTCCTCGGCGCTGGTCATCTCGACCAGCGTCTGGCCGGCGGCCACGCGGTCGCCGTCGTCGAAATGCAGCACGCTGACCGTTTCGGTCACCGACGCGGTCAGGGCCACCGACTCGTTGGCCTTGAGGGTGCCGAGTGCCTCGATGCGGTCCTCGAATGGCACCCGCTCGACCTGCGACACGATCACCGGCACCGGCGGCGCGGCGGCGACGCCACCCGCGCAGCAGCACACCGAGAGCAACCCCAATCGGCACACCCAGCGGAGCAAACCCTGCGAACGCCTCATGCGTGTCTCACCCTGCGATCTCGATTCCGGATACGCCGGAGCTTAGCACGCGGTCCGCGCGCGGCGACGGCGCCGCGCGTTCCGGCTTCGGCACTGATCCGTAAGGAAAAAAATAGCGCCCCGACCGCCGATCGGCGAGCGCCAATTACCCTACTTTCAGCATCGCTGGAAGATTTCCACGGCGGTGCTACGCTTGCGTCCAGTCCCAAAACCGCAAAGACGGTGGGCGATCCCAAAGGAGCAGGTATGAAAAGTGAGATCAAGGGCGGACAGTCGGCCGAGTTGCTCGACCGATTCAACGCGATGTCGCGTGGCCGCAAGATCGTCCTGGTCGTGTTCATCATCTGGGCGGTGCAGGCGATCCCCAAGTGGACCGCCGCGATCGTCGCCGACGGCGAGACCTCGGCCGCGATCATGAAATTCTTCATCACGCCGCGTTAGCAGTCCGTTCGTAAGGGCTACCCTCTCAAATCAACAGCCGCGACCTGATCGACGCATACCAGGCGTCGATCACCGCGGTCATGTGATGGAAATACGCCTGCGCATCCGAGCGCTGCTGCGCATCCTGCAGCATCGCCTCGACCGCGTGCAGCATTGCCTCGCTCTCACTGACCACCAGGTCGTCCGCTTCACAACGCGCAGCCGCACTCAGCGTGCGACAGGCGGCATGGTAGTGGCTGGTCATCGCCGCCTGGTGCCGCTGGTCGGCAAAGTCGTCCGTTGCCGCCAGTGAGTACAGCCCCAGCGCGCGCAACATGCCGAGGTGTTCGACCATCGGCGGCCAGGCGCGGATCACCGCGACGCGTTGCGTGCCGAGCAGCGCGGCGTGCTCTTCGGCGAACAACCGCAGGATCTCGACGACGCCGAGTACCAGTTCGCTGTGCGCATTGAGATTGGTGAAGAAGTCCAGATCCCGCCAGTTGCGGTACAACGCCTCCCAGCGGTCGCGCAGCGCCTGCCACTCGCCGCGCGCAAACACCGCGTGCCGGCTGCCGTACTGGTCTTCGAGGGTATGCAGCGCACGCTGCAGCTTGCCGCCGACCGCGTCGAGTTCGCGGACGAAATCCACCCGGCCGTCGAGCACCGTGCAGCTCAGGCCGCGGTGCAGCTGCATGTCCTGCATCAGGCTGAGCAGCACCAGGCTGACCTCGCTCAGTTGCAGGTAACGCACCGTGCGCCGATCCAGCCTGCCCAGCAGACCGCCCAGCGGTTCGACCAGTGAGCGCAGGTTCGTCGGGGTGAAACCAGGCATCTGCGAGATCCATGCGGTGGGATGACCGCCTCGGTAGCGACCCGAGTTTGCATGCATCGCGTATGCCACGGCACAAACTGCAGGCTTTTCATCGGCTTGGTTTTTGCGGCCGGCCCGATCGCGCACCGTGTTGGGCCAACGGCGACGATCATCGCACCAGGATAGTGACGGCGGGTCGACGCTGCGCGCGTCGACCGTCTGGCGCACGGCGGCCGGTCAGGCGCCGAGGTGGTGGCCGTCGGTGTCGTCGAGGCGCTCGCCGGGGTCTTCGACACGCCCCGGTGCCAGCGCGGTATCGATCAATGCGCGCTGTTGCCGACGGTGCAGATCGGCATCGCCGCAGGCCGGCGACGCCGAGGGCGCCCGGCCGGCGTAACCGAGCGACTGATCGTCGCCGCTGAGCACACGCAGGTGGTGCTGGATCTGGTACCAGGCACCCTGGTTACGCGGCTCTTCCTGGCACCAGACGATCTCCGCGGCGTTGCGGTAACGTGCGAGATGTTCGGCGAGACGGCGGCGCGGAAACGGATACAGCTGTTCGACACGCAGGATCGCGATATCGTCGAGCTCGCGCGCACGCCGCTCCGCGAGCAGGTCGAAATACACCTTGCCGCTGCACAGCACCACGCGCCGTACCGCATCGACCGGGAGTTCGTCGGTGTCCGGCTGCACCGTCGCCAGCGCGCCGTCGGTGAACGCCTCGAGCCGCGACTTCGACAGCGGGTGCCGCAGCAGGCTCTTCGGGGTCATCACGATCAGGGGCCGCCGGAAGCGGCGCTTGATCTGGTCGCGCAACAGGTGGAAGAACTGCGCCGGCGTACTCGGTACCCAGACACGCATGTTCAGTTCGGCGCACAACTGCAGGTAGCGCTCCAGCCGCGCCGAGGAGTGTTCCGGTCCCTGGCCCTCGAAGCCGTGCGGCAGGAACAGCGTCAACTGGCACAGCCTGCCCCACTTCAGGAACCCGCTGGCGATGAACTGGTCGATCACGATCTGCGCGCCGTTGCCGAAGTCGCCGAACTGCGCCTCCCAGATCACCAGGGTGTTCGGCATCGAGGTCGCATAGCCGTATTCGAAGCCGAGCACCGCGAGCTCGGACAACAGCGAATTGTTCACCTCGAAGCGTGGCTGGCCGGCGAACAGGTGCGCCAGCGGCACGTGCTGACGGAAGCTCTGCTGATCGTGGAAGGCCGCATGCCGGTGGGCGAAGGTACCGCGCACCGAGTCCTGGCCCGACAGGCGCACCGCGTGCCCCTCGTGCAACAGGGTGGCGTACGCCAGCGTCTCGGCCATGCCCCAGTCGAGCGGCTGCTCGCCGTCGAGCATCCGCTGGCGGTCGTCGACGACCCGCTTCACCCCGCGCTGCAGTTCGAATCCCTCGGGCAGATGCAGTGCACGCTGTCCCAGCCAGGTGAGCTTCGGCAACGGCACACGCGTCTCGACGACCTCGTCGGGTCGCGCGTTCAGGTACTGCTCCCAGTGCGCCTCGTAGCCGGTGCGTGAACCGTGCAGGAACTCGCGCACCACGACCTGGCCCTGTTCCAGCGACGCACGGTAGGCCTCGCGCATCGCCTCGGGTTCGGCGGTCTCGATCAGGCCCTGCGCGACCAGCCGTTCGGCATAGAGCGCACGCACCGTCTGCATCCGCCGGATGCGCTGGTACATCTGCGGCTGGGTCATCATCGGCTCGTCGGCCTCGTTGTGCCCATGGCGCCGATAGCAGACCAGGTCGATCACCACGTCGTTGTGGAACGTCATCCGGTAGTCGAGCGCGAGGCGGGTGACGAACAGCACCGCGTCGGGATCGTCGCCGTTGACGTGGAAGATCGGCGCCTGGATCAGTTTCGCAACCTCGGTGCAGTACAGCGTCGAACGCGCCTCGTGCGGGTGACTGGTGGTGAAACCGATCTGGTTGTTGACCACGATGTGCACGGTGCCGCCGGTGCCGTAGGCGGTGGTCTTGGACAGGCTCAGCGTCTCGGTGACCACGCCCTGGCCGATGAACGCCGCGTCGCCGTGCACGATCACCGGCAGCACGAGGTCGGTCGCGTCCTCTTCATGGCGGTCCTGGCGCGCACGGCAGCCACCCTCGACCACCGGCGCGATGATCTCCAGGTGCGACGGATTGAACGCCAGCGACAGGTGCACGGGACCGCCCGGGGTCTGGATGTTCGAATAGAAGCCCTGGTGGTATTTGACGTCGCCCGAGCCGCTCGCCGCGGTCGCCCCGGGCACCCCCTCGAACTCCGAGAACAGGTCGCTCGGCGCCTTGCCGAGCAGGTTGACCAGCACGTTCAAGCGGCCGCGATGCGCCATGCCGATCACGATGTCGGTGATGCCGCGCCGACCGCCGCCCTGGACGATCTCGTCGAGCAGCGGGATCAACGCATCGGCGCCCTCGAGCGAGAAGCGCTTCTGCCCGACGTAGCGGTGATGCAGATACTGTTCGAGACCCTCGGCGGCAGTCAGGTCGCGCAGCGTATCGATGCGCGCCTGCGACGCGTGTTGTTCGGCCCAGCGGCCGCGACTCGATTCCAGGCGCCGCTCGATCCAGCGTCGCTCGTCGGACGCCGAGATATGCATGTGCTCGCTGGCGATGGTGCCGCAGTAGACGCGCTCCAGGATCTCGACGACCTCGCGCGCCGGCAGCGGTTTCTCGGCATCGATCGCGACGACGTTGACCGGGTGCTGCAGCGCCTCTTCGTCGAGGCCGTAATAGCTCGGGTCGAGTTCGCGCGGATGCTTGCGCGGCATCAGGCCGAGCGGATCGATGTCGGCGTACAGGTGGCCGAGCAGGCGGTAGGCGAGGATCAGGCGTTCGATGCCGGACAGCGTGTCGGTACGGTCCTCCGGCGTCAGGGGAGCACGGGTGCGGTCCGCGGTCGGCTCGCCATCCGCCGCGCCCTGTTCGAAGCCGTAGAAGAACGAGCGCCACTCCGGCGACACGCTCTCCGGGTCATCGGAAAACGCCTCGTACAGTTGATCGATGTATTCGGCATTGGCGCCGCTGAAACCCGAGGTCCGACGCAGGGTCTTGAGAGGCTTGTCCATCGGGTCGATCTTCGCGCGCACCTTGGCGTTACAACGGCAGGCATCGGCGCGACCGCGCCGTGCGATTGCCTCGCTGGATTATACGGGGAACGCTATCGCCGCTGGAGTAATGTCGCGGGCGTTAAGTTGACCGACGACAAGTCGCCGCGCATTGCCAGGAGATGAAGGTGCTTGAAGGCACGGGCGCCGCGGTGAGATCGCACCAGCAGCGCGCATTCCCACCCTGCATTGCACCGCCGACGTGCACGCGGTGCCGTCGGCGGGGCGGGATCAGGAGACGCCGCAGCGCACGTCGCGCAGTGCGTTCGGTACCGGAAGACCGAGCAGGCCGATGCCCCGGCCGAGGCCGTTCGCCAACACCGCGACCACCGGGCAACCGGCCATCGCGAACGGACGCAGCAAAGGCCGCAGCAGCGAGCCCTCGCCCATCGTCAGGTCGACCATCGCCGACACGCTGGCACCGACAGCCAATCCGGCGGACAGGTTGTCGATCAGGCCACCGACCAGGAAACCGTACAACAGCGGCACCGCACGGACCACGAAACGCCCCGATCCCTCTTTGGCGCCGTCAGTCATCTCGTGCGTGTAGTGGACATATTGGTCTTCGTGGGGCCGACGCTCGTCGTCGATCGTCTCGACCACCAGTTTCTGAGTCTCGTCACGGGTTTTTTCGATAGCCATGTCGTCACCGCACCGTTGTTCAACCAAGCACTTACGATATCGGCCGTTTACGGCGTTTCTTGATATTGCCGTACGGCCCGGAATGCCCTTGCTGCCGTGCAGCATCCGGCACCCTTCTTGTCAACTAATTTAGTACTTTCTAAAGTTCTTGACAAACGATTTATTGTCGTATTTCTGCTAATTCGTTCCCAGACGCGATCTGCCGGCCGTCTTTGTTTGGGAAAAAAGCGACTACCGAGGCATCGGCCGGGCACCCGGCCCGCGGCCCTGTACGTCACCGGGCGCTGCAATCGGTGTGCCGAAACGCACAGACCCCGACCGGTCGGGTCGGGGTCTGGCATCGCTGACGACCGAAAGTGTGCGTCAGATCGCGAGCTTGAGCACGACCTCCTGGCCGCGTTTCGCCGACTCGACGAACTCCGGCATCTTGTCGAAGTTCAGGTAGCGATAGATCTCCGGCGCCATGCTGTCGATCTTCGTCGCGTACTGCATGTACTCCTCGACGGTCGGCAGCTTGCCGAGCACCGCGGCGATCGCCGCGAGTTCCGCCGACGCGAGGTAGACGTTCGCACCTTGGCCGAGACGGTTGGGGAAGTTGCGCGTCGAGGTCGAGACCGCGGTCGAGTTCGCCGCGATGCGTGCCTGGTTACCCATGCACAATGAACAGCCCGGCATCTCGGTGCGCGCGCCCGAGGTCGCATAGATATTGTAGTAGCCCTCTTCCATCAGCTGGTGCTCGTCCATCTTGGTCGGCGGCGCGATCCACAGACGGGTCGGGATCACCTCGCCGGCCGCCTGCAGCAGCTTGCCGGCGGCGCGGAAGTGACCGATGTTGGTCATGCAAGAACCGATGAACACCTCGTCGATCCTGTCGCCGGCGACCTCGGACAGCGGCTTCACATCGTCCGGGTCGTTCGGGCACGCGAGCAGCGGTTCGGTGATCGCCGACATGTCGATCTCGATCACCTCGGCATACTCGGCATCCGGGTCGGCCCGCATCAGCGACGGGTTCTTCAACCACTCTTCCATCGCGCGCGCGCGCCGCTCGAGCGTGCGCTGGTCCTCGTAGCCGTTGTCGATCATCCAGCGCAGCATCACGATGTTCGAGCGCAGGTACTCGGCAACCGACTCCTCCGACAGCTCGATGGTGCAGCCGCCGGCCGAACGCTCGGCCGAGGCATCGGAGAGTTCGAACGCCTGCTCGACGGTCAGGTTCGGCAGGCCCTGGATCTCCAGGATGCGACCGTTGTAGACGTTCTTCTTGCCCTTCTTCTCGATGGTCAGCAGGCCGCGCTGCAGCGCTGCGTACGGGATCGCGTTGACCAGGTCGCGCAACGTGATACCCGGCTGCATCTCGCCGGTGAACTTCACCAGCACCGACTCGGGCATATCCAAGGGCATCACGCCGAGCGCCGCGGCGAACGCGACCAGGCCGGAGCCGGCCGGGAACGAGATACCGAGCGGGAAGCGGGTATGCGAATCGCCGCCGGTGCCGACCTGGTCGGGCAGCAGCATGCGGTTCAGCCAGCTGTGGATGATGCCGTCACCGGGACGCAACGAGACGCCGCCGCGAGTCTGGATGAAGTCCGGCAGCGTGTGCTGGGTGTTGATGTCGACCGGCTTCGGGTAGGCCGCGGTGTGGCAGAACGATTGCATCACCAGGTCGGCCGAGAAACCGAGGCAGGCGAGCTCCTTGAGCTCGTCGCGGGTCATCGGACCGGTCGTGTCCTGCGAGCCGACCGTGCTCATGCGCGGCTCGCAATAGGTGCCGGGACGGATGCCGGCAACGCCGCAGGCCTGGCCGACCATCTTCTGCGCCAGCGTGAAACCCTTGCCGCTGTCGGCGGGATCGACCGGCGTACGGAACACCTCGCTGTGACCCAGGCCGAGCGACTCGCGCGCCCGGGTCGTCAGGCTGCGCCCGATGATCAGCGGGATGCGTCCACCGGCCTTCACCTCGTCGAGGATCACCTCGGTCTTCAGGCCGAACTCGCTCAGCAGCTTGCCGGCCTCGTCCTCGATCCGGCCCTCGTAGGGCTTGAGGACGATCACGTCGCCCATGTTCAGATCGTCGACCGGGCACTCGATCGGCAGCGCGCCCGAGTCCTCGACGGTGTTGAAGAAGATCGGTGCGATCTTGCCGCCGAGCACCACCCCGCCCTGGCGCTTGTTCGGCACGAACGGGATGTCCTGGCCCATGTGCCACAGCACCGAGTTGGTCGCCGACTTGCGCGACGAGCCGGTACCGACGACGTCGCCGACATAGGCCAGCGGCAGGCCCTTTTCCTTCAGCGCATCGATCGTCTTGATCGGACCGACCTTGCCGGCGTCGTCCGGCTCGATGCCGTCGCGCGCGTTCTTCAGCATCGCCAGCGCGTGCAGCGGGATGTCCGGACGCGACCAGGCGTCCTGCGCCGGCGACAGGTCGTCGGTGTTGGTCTCGCCGGTCACCTTGAACACTCTCAGCTTGATCTCGGCCGGCACGTCGGGCTTGCGCGTGAACCACTCGGCGTCCGCCCACGACTGGATCACCGCCTTGGCGTTCGCGTTGCCCGCCTTGGCCTTGTCCTCGACGTCGTGGAAGGCGTCGAACATCAGCAGCGTGTACTTGAGCTGGTCGGCGGCGAGCGCACCCAGCTCGGCATCGTCGAGCAGGTCGATCAGCGGCTGGATGTTGTAGCCGCCGAGCATGGTGCCGAGCAGCTCGACCGCGCGGTGCTTGTCGATCAGTGGCGACGCGGTCTCACCCTTCGCCACCGCGGCGAGAAAGCCGGCCTTCACATAGGCGGCCTCGTCGACACCCGGCGGCACGCGGTCGGTCAGCAGCTCGACCAGGGTCGCCTCCTCGCCGGCCGGCGGCGCCTTCAGCAGCGCGACCAGTTCGTTCACCTGCTCCGCGTTCAGCGGCAGCGGCGGTATGCCCTGGGCGGCGCGTTCTTCGACGTGTTCACGATAGGCTTGGAGCATTTCAGGACCTCATTCGCGTCGGCGGGACCGGGTCGCTCGGGTGCGAGCGGCAGTCGCCGGGTGGTTAAAGCGTGGGTGACAGCCGGCCGGTCGCAAGCCATCTTGCGACAGCACCGGCTACCGGCCTGTTGTGCAGAAAACTAGCAAAGGGATTTCTATACGTAAAATGGATACTTTGCATAAATAGCATGCTATTTTTGCATGATATGGATCTGACCCTGTTACGTTCCTTCCTGGCGGTCGCCGAGACCGGTGCAATCACCGAGGCGGCGGAGCGCATCGGCATCACCCAGCCGGCGCTGTCGCGCCGCCTGCAGCAGCTCGAAGACCACCTCGGCGTCGCGCTGCTCGCGCGCGGGCGCAAGGGCGCGACCCTGACCGAGATCGGCCGCCTGGTGCAGACCGAGGCGCAGGGCATCGTCGCGCGTTACGACCAGCTGCGCGAGATGGTCTCGACCCACCAGCGCCTCGAGGGCGGCACGGTGCGCATCGGCGGCGGCGCGACCGCGGTATCGTTCATCCTGCCCGAGGCGATCGCGGCGTTTCAGGCGGCGCATCCGCAGGTGCGCTTCCAGATGCGCGAGGCGGGCAGCAGCGAGGTCGCCGACGACGTCGCCGCCGGTCACCTCGAACTCGGCGTCGTCACGCTGCCGGTGCGTGACCGCGATCTCGACATCACCCCGCTGACCACCGACCGCATCGTGCTGGTCGCGCGCCACGACCATCCACTGGTCGCACGTCGCCGCGTGCGCATACAAGACCTCGCCGACCAGGCGTTCGTCGCGTTCGAGGCCGGCAGCGCGCTGCGCCAGATTATCGACGGCAAGCTGCGCGAGGCCGGCGTCGAGATCAACGTCGTGATGGAACTGCGCTCGATCCCGGCGATCCTGCGCATGGTCTCGACGACCGGCAACCTGGCGTTCGTCAGCCAGCTCGGTGTCGAGCAACACGGCGACGCGGTCGCGGTGCCGGTACAGGGTCTGCGCATCGAGCGTCGGCTCGCGGTGATCGCACGCCGCGGCGCCACGCTGTCGCCGGCATCGGCGGCGTTCAAACAGCGCCTGTGCAGCCTGCACGGATGAGCAGAAACGCGTACTATCCGGCTTCCGGGAGACAGCGTGCGAATGTTCATCATTAAGCGGTTTAATACCCCGCGCGTTGACAGTCTTTTCTCCCGCCCAGAAGAATATCCGACTCAAATTAGAATACCGTTCCCGGAGGATGAGCCATGTCAGAGGTTAAGACCTACCCCGTACCCGCCGCGTTCGCGGCCCAGGCCAACGTCACCGCCGACCAGTACGAGGCCATGTACAAGCGCTCGGTGGACGACCCGGCCGGGTTCTGGGGCGAACAGGCCGAGCAGTATCTGACCTGGTTCAAGAAGTGGGACACGGTGCTCGACTGGTCGTTCGGCAAGGACGACCTGCACATCAACTGGTTCAAAGGCGGCAAGCTCAACGTCGCGTACAACTGCCTCGACCGCCATCTCGACACGCGCGGCGACCAGGTTGCGATCATCTGGGAGGCCGACGACCCGAACGTCGACCGCAAGATCACTTATAAAGAACTGCACGACGAGGTCTGCAAGTTCGCCAACGTGCTCAAGAGCCGTGGCGTGAAGAAAGGTGACCGCGTCTCGCTGTACCTGCCGATGATCCCCGAGGCCGCGGTCGCGATGCTCGCCTGCACGCGCATCGGCGCCGTGCACTCGATCGTGTTTGGCGGCTTCTCGCCCGACGCGCTGAAAGACCGCATCAACGACTCCGACTGCAAGTGCGTGATCACCTCCGACCAGTCGATGCGCGGCGGCAAGCGCGTACCGCTGAAGCGCAACGCCGACAAGGCGCTCGAATCCTGTCCGCAGGTCGACACCTGCATCGTCGTCAAGCGCGGCGGCGACCCGGTCGACTGGCACGACGGCCGCGACGTCTGGTACCACGAGGCGCTCGCCGCGGCATCGGCCGACTGCCCGGCCGAGGAGATGGACGCCGACGATCCGCTGTTCATCCTGTACACCTCGGGCTCGACCGGTAAGCCGAAGGGCGTACTGCACACCACCGGCGGCTACCTGCTGCAGGCCGCGATGACCCACAAGACCGTGTTCGACTACAAGGACGGCGAGGTCTACTGGTGCACCGCCGACGTCGGCTGGGTCACCGGGCACAGTTATATCGTCTACGGCCCACTGGCCAACGGCGCCATCACGCTGATGTTCGAGGGCATCCCGACCTACCCCGACATCTCGCGTTTCTGGCAGGTCTGCGACAAGCACAACGTTGCGACTTTCTACACCGCGCCGACCGCGATCCGCTCGCTGATGGGCGCCGGCGAAGAGCCGGTCAAGAAGACCAGCCGCAGCTCGCTGCGCCTGCTCGGCACCGTCGGCGAACCGATCAACCCGGAGGCCTGGGAGTGGTACCACCGCGTGGTCGGCGACGAGCGCTGCCCGATCGTCGACACCTGGTGGCAGACCGAGACCGGCGCGCACATGCTGACCCCGCTGCCGGGCGCGACCCCGCTGAAACCCGGTTCGGCGACCAAGCCGTTCTTCGGCGTGCAGCCCTGCCTGCTCGACGACCAGGGCAACGAGATCACCGGCAACCCGGCCGAGGGCAACCTCGCGATCAAGCATCCGTGGCCGTCGCAGATGCGCACCGTCTACGGCGACCACAAGCGCTTCTTCGAGACCTACTTCGCGATGTACCCCGGCTACTACTTCACCGGTGACGGCGCGCGCCGTGACGAGGACGGCTACTACTGGATCACCGGCCGCGTCGACGACGTGCTGAACGTCTCCGGCCACCGCCTCGGCACCGCCGAGATCGAGTCCGCGCTGGTGCTGCACGACAAGGTCGCCGAGGCCGCGGTCGTCGGTTACCCGCACGAACTCACCGGCCAGGGCATCTACGCCTATGTCACGCTGATGGCCGGTGAGGAAGGCACCGACGAACTCAAGGCCGAGCTGGTGAAGCTCGTTCGCAACGAGATCGGCCCGATCGCCAAGGTCAACCTGATCCAGTGGGCACCGGGCCTGCCGAAGACCCGCTCCGGCAAGATCATGCGCCGCATCCTGCGCAAGATCGCCGCGAACGAGCTGGAGAACCTCGGCGACACCTCGACGCTTGCCGACCCGACCGTGGTCGACAACCTGATCGACAATCGCGAGAACAAGTAATAGATATCTTTAGCGCTCGGCCGGATCGGCCGGGCGTTTGCGACATCTGCTAGCCCGGCCTTGTGCCGGGCTTTTTTTGCTCTACCCGCGTGCCGGATTTGACATGGCCGACAAGAATCTGCCGTGTGCTAGTCTTCGTTTCACACCTAGGAGAAAACAAGAAATGGACAGGAATCCGCATGCAGATCAAGCGCTTTCCAACGTAATCCCCACCATCTATCAATTGCGTTATACGAAGTCTGCCTATCTCGGATCAGGAAGAATCTGTCTGTTTATCTGTTAGGCACAAAAAGGATTGTCTATGGATTCACTTTCCCTCGCTGATTGGAGCTCAATCGCACAAGTGGTTATCGCTGGCTTTACGGTTGTCGGCGTAATTGCGTCGTTGTTCATGTCTGCTCGAGCCCTACGCGAAGTGCAAACGGACCGTCGCCAACGTCAAATACCTCACTTGGCATTCGAACGCGGAGGATACAGGTATCCGATTAAGTTTGTTAAAGCTGGCCGCAGGGTTCCTGGCGTTGAACCGGAGGCTGCAGAAAGGCTGTTGTCCGGAATACCAGAAGCTGCTGAATCTGTGCGAATCGATCACGGTGAAAATAAAGATGGAAGCGTCGAATTGCTGAGGATCGGACGATTGAAAAACTATGGATTGGGGCCGGCAATATCAACGCATGTTTGTTGGAAGCCCCGCAGTGTTTGGTTTGGTAGCGAAAAAATGGAGCTAAGCCCTGGCAAGCCCCGAGTTTTCTAGACAACTGACAGCTTCTCAAAATACCGTTGCTCATAGGCGACGGGCGACAGCCCATCGTTGTTGCCATGCCGGCGATTCGGGTTGTAGAAAAACTCGATGTAATTGAAGATCTCCGCGCGTGCTTCGTTCCGGGTCTTGTAGATCTTCCGTTTGATGCGCTCGGTCTTCAGCAGCGAGAAGAAGCTCTCGGCCACGGCATTGTCGTGACAGTTGCCCCGTCGACTCATGCTGGCTTCCAGGTTGTGGTCGTCGAGAAATTTGCGCCAATCGCTGCAGGTGTATTGGATGCCCTGATCCGAATGAATCAGCACCCGCTGCTTCGGTTGACGGCGCCAAACAGCCATCAGCAAGGCGTCGATGACCAGATCCGCCCGTGGATTGTTCTTCATGCTCCAGCCGATGACCTGGCGTGAAAACAGGTCGAGGACGACGGTCACGTACAACCAGCCCTCATGGGTGCGGACATAGGTGAAATCCGTGACCCAGGCCTTGTTCGGCTCGTCGATCTCAAACTGCCGATCCAGCGTGTTCGGCGCAACATGGCTAGCGTTGCCGCCTTTGAAGCCCGGATGACGCTTGTAGCCACGCTGCGAGCGAATACCAGCGGTTCGCATAATCCGATGTACCCGATTCTTGCCACAGGACTCGCCCGTGTCGCGTAGGTCTTTGGCAATATTGCGGTAGCCGTAGGCAAAGCCACTTTCAATCCAGAATTGCTTGATCTTGCCAAGCAGGCCCTCGTCTTCACGTTCACGTCGGCTCTTGGGCTGCTTCAACCAGGCGTAGAAGCCGCTGCGCTGAACCTCCAGGACGCGGCACATCGTTGCCACCGAGTATTTGCTGAGCCGGGACTTTATGAACGCGTACCTCGCTTTGACTCGCTGGCGAAGTACGCGGCGGCCTCCTTTAGGATGTCGCGCTCCTCTGTCACCCGCCTCAGCTCAGCCTTCAATCGCCGCAACTCCTCCTGCTGAGCGCTGATCGTCTGATGCTGGCTGCCCTGGTCACCGTAGCGCTTGATCCAGTCGCCCAGGCTCTTACTGGTTACCCCGAGACGCTGCGCCACTTCGCTGACCTTGTAGCCGCGCTCGGTGACCTGCTTCACCGCCTCAATCTTGAATTCTTCCGGGTAACGTTTCCCGCTCATTTCCACACCTTTTGGTTTGCGTTAGTTTAACGCTGCCGGGTGTCTACGATAGTCGGGGCTTGCCAGCCTCTTGTATAAGGCGTCCTCGTTGATGCAGCGCGGCTTCTTTCCTGTTGTTGAAGCCAGTCCTCCGCTGTTACCAACCGAATCAGTTGGCGAAAATCGGGCGGTTTCATTTCTCACAAGCGAAGCGTTTTCGGAGATCGAAGATTTGGAAGGCGAGTTCTCTATGGGTATCTCGAGTGGAAAGCCGACCGTGGTCGCCAATTTCACCAATCCTGAGGAGTTCTTCAGCGAGCTCGAGAAATACTTCAGCGAATTAAGGCCTCTGGAAAGGTTGAACAACATCGAAAGGCTAACGGAGTCATACAAGAAAACGCTCCTCGAAAATTTCAGTCTGGAGGAAATTATCGGTGAAATCAGTAGCGTCCGAAGGCACTCGAATTGGGCCAAAGAATAGGCTCCCATGGGTTCGAAAGTCCCAGCATCAAGTTTGAAGTGCAACGCTCAGGCGATTGCATTGAATAGTTCTTCAGGCGTTCGGGCTTTTTGGCTCGTTCCATGCGCTTGCCGATGACGAGGTAGCCGGTTCTGCGTTCAACCGGAGCAACGATGCAATCCTTGAAGCCGTGCCCCATGACGGAATCGCCCCCCGCTTGGTGATGTGGCGTTTGCTCCCCAAGCGGCCGCGGCTACCGTCGCCGCCAGACTGGACAACTCGATCTGACGTCATGCTTGCTTTGGCTGAGTATGAAGTGACCCCCTCCAAAGCTGCACGGCCTATAGTGCAGCGAGGAGGGAGAGATGAGCGAGCCAGAAAGCGAGATAAAACGCTGGACCGCGAAGCGCAAGACGCAGGTCGTGCTGGACATCCTGAAGGGCAAAACGACAGTGGCCGAGGTTGCCCGGCAGCATGACCTGACACCTGTCGAGATCGAGCGTTGGGTGGATGAAGGGGTCAGCGGCATGGAGAACAACTTCCGGGCTCGACCCCGTGACATCCGCGAGCAATACGAACGCAAGCTCGAAGAGGCGCATGCGGCCTTGGGCGAGAAGGAGTTGGAGCTCAAAGCGCTAAAAAAGTGGCAGCGCCTGCTCGACGAGGACGAGAACTCGTGAGGTCGGTGCAGGCGCAGCTGGCGACAGAAGGCGACTGGGTGCCATTGAGCACGCTTTGCCGTTGGCTGGATGTACCACGGCGGACGGTTTACTACCGTGCCAGGCCGCGGGTATCGCGCGTCGATCCCAACCGGGCAGCGCGCGTGAAGGCGGTGATCGAGCGCTTTCCGACCTACGGTTACCGGCGCATTGCCGTGCTGCTGGGCTGGAATCGCAAGGTGGTGCAGCGGATTTGTCAGCGTCGTGGCTGGCAGGTGCGCAAGCGGGCCAAGGGGCATCGGCCTCGTGCCAAGGCCTTGCCATCGGTGGCTAAGGCGGCCAACCAGCGCTGGGCGACGGATCTCGCCATGGTGTGGTGCGGCCGAGACCGATGGTGTCACCTGGCGGTGGTGATCGACTGTGGCAGCCGGGAGGCACTGGGATGGCGGTTGTCCAGGCGTGGCCACGCCAAGACGGCCGAAGCGGCCCTGGAGGAGGCGCTGATTCAGCGATTCGGACACCTGGGACGTGTCTCCAGGCCGCTGCTGCTGCGTAGTGACAATGGTCTGGTCTTCACCTCGCGGCGTTACACCGCCACGGTCCGGGCCTATGGCCTGCAGCAGGAATTCATCACACCGTACAGCCCGGAGCAAAACGGCCTCGTGGAGCGCTTCATCCGCAGCATGAAAGAGGAATGTGCCTGGCAACATCGCTTTGAATCGATCAGCCATGCACGGGATGTGATCGGGCGCTGGATGCGCCATTACAACACCGAACGGCCCCACCAAGCGCTCGGTTACCAGGTGCCTGCGCAATTAGCCGCGTAGGTGTGCAAAAACCAGGGGGTCACTACAAGTATGGCTACCCGTCCGCCGCGCATCGCACCGCAGAGCAGACGGGTTGGTGCACGGTCCAGGTCCCGGAGGCCCAGCAATTTCCGACGGCGTAAGACCTTGCCTGCACAGCGCAAAGAGCATATATCTCTCCCCAGAAGTTCACTGGTGGTCCGCCAAGACTGATTCCCTTTACCCGACGGTTCAGAGAACCCGTAGGCGTCCAGGTCGCTTCGCTTAGTTTGGGGTAGTGTCACGGTTGGTTTGGGAATTCGCGTCCAGTTGGCAGGGCTTCACCGGACTCGCTCATTTCGTCCGCCCAAGCGATCCCCGTTTTTTGTATTGCTCAACAACCCAGTCAGGAAAAATATGAAAAGCAAAGTCTTGATTTTGTCTGCAGCCCTTTTTCTTTCTGCATGTTCCAGTATGCAGGGGGTTGTACGTGACAAGGAAACGGGTACCCCCATTCCGTCGGCACACGTGGTGATCAACAAAGACAGCGGAACGACCAATGCCCTCGGCGGTTATCACGTCACCGGCTCTTTTGTCCCCGGTGACACGATGATGATCAACGCACCCGGGTACAACATCTTTACCAGGACCGTGAAATCGGCGAACGAGATCGTGGACGTGGAATTGACTAGAAAGTAGATGGGCCATTGACTGCAGCACGCTGGCATCAGGCGCGGCGCGGACGCTCACGGCGTTCGCACCGCCCGACCCAGCATCAGGCTTTCTCGCGTATCGGCGCGCACCACGAGGGCTAAGCCATGTCCGACATGATCCTCCTCGGCACCCGCAAGGGCACCGTCATCTTCGATCGCGTCGATGCGACCTGGCGCCCCCGCCCCATCGCGCACCCGGGCATCCCGGTCTGCTACGCGACACGTGATCCACGCGACGGCACCCTGTGGGCCTCGCTGGACCATGGTCACTGGGGACCCAAGCTGTCGCGCTCGCGCGACGGCGGTGCTACCTGGCAGGACCTGACCTCGGTCCGCTACCCGGAAGGCGCGCGCTACATCGTCAAGTACCTGCCGACACCGGACTTCGATCCGTCGACGCGCGAGGCGGCGCCCGAGTACGGTGCCGCGACGGTGCTGAAGATCTGGCACATCGCGTTCGGCGGCGCCGGGCAGCCGGGCCGGCTGTACGCGGGCACGATCCCGGGCGGGCTCTTCGTCAGCGACGACGGCGGCGACACCTGGGAACTCAACCGTCCGCTGTGGAACCACGACAGCCGCGGCGGCGATCTGTTCGCCGGCGACGCGACCAGCGAGAACCGCTGGGGCGGGACACCGGCGAGTATCGACTACGGCGTGTTCGAACCCGGCATCCATTCGATCGTGGTGGATCCGCGCGACCCCGATCACCTGCTGGTCGCGGTCTCGTCGGCCGGGGTGCTCAAATCCACCGACGGCGGCACAACCTGGGAAGGTCGTAACCGCGGCATGCTGATGGACTACCTGCCGAACCCCGAGGCCGAGTGGGGCCACGATCCGCATTTCGTCACCGCCTGCCCCGGGGAACCGGACCATCTCTGGCAGCAGAACCACTGCGGCGTGTTCTACAGCGACGACGGCGCGCAGCACTGGCGCAAGGTCAGCCTGCTCGATGCCGGCGTGCATTTCGGCTTCCCGATCGCGGTCGACGCGCAGGACGGGCGTACCGCCTGGGTCGCGCCGGCGCGCGCGGACACCGAACGCATGGCGATCGACGGCGGCCTGTCGGTCGCACGGACCACCGACGGCGGACAGTCCTGGCAATCGTTCCGCACCGGTCTACCGCAGGACAACGCCTACGACATCGTGCTGCGGCACGGCCTCGATATCGCCGGCGACCGGCTGTGTTTCGGCAGCACCACCGGCAATGTCTACCTGTCGGAAGACCGTGGCGAGACCTGGCAGTGCCTCGGCAACAACCTGCCGCCGGTGTACTCGGTGCGCTTCGGCTGAACACGATGCCGACCGTTCGCATGACACAGCACCTGTATCGCTTTTTTCCGCAGCTGAAGGACCGGCAGATCTCGGTGCCGGCCGGCTCGGCCGCCGAGATCCTGCAGGCGGTGAACGCGCTCGCCCCGGGGTTCAGCGACTACGTGCTCGACGAGCACGGCGCACTGCGCCGGCATGTCAATCTGTGCATCGGCGACACCCTGGTGGTCGACCGCAAGACCCTCGCCGACCGCGTCGCCGACGACGAGACGCTGTACATCTTCCAGGCACTGACCGGGGGCTAGGGTCGCCCTTCTAAGGCACGGCGATCAGTCGCCCGCGTCCCTCAGCTGCAACGGCCGGCCGACGTTTAGCCGGAACCGCCCTCGTCCGGTCTTTTCGATCGACACATAGGTGCGGCGTTCGGCGAGACGACGCTGCAACAGGATCAGGCGCGCATCGAGGTTGTCGGTGATGTCCGGCAGTCCCAGCGAGCTGTCGAGGCGCAGCTCGCGGTTGGTGAATTCGGTACGGCCGGCCTGGACGTATTCGCCGACGAGCTTCCAGAAGATCGCACCGGCGACGCCCTTGATCAGGTAGTCGTTGTCGATGAACACACTGTGATCGGCACCGAAATGGCGGATCAGCCCCGGCCTGCCCGGCGGCGGCGATGCCGTCTTCGGGGCTGGCGGCGTCTCGACCGGCAGGGACTCCGCGCTGCGCGACAACAGCTCCATCGCGAGCGCCGCATGGCTGGCCAGCACGACCAGCGCGTCTTCGTCCTCGTAGGTGAAGCGTTGTTCTTCGCGGCTCTCGACATACAGCACCCCGAGCAGGCGCTCGCCCAGCAGCAGGGGCACGGCCAGCTGGCTGCCCGCGTCGGGCAGCCCGGGGAACGGGATCGCGGTCTCCAGCGCATCGTCCTCGGCGCTGGCGGCGAAGTGTTCGCGGGTGGCCTGGCTGTAGCGGTATTCCTGTACCGCGTGACCGATGCGGATCGGCGTGTGCGCCAGCGCCGCGACGCCGACGATGCCCTCGCCGACCCGCAACTCCGAGCCGACACCGGATTCGGCATAGCCGCGGCTCGCGACCGTGTACAGCCGCCGGCCGTCGGGGTCGGGCAACA
The DNA here is from genome assembly GCA_024235395.1 of Chromatiaceae bacterium. NCBI lineage: Bacteria > Pseudomonadati > Pseudomonadota > Gammaproteobacteria > Chromatiales > Chromatiaceae > Chromatiaceae bacterium. The sequence continues at coordinate 632,487 of JACKMK010000004.1, forward strand.
GCAGCATCACCTGCGCTATGCCCCAGTGATCCCGGATACCGTCGAGCAACACCTCCAGCAACCGCGACAGGTCGTGACAGACCGCGCAGGCGTCCACGCAGGCCCGCAGACCGGCAAGCAGGTCGTGGTCGGTCGACGCCGCTGCCGGCGCCTCGCCCGGCACGGCGTTCACCGCCAGCACCTCGTAGACATCCGACCCCAGCAGCCGGAACACCTTGCTCATGCCGGAGTGCGAGGCGATCGCGGCCAGCCGGGCCTTCATGTACTCGAACAGCGGGCCCTCGGTCTCGGTGCGCTGGTAGCGCAGGCTGAGCCAGTAGTGCGCCGCGGTCAGCGGGTCGACGACCTCGACCGTCGCGCGGGGGTTGTGCAGGATGTTCTGCCGGGTCTTGTTGAAGAACTGGTACGACAGCGCGACATGCGTGTCGTCGACGAACTGCACGTGCGACAGCTTCGCCACGTTGGGCAGGCCGTCGGCGCCGCAGGTGGCGATCGAGGCCGGTACCGCCCCTTCGAAGCAGCGGCGTATCGAGCGCAACGCCGGACTCATGATGGCGGCTGCAGACGTCGGCCGGCCTGGGGTCCGGGTGTCTGCTCGAAGACCGCCGCCGGCGTGAACACGGCCGCGACGGCCTCGTCCGCGCCGGGTGCCATCATCGCGTGGCTGAACGCGTCGGAATAACCCAGCGAAACGAGTTCCGCGCTGAAGGCCTCGCCGGCCCGCCGCATGATGTCGCGATCGCCGGGTGCCAGTTCATCGAGGCGGACACGCGTGGCCTTGAGCTGCAGCGTCTCGTGCGTCTGCGGCCGGCTGAACACCGCGGCCACCGGCGAACCCCGCGCCAGGTCGCGCAACAAAGGTGCCGCACGTCGCTTCGGCAGGAACACCACGACGTCGCAGCGGTCCGGCGAGACACGGCAACCGAAGGCGCGCGACAGCGAAGGCACACCGTTGCCGTCGTGCGATGCCAGGGCGATCGACACGGGACCACAGAGAAACGCCGCCTGGGTCGCGTTCAGCAGCGGACACGGCGTCTTGGTACGGGACATGGCGGTCGCATCACCCCTGGACAGGTGCGCCAGAACGGCCGTCTGGGATCGGGACGGCGCCGGCACGGGCACCGTTTAGCGAATATTTAGCATTTCCATAGCGAAGAGTTAACAGCGGCGTTTCGGGCGCCCGCCTAGGCTAGTGCCCAGGCATCCACACCCCGTCAGAACAGGAGACCCTTCGCGATGAAAACCGCTGCACTCACGCTCACCCTTTCCGCCCTGTTGTCGGCCGGCGCGCTGTCGGCCCAGCCCGGGCGCAGCGACGACACCGGCGTCGTCGAGCACGGCCGCTACCTGGCCCAGGTCAGTGGTTGCAACGACTGCCATACGCCGGGATACATGCAGACCGAGGGGCAGGTGCCCGCAGAGCAGTGGCTGACCGGCAGCGCCGTCGGTTTCCAGGGCCCCTGGGGCACCAGTTACCCGGCGAACCTGCGCCTGTACATGGACAGCATCAGCGAGGCGCAATGGCTGGTGCGCGCACGCCAGCCGATGCGCGCGCCGATGCCCTGGTTCAACCTGCGGGCGATGTCCGACGGCGACCTGGTCGCGCTGTACCGTTACGTGCGCTCACTCGGCCCCGCCGGCGAACCGGCGCCGATCGCGCTGGAGCCGGGCCGGACGCCGACAACGCCCTACATCGACTTCGTGCCCAAAAACCTGCCCCAGGCCGCGCTGCACGCGAGCCGGTAACGCGGACGAATCTACGAGCCCATCCGAACCCTGCCGCAGGCCCGGTCCAAAGCCGGGATTGCGGTCGTCTGCGCGTCGCGAGACCTCAAGGTATCCCTGGATCACGCCGGACCCGGACGTTGTCTGACCCGGAACGCCGTGTCCGTCCGTTGGTTTCTCACGCGGTCGAAAACCTCGTTCGCTGCCGTCTCAGCGTGTAAGGTCACGCTTCCGATCGATATCGGCATGCAGACAATCCGATCCCATGTGCGACAAGGCAAACGAATGACAAACCGCTTCTACATGGTCGACGTGTTCGCGGAACACGCCTATGCCGGCAACCAGCTGGCGGTCGTGGTCTGCGACACGCCGTTGGCCGACGACACCTTGCAGCTGATCGCCGCGGACATGAACTTCTCCGAGACGACCTTCGTCGAACCGGATGCCGAGGCCGATGGCGGCTACCGGGTGCGCATCTTCACCCCGGCGCGCGAGATCGACTTCGCCGGTCATCCGATCCTCGGCACCGCCTGGGTGATCCGCCGTTACCTCGCCGACACCCTGGCCGCGCAGATTCAGCTTAATCTCGCCAAGGCGCGCATCGGCGTGCGCTTCGAGACCGACGCCGATGGCGAGGAGATTGTCTGGTTCCGCGCCCCGCCGATGACACTCGGGAAAACGGCGCCGGCGGACGCGGTCGCCGCGGCGCTCGGGCTGTCGCCGGACGACATCGACACGACGACGCCGGTGCAGGTCGTATCGGCAGGGACCGCGGCGGTGATGGTGCCGCTGCGCAGCCAGGCGGCGCTGCGCCGCAGCCGGCTCCACCTGGATCGCTACGCGACACTGGCGGCAGACGGCTTCCCGCCGCTGCTGTACCAATACACACGCGAGACGAACTCACCGGCGAACGACCTGTGCGTGCGCTTCTTCTTCGAGGCACACGGGGTGCGCGAGGACCCGGCGACCGGCAACGGCGCGGCCTTCCTCGGCGCCTACCTGCTGGCGCACGCGGTGCCGCCGGGCGACATGCTGACGCTGCGCATCGAGCAGGGCCATGCCTTGCGCCGGCCATCGCTGATCCGGCTGCGCGCGCAGCGACGCGACGATGAACAGGACGTGCAGGTCGGCGGCCGCGTGGTGCCGATCGTGCAGGGTGCGTTGCTGTAAATCGAGCCGGCGAGACGCGCGCCTGCCCTGCGCCTAACCGCTGAGCTGAAACGCGATCGGCACCGATATGCTCCAGCGCTCCCGGCCCAGGGTCTGCGGGATCGGACGCACCGGTGACGCCTTCTGCAGCGTCTTGATCGCCGCGTCGTCGAGCCGCTCGAACCCCGACGAATCGAGTACCAGCAGATCGGTCAGGCGCCCGTCTCTCTCGACCACGAAGCTGACCACCACGGTGCCCTGCTCCTGGCGTCGGCGCGACTGGCGCGGGTAGAACTTGCTGCGATCGATCTGCGCCGCGAGCGCCGCGAGGTAGGCCTGCTGCAGTGCCTCGGCACCGGGATCGGGCGTCGGCGGCGCCGGGTCGACGATCGGCGCACGGGGGACATCGGTGGCGACCGCCTGGGCGCTGTGCGCCGGGGCTGTCTCGATGGATTCATGCACCACCTCGGCGGGCCTGTGCTCGACCGGCGGCCTGACGGCCTTGCGGGTCACCGGACGCGGGCGCGGCTCAGGTGCTTGCCGCACCACGGGCTCAGGCTCGGCCGGCGGCGGAGGCGGCTCGCTGACCAGCGCCGGTTCGACCGGCTCGGGTGTCGGCGGCACCGGCGGTTCGACGACCGGGTCGACGATGGAATCGACTTCAGGCTCGGCCGCGGTCTCGACCACGGCCTCTTCGACGACGGCCGGCGGCGGTGCGCTGAACATCGCGAGATTCAACGCGAGCCGGGTCTCGCCCTCGACCATCGACGAGGGCGCCTGATCCGGCAGGTTCAACGCCAGCACGATCGCGGCGTGCAGCACGCCCGACAGCAGGAAACCGATGCGCAGCGGCGTGCTCATCCGCCCCCCGACTGGCGGGTCACGATCGACACGTCGTTCAGGCCGCGCGCCTTGAGCAGATCGATCACGCGCACGAAGTGCCGAAACGCCGCGCCGGCATCGACGCGCAGCAGCAAGGTGGTGTGGGTATCGAGTTGCGCGATGCGCTGCGCCAGCGCGGCGTCGTCGACCGCCTCGTCGGCGAAGAACACCGCGCCGTCGTCGGACACGGTGATCTCGACCGGTTGTGTGACCGGCAGTTGATCGGCCGATGCGGCATCCGGCAGCGCGACCGGGATCTTGCCCTGCGCGACGAAGGTCGCGGTGGTCAGCACGACCGCGAGCAGCACCAGCATCACGTCGATGAACGGGATCACGTTCATGGTCGAGATCGGTCTCATGCACGCCCCCGGAGTCCGGCCCAGCGCGCGGTCAGTACATCGACGCGCCGCACCAGGCCGTTGTAGATCAGCGTGGCCGGGATCGCGACCAGCAGGCCCGCCGCGGTCGCCTTCAGCGCCAGCGCCAGGCCCAGCATCACCGCCGCGGCCGACAGGTTGTCGCCCTGCGCGAGATCGTGGAAGGTGATCAAGATCCCGAGCACGGTCCCCAGCAGGCCGATGTATGGCGCGTTGCTCGCGATCGATGCGATCAGCGTGAGGTGACGCGTCAGCGCCACGTCGAGATTGGGCCGGTCGGCGAAGTCATCGACCTCGACCCTGGCATAGAACAGCAGGCGCTCGATGGCGTACGCGAACATCAGGAAACTCATCAGGCCGAGCACGCCGAACACCGCCACGTCGAGATAGTCGCGCAGCAGCGTGATCAGCGCCGCCTGTTCGAACCAGCTGGTCTCCGTCATCAGTCGTCATCCATCCAGCAGCTGTCGGACGGGGCGCGCCCGGGTGGGCGCACCCCTCGATGCCGGCGCAGAGCCGGCGATACATGGCAGACCGGGTTCAGAAGGTCACGGTCACCCCGGCATACACGGAACGTCCCATGCCCGGGACCGCCACGCCCCACTCGATGCCGTTGAGCGACATCGTCGAGCCCTGCCCGGTATAGGCGCCGCCGGTCGGCAGATAGTAGAACTTGTCGAACAGGTTCTCCACACCGAGATCCAGGCGCACGTTCTTCCATGCATGGCTCGCGCGCAGGTTGACCAGGCCGTAACCGGCGGTCTGGATCTCGTTGCGCACGTCCGACCCGTCATCCTTCGAATCGACCAGCACCCACTCGACCGCGTTGTCCCAACCGTTGTACTGATGGGTCAACGTGAAGCGGCCGTTGAGCGGCATGATGTTGTAGAGCTCGTCGTCGGTGTCGCGGTTCTCGCCGTCGGTGTAACTGACCACCGCCTCGAAGCCCCATGCCCCCCAGGCATTGCGACCGAGCGCCATATGGCCGGACAGGTCGATACCGTACAGGCGCGCCGACTGGTTCTCGTAACGCAGGATATTGAACTGGTCCGGCTGCCACATCGCCGGGTTCAACGCGACCGCGTCGATATAGTCGTCGACCCGCGTGTAGTACGGCGTCAGCTGCATGCCCCAGCGCCTGTCGCTCGCATGCCAGTCGAGCGTGACCGACGCGGTATAGGCCTTCTCCGGCTCCAGGTCGATGTTCCCGACATAACCGTTACCGTCGCCGACCGTGTTGTTCATCTCCGCCGGCATGCCCCAGGTCGACCAGGTGTAACGCTCGTAGAGGTTCGGTGAACGCACCTTGCGCGCGACGCCGAACTCCATGTCGAGGTTCTCGTCGTGCGTGTAGCGCGCCAGGGCCGTGAGGTCGACGTTGTCGTCGGTGCGTTCGTGATCTAGGGCGTTGAACGCCGCGGCATCGGCGACCTGGTTACCGGGCGCGTTGTCCGCGCTGCTGTAGCCATGCACGTCGCCCGCATCGGACGTGACGCGCTCGTAGCGGACGCCGAGCAGCGACAGCCACTGTGCGTTCCACCGGGTCTCCCACTCGGTGAACAGCGCCGCACGGTCACGCTTGCCGTCGTTGATGTTCAGGAAGGTGTCGGGCCACATGCCGCCACCGGACGCCGGCCAGTAGTCGTCGAGCCGGTAGCGCTGGTATTCGCCGCCGACCCGCAGCACGTCGGCGTCGGACAGGTCGATGTCCGCCTTGACCGTCGCGCCGGTCGTCGTGCTCTCGGCGTACATCGGCATGCCCTCGGCGCAGGTCATGAAACCGATCGGCGAACACGGCGTGCCGACCTCGGGTGCCGCCGGCGGCTGCGACAAGCCGCCGTACCAGAAGCGCTTGTCCGGACCGAAGTCCATGAAGTGTTCGACGCGCTCGTGGTAGAGCCGCGTCTCGAGGTCACCCCAGTCGAAGCCGCGCTGCCAGGAAAGATTCGCGCGTTTCTGCTCGTTGTCGAGCATGTCCATGCGCTGGTTCGGGTACAGCTGCTCGGGGACCTTCTGGAAACCCAGTTCGAGCTCGAACAGGTCCGCGGCGGTCTTGGCCGCGAGGCCGATCGTGTGGCTCTGGATCTCGTACGCGGTCGAGCCGACCTCGTCGAGCGGCAGGCTGTGACCGACGCGCCCGGTCGACTTGGAGGTCTTGAAGTCGTCGCCCGCGGTGTAGTTGTCGGCCTTACTCCAGGCGCCGTTGTACTGGATGCTGAACGCCTCGGTGGCGAAGGTTGCCGAGGCATTCGCACCGTGTGCATCGTTGTTGCTGCGGTAGAAGGCACCGAGTTCGCCTTCGGTGAGCGGTGCCTCGCCCGGCGCGGCGAACACCGGCGCGAGCGTCTCGGCGACGATGGTGCCGCCGATGCTGTCGCCGCCGACGCTGACCGGGGCGATCCCGGCGAACACCTGCAGCGCACCGACGTTGCTCGGGTCGACGTACGACAGCGGCGGGTTCATGTGGTTCGGGCAGGTCGAGATCAGGTCCATGCCGTCGAGCTTGATGCGCAGGCGGTCGTCGGCGAGGCCGTGGATCGACGGCAGGCTGGAGGCACCGCCGGCGGCGTTCATGCTGACGCCCGGTACGTCGCGCAACAGTGTTGCGGTGTCGTTGGTCGCCGGACGCAGGCGCTGCACGGTCGCATTGTCGACCGGCGACGCGTTCAGCGGGACGTCCTGCTGCATCTCGGCCTCGACCGTGACCGGGGCCAGCACGGTGTCCTGTGCGATGACCGGCGGCACCAGCATCGCCAGCGAGATGGCCAGCGACAGACGGCTCGGCCGGAATGAAACGGGTCGATTGAAAGCGTTCATTGTTGTTCGGTTCCTGAATGCAAAACGTTGATCAGTGCCGCGATCCGTTGGCATGCCGAACAGGGGCCGGGACCGGCGCGCGAACGCACCGGTCACCCGGCGTCGGCGCCAGGGATCACGAACGAGAGCGGAAGGGATTCAGGAAAGGCGCGGCGGGGCGCGGGTCGAATAGGCCGAGAAATGCAGCGCACGATGCGGCTGATCGGCGGTCTGGTCGAGCAGCGCGACCGAATACAGCGCGATCGCCGGGACCACCGGCGGTGCCGAGACCTGGGTCGCGCTCGCCATCTGGTACAGCTTCAGCGCCGAGCAGTGTTCGCTGGCCTGCGGGTCGGTCGACGAATCGATGATGGACGGCAGGTCGATCTCGACCAGCTTGGCACCCTTCAGGGTACAGACGACCACGGTCTGACCCCTGGCGTCATGCCCGAAGACCGGCGTGACCAGGTAGGCCAGCACCGGCTGCAGCAGGAAACCGGCGATCAACGCCCAACTGACGAAGGCGCGCCGGCGGTCGGCATGCCACCGGTGGAGCGAAAAACTGTGCGCGGACTGCGTCATCATCTACATCGAACGAGCATTGCGGGTCGCATTGTGCCAGATCCTCGACCCGGTCGGGGACGATGCTACGGGACCCACCACGCGCCACCCTTGACCGACGTCAAGCCGCGACGGATGCGCCGGGTCGATCGCGCCATCGCGGTCGCCGGGCAAAAAAAACCCCGCCGGAGCGGGGTTCGGATCGTCGGACTGCCAACCGGATCAATTGAAACTGAAGTTGTCGCGCATGATGTGCGGTGCACGGCGTGCGTTCTTCTCGAACTCGTCGCCGACGTCGATCGGGTTGGGGATGTCGATCGTCGGGGCCTTCCAGCCCGGCGGCACACGGCCCATGCGATGCGGTGCGTTCATCATGTCGTCCCACGCCTGCGACAGGCCCTCTTTCGGATCGGTGGGGTCCAGCCAGACCTGCGGCCCGGCACCCCAGACGCGCGGCCGCATCGGGTTGAAGCTGTCAGGGCGCGACATGTCGAAGCTCTGCATGAACGGCATACCGCGGAACGGGCTGCCACCGTTGAAGGGGCCACCGCCATTGAACGGACCACCGCCGTAAGGGCCGCCACCGTAGGGGCCGCCACCGTAGAACGGGCCACCACCGAAGGGACCGCCACCATAGGGTCCGGGACCGTAGCCAACCGGCGGTCCGTAGGGCGAGACACCGGGCGCAGGCGCGATCGGTCCGTCGGCTGCGGCAATCTGGCTGCCGAGCAACAGCAACGAAGCGGTCAGAACACGAAAACTTGCCATGAATAACTCCTGATAGATGTGTGTCGCCCTGCGCTGCGCAGCGCGCCCCTGGGCCAGTATAGAGTACCCGGACCCAGTGACCTCCGCGGCCCGCCCCCAAGGGGTTGCGCCCGGATCGCGCCGTCTCTCGAGCGGCCTGAAAGTTGTATTAGTGTATTCTAAATTACTTTTTCACACAAGACGATAAGGTCAATTTATCGGAATGCCAGTCCGCGCGCGAGATCGTCGCGGATGTCCTCGAACGCCTCCAGGCCGACCGCGACCCGGACAAGACCGTCGCCGATCCCGGCAGCGGCCCGCTCCGCCGCGTCGAGCCGGCCGTGGGTGGTCGTCGCCGGGTGGGTGATGGTCGATTTCACGTCGCCGAGATTCGCGGTGATCGACAGCATCCGGGTGCTGTCGATCAGCCGCCACGCGGCCTCGCGGCCTCCGGCGACGTCGAACGCGACGATCCCGCCGGCGGCGGTCTGCTGCCGCTGGGCGAGCGCATGCTGCGGGTGTGAGGCGAGTCCCGGGAAGTACACCGCGTCGACACCCGGCTGGTCGGTCAGCCATTGCGCGAGCAGCGTCGCGTTCGCCGAATGCGCCTGCATCCGCAGCGCGAGCGTCTCCAGTCCCTTGAGGAAGATCCATGCGGCGAACGGGCTCATCGCCGGACCCGCGGTGCGCAACACGCCGTAGATGTCCTCGCCGACCCGCTTGCGGTCGCCGACCACGGCGCCGCCGACCGCCCTGCCCTGGCCGTCGAGGTACTTGGTCGCGGAGTGCACGACGATGTCCGCACCCAGTTCCAGCGGGCGCTGCAGTGCCGGGGTACAGAAACAGTTGTCGACCACCAGCACGCAGCCGTTGGCGTGGGCCAGGTCCGCCAGCGCGCGGATATCGCCCAGCTCGGTCAGCGGGTTCGACGGCGTCTCGACGAACAGCATCCGGGTGTTCGGCCTGATCTTGCGCTGCCAGTCGTCCGGGTCACTCAGGGTCGCGTAGTCGGTCGCGATGCCGAAACGCGCGAGGTACTTGTTGAACAGGATCGTGGTGCTGCCGAAGATGCTGCGCGAACTGACGATATGGTCGCCGTGCTGCAGCAGCCCCATGCAGGTGGTCAGGATGGCCGACATGCCGGATGCCGTCGCGACACACGCCTCGCCACCCTCGAGCGCGGCGAGGCGCTCCTCGAAGGCGCGCACCGTCGGGTTGGTGAAACGCGAATAGATGTTGCCCGGGCTGTCACCGGAGAATCGCGCGGCGGCCTCGGCCGCGCTGCCGAACACGTAGCTCGAGGTCGCGAATATCGGCTCGCTGTGCTCGCCTTCGGCGGTGCGCCGGTGTCCGGTCCGGATCGCGAGCGTCGCCGCCGCCCAGTCGGGTGTGTCATCGTTCATTGCATTGCTCCTGTCCATGCCATCACCGCCGACGCGGACAGAAAACAAAAAACCCGCTCGGCTCCATCGGCCCAAGCAGGTTTCCCCTCGCTTTAGCTGGATTTATATAGCGCCCGCAATCTGAGCCAAATCGGCGCTCGGCGATCAGACTAGTCCTTGCGTCTGCACACGTCAACAGACCCGTCGGCGCCGTCTCAGCGGTCGTTGTGCAGGCCGATCACCGCGGCCGCGCCCTTGTCGTCGCGCATCGCCTTGGCGTCGTCGTTGCGATCCGCCTCGAGGCGCTGCAGGTAGTCCGGGGTGATGTCGCCGGTCACGTACTCGCCGTTGAACACCGATGCATCGAAGCGCTGTACCTGGGTCTTGCCCTTTTTGCCGACCGCGTCGATGAGGTCTTCAAGGTCCTGGTAGATCAGGCCGTCGGCGCCGATCCAGTCGCACACCTCCTGATCGGTGCGCCCGTGCGCGATCAGTTCGGAGGCCGCCGGCATATCGATGCCATAGACATTCGGGTAGCGCACCGGCGGTGCCGCGGAGGCGAAATACACCCGGCGCGCACCGGCATCGCGCGCCATCTGCACGATCTGCCGCGACGTGGTGCCGCGCACGATCGAATCGTCGACCAACAACACGTTCTTGCCCTTGAACTCCACGTCGATCGGGTTCAGCTTCTGGCGCACGGATTTCTTGCGCGCGGTCTGCCCGGGCATGATGAAGGTGCGGCCGATGTAACGGTTCTTGATGAAACCCTCGGTGAAGCGGACCTCCAGTTCGTGCGCCAGGCTCATCGCCGAGGTGCGACTGGTGTCGGGGATCGGGATCACCACGTCGATGTTGGAGCGTCCGAGCACGCGGTCGATCTTACGCGCCAGCTTCTTGCCCATCCGCAGGCGGGCCTTGTGCACGAAGATGTCGTCGATGATCGAGTCCGGCCGCGCGAAATACACGAACTCGAAGATGCACGGGCTGCGCTGCGGGTTCTCGGCACACTGCCGCGTGTGCAGTTTGCCGTCGAGCGTCAGGATCACCGCCTCGCCCGGGTCGACGTCCCGCACCCGTTCGAAGTCCAGGGTATCCAGCGCAACGCTCTCCGACGCGACCATCATCTCCGGACCCAGCGCGCTGTCGCGCACGCCGAACACCAGCGGACGGATACCGTTCGGGTCGCGGAACGCGACCACGCCGTAGTTCGGGATCATCGCGACCGCCGCATAGCCGCCGCGGCAGCGCCGGTGCACCCCGGCCACCGCGCGGAACACGTCGTTCTCGTCGAACGCGAGATTGGTCGTCTCGGCACCGAGTTCGTGGGCGAACACGTTGAGCAGGATCTCGGAGTCCGAGTCGGTATTGATGTGCCGGCGGTCTTCGCGAAACAGGTCGCGCTTCAGATCGTCGGCGTTCGTCAGGTTGCCGTTGTGCGCGAGGCAGATGCCGTACGGCGAGTTCACGTAGAACGGCTGCGCCTCCGCCGACGACGAGCAACCGGCGGTCGGATAGCGGACGTGCGCTATCCCCATGATGCCGCGCAGATTGATCATCTGCTGGTTGTCGAACACGTCGCGCGCCAGGCCGTTGTCCTTGCGCAGATGCAGCCGCCCGTTGTCGCAGGTCATGATGCCCGCGGCATCCTGACCACGGTGCTGCAGCACCTGGAGCGCGTCATACAGTGACTGGTTGACCGGCGATGTTCCGACGATGCCAACGACTCCGCACATCTCGCACCTGACCTCACACGGTGTAACGAAAACGGTCTGCCAGTTCCGGTGGCAACAGCTCGCGCATCCAGAACGCGAGTTCCTCGAAATAGCCCACCAGGCTCGATTGGAGCCACCATCCCTCTTGCGGCAGCGGCGTCAGCCCCGCGAGCAGCACCAGTATCGCGACCACCAGGACGCCGCGTGCGGCGCCGAAGATCATCCCGATGAAACGGTCGGTACCCGACATCCCGGTACGTTCGACCAGCTGGATGATCAGGTAGTTGACCAGCCCGCCCACGATCAGCGTCGCGATCATCAGCGCCCCGAACGCGATCCCCAGGCGCGCGGTCGGCGAACCGATCCATTGACGCAACGGCACCTCCAGGTCACGGAAGAAACTCCAGCTGACCCAGAACGCGAGCACCCAGACCGCCAGCGAAAACGCCTCGCGCACGAACCCACGCACCAGGCTGATCAACGTCGACACCAGGATGATGCCGAGGATCAGGAAATCCAGCCAGACCACCGCTCAACCGCCGCCGCAGTCTAACAGATGTACAGTGCCTGGCCGGTCGACGGGGCGCATCAGGGGTACTGCTGCACCTGTGCCTTGGTACCCGCTATCTCGCTCACCCGGTCGAGCATCGCCTCGGCCTCGCTGCGCTCGACGACCGGACCGACCCGCACACGGTAGAAGCGGCGCCCCTTGATATCGACCAGATCGGGATCCGGTGTCTGCAGTCCGGCATCGCGCAGGCGCGCGACCAGCTTGTCGGCGTTCTCCTTGCTGGAGAGACTCGCCGCCTGCACCACCCAGGCGGTCAGACCGGTGCGCGGCTGGGCGACCTCGGCCGGTTCGGCCTCGGGCGTCTCGAGCGCGGGCGTCTCGAGCACGACCGGTTCCTGCGTTTCGACCACCGGCTCGGGCGGCGGTGACAGGGGCGCCACGGCCGGCACCTCGTCGCGCAGCATCTCCGAGGCGAAATCCTGTACCGGCGGCGGCTTCGGCAGCGGTGGCAGCGACGGCGGCTGCGCGGGCGGCTCCTCGAACAGCATCGGCACGAAGATCACCGCGAGTGACGCCAGTACCGCGGCCCCGATCAATCGCCTTTTCAGTCCTTCGTCCATCCAAAACCCGTCGTCGGCAAAGTGAGAATTATACCCGTACGCCTACCCGTCCGCAGACCCGCGCGCCGTCTCCATCCAGTGCATCGCCGCGCCGACCGTGAGAAAGGAGCCGAACACCACCACCTGGTCGTCCGCGGCCAGCTGGCCGGACAGCGTGGCGAGCGTGTCGCCGATCTCCCCGCCCCGATGCAACTCCACGCCGGGCAGTGCCGGGCGCATGCGGTCGTACAGCGCCGCCGCCGACAGGCCGCGCGAGCGATCGTCGAGGTCGATCAGGTACCAGGCATCGAAGCGACCCGCCAGCACCTCGGCGACGCCCGCCGCATCCTTGTCCGCGAGCATGCCGCACACCGCGATCCGTCGGCCCGGCACATGCAGATCCGCCAGCATGCCGTCGAGCACGCCGGCCGCCTGCGGGTTGTGGGCGACGTCCAGCACCCAGGTCGGACGGCCGGGGCGGACCTCGAAGCGGCCGCGCAGCCGGGCCGTCAGCAGGCCGGCGCGCACCGCACGCTGATCCAGCGGCAGCCGCGTCGCCAGTTGCGCCAGCGCCACGATGACCCCGGCCGCATTGTCGAACTGCACCGCTCCGCGCAGACCCGGGAGCGGCAGCGATCGGCGTTCGACGCCGGCGCCGCTCAGGTCCCAGCTGTCCGCATGCCGGGTCGCGTGGTAGTCCTCGCCCGCGACCAGCAGGCGCGCGCCGACCGCCGCCGCGCTGCTGCGGATGGACGCCGGCATCGCCCGTCCGGAAAACACCACCGGGCGACCGCTGCGCATGATGCCGGCCTTCTCGCGTGCGATGGATTCCAGGTCGTTGCCCAGCCAGTCCTGGTGATCCAGCCCGATGCTGCTGATCAGCGCGACGTCCGGATCGATCAGGTTGACCGCATCGAGGCGTCCGCCGAGACCGACCTCGAGAATCACCGCGTCGAGCGGCTGCTCGCTGAAGATGCACAGCGCCGCCAGGGTGCCGAACTCGAAGTAGGTCAGTGGGATCTCGCCGCGCGCCCGGTCGACGCGCTCGAACGCGGCGCAGATGCGCCGGTCGTCCGCCTCGACCTGGTCGACCCGGATGCGTTCGTTGTAGCGCACGAGGTGCGGCGAGGTGTAACAACCGGTGCGGTACCCGGCGGCCTGCAGGATCGCCTCGGCGAACGCGACGCTCGAACCCTTGCCATTGGTGCCGCCGACGGTGATCACCGCGGCCCCGAGCGTGTCGATCGCAAGCCGTTCCCAGACCGCACGCACGCGTTCCAGGCCGAGATCGATGTGCTTGGGACTGAGTCTCGTCTGCCAGTCCAGCCAGTCGGCGAGCGTCGTGAACCTCATGTCCGGCCCACTAGACGGCGGACGATTCATGCTTGGACGACATACCCGTGGATCTGCAGTGCGGCTAACTCGCCTTCTCGCCGGTGAGGATGCTGAGGATCGCGGCGATCCGGTCACGCATCTCGCGACGGTCGACGATCGTGTCGATCGCCCCGTGTTCGAGCAGGAACTCGCTGCGCTGGAAGCCCTCGGGCAGTTTCTCGCGCACCGTCTGCTCGATGACGCGCGGCCCGGCGAAGCCGATCAAGGCGCCCGGCTCGGCGATGTTGACGTCGCCGAGCATCGCGAAGCTCGCCGACACACCGCCCATCGTCGGGTCGGTCATCACCGAGAGAAACGGCAGGCCGCGCCGCGACAACCGCTGCAACGCCGCGGACGTCTTGGCCATCTGCATCAGCGAGAACAACGACTCCTGCATGCGTGCCCCGCCGCTGGCGGCGAAGCACACCATCGGGCAACGCCGTTCGAGCGCGGTATTGACGCCCTGCACGAAACGCTCACCGACCACCGATCCCATCGAGCCGCCCATGAACTCGAACTCGAACGCCGCGGCGACGATGTCGCGCCCCTTCAGCTGGCCGCGCAGCACCACCAGCGCGTCCTTCTCGCCGGTCTTCTTCTGTGCCGCGCTGAGCCGTTCCTTGTATTTCTTGCTGTCCTTGAACTTCAGCGGGTCGCTCGATTCGAGATCGGCGGCGATCTCTTCGCGCGGTTCGGGATCGAGGAAGATATCCAGCCGTCGGCGGGCGCCGACGCGGTTGTGGTGTCCGCACTTCGGACACACCTCGACGTTGCGTTCCATCTCGGCGCGGTACAGCACGGCGCTGCAGCTGGGACACTTGGCCCACAGGCCCTCGGGGACGGCCTTCTTGCTGCCACCCTCGGTCCGGATCCGGCTGGGCATCAGTTTTTCGAACCAGCTCATGCGTGTCCCCGTCGATCGATTCGCCGAATATTAGCAGACCGGCTGCTTCAGCCGGCGTCCATTGCCGCGCGCATCCCGCCGAGCACGCGCTTGATCTCTTCGATCGCCTGCGAGGGATCGTCGAGATGCTGTTCGATGCGCGACACCAGGGCGCTGCCGACAACGACCGCATCGGCGAACGCCGACATCGCCGCCGCTGTCTGCGCGTCCTTGATGCCGAAACCGACGCCGACCGGCAGGCTGGTGCAACTGCGGATCTCGGCGAGCTTTTCGCGCACGCTGTCGAGCGAGAGATTCGCCGCGCCGGTCACGCCTTTGAGCGACACGTAGTAGACGAACCCGCTGGCAGCCGCGGTGATGCGCTCGATACGCGCGCGGTTGCTGGTCGGTGCGAGCAGAAAGATCGGGTCGATCATGCGCGCCTGCAGCGCGGCGACCAGGCCCGAGCCCTCTTCCGGCGGGATGTCGACCGTGAGCACGCCATCGACGCCGGCCTCGGCGGCGGCCAGCGCAAAGGCGTCGTAGCCCATGACCTCGATCGGGTTCAGGTAACCCATCAGCACCACCGGCGTGGTCTGGTCGGTCTCGCGGAAGCGGCGCACCATGTCGATCACGTCGTGCAGTGCGACATGGTGCGTCAGTGCCCGCTCGCTGGCCCGCTGGATCACCGGTCCGTCCGCCATCGGATCGGAAAACGGCACACCCAGCTCGATGATGTCGGCACCGGCCTCGACCATTGCATGCATCAGCGGCAGCGTGGTCTCCGGCGCGGGATCGCCCGCGGTGACGAAGGGTATCAGGGCCTGGCGGCCCTGATCACGCAGTGCGGAAAAGACCGCGGCAATCCGTCTCATAGCTGCAGGCCCTCGCGCGCCGCCACCGTGTGCATGTCCTTGTCGCCCCGCCCGGACAGGTTCACCAACACCACCTGGTCACGATCCATCTGCGGTGCCATCTTGATCGCCTGGGCGATCGCGTGGCTCGATTCGAGGGCCGGAATGATCCCTTCGGTGCGGGTCAGCCGATGGAACGCCGCCAGCGCCTCGTCGTCGGTCACCGCGACATAGCTGGCGCGGCCTATGTCCTTCAGCCAGGCATGCTCCGGACCGACGCCCGGATAGTCCAGCCCGGCCGAGATCGAATGCGTCTCGATGATCTGGCCGTCGCGGTCTTCCATCAGATAGGTACGGTTGCCGTGCAGCACGCCCGGCGTGCCGGCACACAGCGGGGCCGCGTGGTGGCCGGTCGCCAGCCCCTCGCCGGCCGCCTCGACGCCGTAGATCGCGACGCCGCGATCCTCGAGAAACGGAAAGAACAGGCCGATGGCGTTCGAGCCGCCGCCGACGCACGCGACCAGGGCGTCCGGCAGGCGTCCGGTCGTCGCCAGCATCTGTTCGCGCGCCTCGCGGCCGATCACGGTCTGGAAGTCGCGCACCATCGCCGGATACGGATGCGGGCCCGCGACCGTGCCGATGATGTAGAAGGTGTCATCGACGTTGGTCACCCAGTCACGCATCGCCTCGTTCAGCGCGTCCTTCAGGGTCTTGGAGCCGGACGACACTGCGCGCACCTCGGCGCCGAGCAGGCGCATGCGATAGACGTTGGCCTCCTGGCGTGCGACATCGACCTCGCCCATGTACACGACGCATTCCAGTCCGAGTCGCGCGGCCACGGTCGCGGTCGCGACACCGTGCTGCCCGGCGCCGGTCTCGGCGATGATGCGCGTCTTGCCCATGCGTTTGGCGAGCAGCGCCTGACCGACCGTGTTGTTGATCTTGTGCGCGCCGGTGTGATTCAGGTCCTCGCGCTTCAGGTAGACCTGCGCACCGCCGAGCTCGCTGCTCAGGCGCCGCGCGTGGTAGATCGGCGACGGGCGGCCGACGTAGTTGCGCAGATCCTCGTCCAGCTCCGCCAGGAAGTCCGGATCCTCGATGAATCGCTCGTAGGCCACGCGCAGTTCATCCAGCGGCTCCATCAGGGTCTCGGCCACGAATATGCCGCCATAGGGTCCGAAATGTCCTGCCGCATCCGGCAGATCCGTCAGACGGGACTCATTGTTCTGCACGTCGTACCTCGTCAATGAAAGCTTTGATCTTCATCGGATCCTTGATGCCCTTCTGCGCCTCGACACCGCCGCTGACGTCCACCGCGAACGGTCGCACCTGGCGGATCGCCGCGGCGACGTTGCCGGCGTCCAGCCCACCCGCCAGCACGATGTGCGGCGCCAGTTCGGACGGAATCCGGGTCCAGTCGAAGGTCTCACCGGTACCGCCCGGTACACCGGGGCGATAGGCATCCAACAGCAGCCCGCGCGCCTCGGCGAAGGTCTCCCGCAGCGCGACCAGATCGGTCTCGGGCTTCATACGCACCGCCCGGATCCAGGGGCGGCGGTGTCCCGCGCATTCGTCGGCCGACTGGTTGCCGTGGAACTGCAGAAGATCGATGCCGACCTGGTCGACGATCCGCGCGATCTGTTCGGCATCCGCATCCACGACCAGCGCGACCGCGGTCACGAACGGCGGCAGTACACGCACGATCTCGACCGCTTGCGGCAATGTCACATGGCGGGGACTGGGTTCGTAGAACACGAGGCCGATCGCATCTGCCCCGTGTTCGACCGCTGCCAGGGCGTCCTGCACACGGGTGATACCGCAGATTTTAACCCGGGTTCGCATGCCGCGGCATTATGCCGCAAAAGCATACGCGGGATTAACGCGATTGTGGCGCCGGATTGTCCGCGTCAACGCCGCAGATCAACGGCACCGGCGGTGGCGCGGGGATCGCAAAGTGTTCCGGGTACCAGACGCGTTCGAAGTACAGGCCGTCCGGCGGCGCCGTCACCCCGCCCAGGGTGCGATCACGTCGCTCGAGCACCTCGGCGGCCCATTCGACCGGCCGTTCGCCGCGGCCGATCGCCAGCAACACGCCGGCGATGTTGCGGATCATGTGGTGCAGAAAGGCGTTGGCGTGCACCCGCAGGTCGATCAGCTCGCCGTGCCGGTGCACCGCCAGGCTGTGCAGGGTGCGCATCGGGCTCTTGGCCTGACAGCCCAGTGCACGGTAGCTGGAAAAATCGTGTGTACCGACCAGTGCCTGTCCGGCGCGGTGCATCGCCGGTACATCGAGCGGCCGATGCTCCCAGGTGGCGCGGCCGGCGAGCAGGCTGCTGCGTGTCGCGCGATTCAGGATCAGGTAACGGTAGCTGCGCGATTGCGCGGAAAAACGCGCGTGGAAATCGTCCGCGGTCTGCAACGCCCAGCTCACCGCCACTTCGGGTGGCAGATTCACGTTCGCGCCCAGCACCCAGTTGCGCGGCGCACGCACCGCGGTGGTGTCGAAGTGCACCACCTGGCCGACGGCATGCACCCCGGTATCGGTCCGCCCGGCACAGACCACGCGGACCGGTTGCGCGGCGACGCTGCCGAGCGCCGCTTCCACCGCCGCCTGGACGGTCGCCACCGTATGCCGCTGCATCTGCCAGCCTTTGAATGCGCGGCCGTCGTATTCGATACCCAGTGCTATTCGCATGAACGAAAAGGACGCCTTGCGGCGCCCTTCGATTCGCAGCTGTCAGCCGCGCCGACTCAACCGAGACGTGCCAGCATCTGCTCGGCATCTCCGCGCTGCATGTCGTTGCCCTCGACCACGACCTCCGCGAGGATGTCGCGCGCTCCGTCCTGGTCGCCCATGTCGAGATAGGCACGTGCAAGATCCAGCTTGGTGGTCACCTCGTCGTCACCCTCGGCTTCACCGCTGCCGGCCAGCATGGAGTCGTCCAGCTCGATGGTCTCGCTGGCATCGTCGTCGGGGATCTCGACGGTATCGAATGCCGCGTCGAGACTCAGCGGTTCGTCGACGCCGCTGTCGGCGGCACCCGTGT
This sequence comes from Chromatiaceae bacterium, assembly GCA_024235395.1. Taxonomy (NCBI): domain Bacteria; kingdom Pseudomonadati; phylum Pseudomonadota; class Gammaproteobacteria; order Chromatiales; family Chromatiaceae; species Chromatiaceae bacterium. Next base: position 651,089 of record JACKMK010000004.1, read on the forward strand.
CTTCCGCGACCAGACCGAGGCCGGCCGGCGCCTCCCTGCTCGACAGGTCCGAAGAATCGTCAAGCGAGGAATCGAGCATCGACAGGTCGCTCAACTCGTCGAGCTGTGCCTGCAGGTCGTCGGCGCTGAAATCGGAGTCCAGACTGACCAGGTTTTCATCCTGGTCGACCGCCGCCTCGGCATCCGCCATCATGCTGTCGAGGTCGAGCGAATCGGAACCGGTCTGCTTGGCCACCGCCTCGCTCGCGCTCTCCGACTCGGGCATCTCGAAGTCCAGCGAATCGAGGTCTTCGAGCGGGATCGATGCCGGCAGGTCCTCGACCGCATCGTCGGCCAGTTCCGAAGCCTGCTCCAGATCGAGCAGGATCGAGACCTCCGAGGACGGATCCAGGGTCTCCTCGGCGCTGTCGCTGTCGGCATAGGCCGAGTTCAACTCGGACAGTTCGAGATCGTTCAACGACAGGGTATCTTCGTCGACTGCCGCTGCCGCGGCGGCAACGCCCGATACGGCGCCGGAGAGGCCGACTTCACCGTCACGCGCGGCGAACAGCGGATGATCCGGCATCAGTTCGCGTCCCATGTCGCGGGCACGCAACCAGGCATCTTCGTCGGCGGCGTCCTGCCCCGCATCGACCATCTCCTGGGCCAGGGCGGCAAACGCATCGCCGTTGCGCGTCGCGTAGTGCACTTCGAGCAGCTTGTGTTTCAGCGCCAGGCGGTTGGGATCGCGCCCCAGGGCCTGGCGCAGCAGCTCCTCGGCCTGCTGGTAGCGGCCATAGGCGATGTAGACATCCGCCTCGGAGACCGGATCGACCTCCCCGGTCTCATCCTGCAGCGCATTGATCTCGCTCGGCGAGAATTCGTCCAGGAACGAGCTGTCGGCCAGGTCGTTCATCGTGTCGCCGTCGAACATCGGCTGATCGATCGCGTCCATCTCGTCGTCCGCGGCCGTCGCGGCTGCCGAGGCGTTCGCCACCGCCGCTGCCTCGGCCAGCTCGGGGGCGGCTTCCTCACGCCGACGCCGGGTGGCCAGCCACCCGAACAGGCCGAGCAGACCGACTGCCCCGGCGGCGATCGGCACCATGTTGCGTTCCAGCATCCCGAGCATCGATTCACTCTGCACAGCCGGCGGTTCGGCCGCCACAGGCGCTGCGGTCGGCGGTTCGGCCGCGACCGGCGGTTCATTGACCACCGGCGGTGCAATCTCTGCAACGACCGGCGCCGTCGGTTCGGCGGTCGGCTCGGGCATCACTGCCGATTCGCCGGCCATCTCGATCACGATCTCCTCGCTGCCGAGGGTCGGGGCCACGGCCACATCCGCCACCGGGGCGCCGCCGTCCTCGACCATCAAGGCCGAATCCGGCACCAGGCCATCCGCGTCGGCCATCTGCACGATGCGGTCGGCATCGATCTGCGGCGGAATCTCGCCGATCGCGAAGGTCTCGCCCTGCACGACCTCGCCGACGGTTTCGGGCACGGCATCGGCCACGCCGGCCGGCACGGATTCGACCACGATCTCGGTGGAGACAGTGCCGTCTTCGCCGGCGCCACCCACGACCCGGTCGGCATCGACCTGGTTCACGACCTCTGGGATCTGGTAGTCCGGACCCGGCACCCAGGCCGGTGTCGATTCAGCGGTCACCTCCAACGTCGCCGGCGCCTCCGGCTCGACAACCGGTTCCACGGGCTCCGGCGCGGCCGCGGCCTCGTCCCCGGTGATCACTTTGTCTTGCAGCTGCGCGAGTTGTTCGTCTTTCAGACTGAGCAGGCGCTGCATGTCGGCCAGGCGATCCTGCAGATCGTCGACCTGGCCGCGCAGCGACTCGGCCTCCTGGCGCGAGGTCTCGGCGTTTTCGCGCGCGACGATCAGGCGGTCGCGCAGATTCGCGGCGGTCGTCGAGCGGGCGTCGTCATCGCCGGCACCCGCCTCGCCCTGGCCCTCGGGCCTCGCCGTCGCGATGCGCAGCTGGTCGCTGCCCTCGGCGGCCGCGGCACCCGTTGCCGTCTCGCCGGTACCTGTCGGTTCGGTCGCCGCTTCGGCGGCCTGCTGCAGGCGGGCATCGCGCCTTGCCAGCCAGGCGTCCTGTTGTTCGCGATAGGCGGCACGCGCCGCCTGCCGACTCAGTTCCTGGATCTCACTGATTGCCGGCACACGCAGAATCTGTCCGCGACGCAGACGGTTGATGTTGCCGTCGACGAATGCCTGCGGATTGGCATTCAGCAGCGCGATCATCATCTGTTCCATGCTCACACCGCCCGTCCGCAGCTTCTTGGCGATGCTCCACGCGGTCTCGTTGGCACGCACCGGGCCGTACTCCGAACCATCGGTGCTGACCGTGCCGCTCGGTGCGGCCGGCGGCGTCGCCTGGACGGTGGTCGGCTTGACCGCAGCCTTGCGCGGCGTGCTGGCAGCCACCTTCGCCGCCGGTGCGACCGCGGGTGGGCGGCGCTTGGTGGTCGTCGGTGGATCGAGCAGCACGGTGTATTCGCGCAGCAACCGGCCGTTCGGCCAATTGACCTCGACCAGGAAGTTCATAAAGGGTTCGCGAATGGGGAACTCGGATGTCACCCGGATGACCGGCCTACCCTTGTCGCCGAGCACGGGCTCGAACTTCAGCAGCGAAAGATAGAAGGGTCTATCGACGCCTGCGCGGGTAAAGGCTTCCGAATCCGCGAGTTTCACACGGATCGTATCGAGTTCATCGGCTTTCGCCGAAAGCAGTGTGATATCGCCCTGGAAGTTCTGATTCAACGCGGACTTGGAACTCAATTCACCAAGACCCAGTGCGTGAACGGGAACGTTCCAGGTTCCCAATGCGAGTGAAACTGCCAACGCCAACTTGCGGACCATGAATCCCCCCTCAGGTTCGCCGTCCCGGACTCCTGGTTACGGCTCTTTCCCGAGCCGGCTTTCCTTAAAATAAAGGAGCCACCATCAACCGGTGAATTAAATTCGGCCTTACTATAGCCGAGCCCTGGCTATGTACCAATGCAACTAACGGCAGCGGGCCCGGAGACTTAAACGCCTTCGGGCCACTTTTTTGCGAGGGATGACGCAGTTTGGCTGCGAATCACCCGGATTGGAGGATCCGCAGCATCCGACGCAGCGGTTCGGCCGCTCCCCACAGCAGCTGGTCGCCGACCGTGAACGCGTTCAGGTACTCGTTGCCGAGGTTCATCTTGCGCAGCCGGCCCACCGGTACCGACAGGGTCCCGGTGACCTTGGCCGGGGTGAGTTCCCGGATCGTGGTCGCACGGTCGTTGGGGATCACCTTGGACCACGGGTTGGCGTCGTCCAGGATCTGCTCGATCTCGTCGATCGGGACATCGCGCTTGAGCTTGATCGTCAACGACTGGCTATGGCAGCGCATCGCACCGATGCGCACGCAGGTACCGTCGATCGGCACCGGGTTGTCGCTCCGACCCAGGATCTTGTTGGTCTCGGCGAAACCCTTCCATTCCTCTTTGCTCTGGCCGTTGTCCAGCGCGACGTCGATCCACGGGATCAGGCTGCCCGCCAGGGGTACGCCGAAGTTTTCCGTCGGGAAGGCATCGCTGCGCAGGGTCTCGGTCACCGCGCGATCGATATCCAGGATCGCCGACGACGGATCCGCGAGTGGACCGGCGACACTGTCGCGCAGCGCGCCCATCTGGCTGAGCAGTTCGCGCATGTTCTTCGCGCCGGCACCGGACGCGGCCTGATAGGTCATCGCGGTCGCCCACTCGACCAGGTCGGCATTGAACAGGCCGCCGAGCGCCATCAGCATCAGGCTCACGGTGCAGTTGCCGCCGATGAAGTCCTTCTTGCCTGCGGCCAGCGCCTGCTCGATCACCGGCAGGTTGACGGGATCGAGGATGATCACCGCATCCTTTTCCATGCGCAGCGCCGAGGCCGCATCGATCCAGTAGCCCTTCCAGCCGGCGTTGCGCAATGCGGGATACACCTGCTTGGTGTAGTCGCCACCCTGGCAGGTGACGATCACGTCCATCCCGGCCAGTTCCTCGATGCTGGCGGCATCGCGCAGCGGTGGCACGTCCCTGCCGATATCCGGCCCGGCCTGCCCCGCCTGCGACGTGGTGAAAAACACCGGCTCGTCGATCTGCGCGAAGTCGTTCTCCTCGCGCATGCGATCCATCAGGACCGATCCGACCATGCCACGCCAACCCACAAATCCCACTCTATTCATCGTTCAGCTCTCAGTTCCGATTCATTGGCAGTGCGGCCCGCATCACAGCGCCGCGACGACCGCGTCACCCATCGCCTCGCAGTTCACCTCGGTCATGCCCTCGGACATGATGTCGGGCGTGCGCAGGCCCTGGTCGAGCACCGCAACCACCGCGTTTTCGATACGCTCGGCCATCGCCGGTTCGTCGAGGCTGTAACGCAGCATCATCGCCAGCGACAGGATGGTCGCCAAGGGATTGGCGACGCCCTTGCCGGCGATATCGGGCGCCGATCCGTGGATCGGCTCGTACATGCCCTGGCCTTTTTCATTCAGCGAGGCCGAAGGCAGCATGCCGATCGAACCGGTCAGCATCGCCGCCGCATCCGACAGGATATCGCCGAACATATTGGTCGTGACCATCACGTCGAACTGCTTGGGCCACTTGACCAGCTGCATCGCCGCGTTGTCGACGTACATGTGCGTCAACGCGACCTCGGGATATTCATTCGCGACCACGCGTGTCGCGACCTCGCGCCACAACTCGGTGCATTCCAGGACGTTCGCCTTGTCGACCGAACACAGGCGCTTGCCGCGTTTCATCGCGATCTCGCACGCCGAACCTACGATGCGTTCGATCTCGTGCTCGGCGTACACCAGGGTGTTGAAACCCTGGCGCTCGCCGTTGTCCAGCGTGCGCACGCCGCGCGGCTGGCCGAAATAGATGCCGCCGGTGAGCTCGCGCACGATCATGATGTCGAGTCCGGAAACGATCTCCGGCCGCAGGCTCGAAGCACCGGCGAGCTGCGGATAGAGGATCGCCGGGCGCAGGTTGGAGAACAGGCCCAACCCTGCACGCAGCCCCAGCAGCCCCTTTTCGGGACGCACCGCGATTTCGAGCGGCTCCCATTTCGGGCCGCCTACCGCACCCAGCAGGACCGCGTCCGCCTCCTGCGCCATCGCCAGTGTGCTGTCCGGCAGCGGAGTGCCGACCGCGTCGTAGGCGGCCCCGCCGATCAGGCCCTCGTCGAGTTCGATCGCCAGGCCTTCTCCGGCCAAGCGGTCCAGCACCTTGACGGCCTCGGCGACGATCTCGGGACCTATCCCGTCACCCGGCAGTATCAATACGCGTTTCGTCATCGTCTCTGTCACCCCACTCGGCGCTTGATCGCGTTCAATATCGTCTTGGCCCCGACGACCACTCGGCCGCCACGGGTCCGTTGCTCAGGGTCAGCCTGCAAACAACCACGGCGCTTCCTGTCTGCGCCTGGCCTCGTATGCCTCGATCTCGTCGACGTGCTGCAACGTCAGGCCGATATCGTCGAGACCGTTCAGCAGACAGTGCTTGCGGAACCGGTCGACGTCGAAACCGATCGGCTCACCGGTCGCACCGCGAATCTGCTGCGCCGCCAGGTCGACCGTCAGTTGCAGGGCCTGCGGACCGGTTGCCTGCTCGAACAGGCGATCGACCGTCGCCGGGTTCAGCACGATCGGCAACAGCCCGTTCTTGAAACTGTTGTTGAAAAAGATGTCCGCGAAGCTCGGCGCGATGATGACCTTGAAGCCGAAATCGGTCAGTGCCCAGGGCGCATGTTCGCGCGACGAACCACAACCGAAGTTCTCGCGCGCCAGCAGAATGCTCGCGCCGGCGTAACGCGGATCGTTGAGCACGAAGTCCGGATTCAGCGGCCGCCGGCTGTTGTCCATCCCCGGTTCGCCCTGGTCGAGGTAGCGCCACTCGTCGAACAGGTTCGGGCCGAAACCCGTCCGCTTGATCGATTTCAGAAACTGCTTCGGGATGATTGCATCGGTATCGACATTGGAGCGATCCAGCGGACACACGATCCCGGTGAACGTTGCAAACTTTTCCATAACCTACCTCACGGCGTCATCGATGGCCTCGCCGGCGTTCTGAATATCGCGGCCCAGACCCTTGATCGTCTCGCAACCGGCGGTCAGCGCCAGCAGCGATATCAGCACGAACATTGCCCAGTTGCGTCTCATCGTCATCCCCCGCCTACGGCCTACAGGTCGCGAATGTCCACGAAATGGCCGGCGATCGCGGCGGCAGCCGCCATCGCCGGGCTGACCAGATGGGTGCGGCCCCCCTGGCCCTGCCGCCCCTCGAAATTGCGGTTCGAGGTCGACGCGCAACGCTCGCCAGGCTCCAGCCGGTCGGCATTCATCGCCAGGCACATCGAGCAACCCGGTTCGCGCCATTCGAAACCGGCCTCGACGAACAGGCGGTCGAGTCCCTCCTGTTCGGCCTGCGCCTTGACCAGACCGGAGCCGGGGACGACCAGCGCCTGTTTGACGTGGTCCGACACCTTGCGACCCCTGATCACCGACGCGGCGGCGCGCAGATCCTCGATACGCGAGTTGGTGCAGGACCCGATGAACACCTTGTCGACCTCGATGCGTTCGATCGGCGTGCCGGGCTCCAGCCCCATGTAGTGCAGCGCACGACGCATGCCCTCGGCCCGGACCGGGTCGCCGACCGCGGCCGGATCGGGGACCTTGTCGGTCACCGGCACGACCATCTCCGGCGAGGTGCCCCAGGTGACCTGCGGGACTATCTCCGCGGCCGGGATCACCACGACCTTGTCGAACTCGGCGCCATCGTCGCTGTGCAGGGTCCGCCAACTGGCGACCGCCTGCTTCCAGTGTTCCGGACCGGGCGCGAACGGCCGCCCCTTCACGTAGTCGATGGTCTTGTCGTCCACCGCGACGAACCCGGCCCGCGCTCCCGCCTCGATCGCCATGTTGCAGACCGTCATCCTGCCCTCGATCGACAGGTCGCGGATCGCCTGGCCGCTGAACTCGATCGCGTACCCGGTGCCGCCGGCGGTGCCGATCCGGCCGATGATCGCGAGCACGATGTCTTTCGCGGTCACGCCAGAGCCGACCGAACCGTCGACCACGACCAGCATCGCCTTCGACTTCTTCTGGATCAGGCACTGCGTCGCCAGGACGTGCTCGACCTCCGAGGTCCCGATACCGTGTGCCAGCGCGCCGAACGCGCCATGCGTCGAGGTATGCGAATCCCCGCAGACCACGGTCATGCCCGGCAGCGTCGCGCCCTGTTCCGGGCCCATCACGTGCACGATGCCCTGGCGCGGATCGTTCATACCGAACTCCACGATCTTGAATTCGGCACAGTTGTGATCCAGCGTCTCGACCTGCACCCGTGACACCGGGTCCGCGATGCCCGCGCTGCGGTCTGTGGTCGGCACATTGTGATCCGCGGTCGCGAGATTGGCGTCGGTGCGCCACACCGGCCGGTGCGCCAGCCGCAGACCCTCGAACGCCTGCGGCGAGGTGACCTCGTGGACCAGATGGCGGTCGATATACAGCAGCGCCGTGCCGTCCGGCTCCTCGCGCACCACGTGCGATTCCCACAATTTGTCGTACAGCGTTTTCGGTTTCATCTTCACGCTCTCCGGGCTGACGTGGCTAACGATAGCGTCTATCATCAATAACACAAATTCATGTTTTTCATTTATTTGATTCCTATTGAGAATAATGGAAATCGCCGCGCTGCATGCATTCGTCGAGGTCGCCGAGCACGCCTCGTTTTCCGAGGCGGCCGAGGCGCTGTACCTGACCCAGCCCGCGGTCAGTAAACGCGTCGCCCAGCTGGAAGGGGAACTCGGCGCGCGTCTGTTCGATCGCATCGGTCGCCGGGTCTCGCTGACCAGCACCGGGGCGGCGCTGCTGCCGCGCGCGCGGCGCCTGATCAACGACGCGCGCGAACTCAAGCGCCTGGTCAGCGATCTGTCGGGCGAGGTGCGCGGCCGGCTGGTGATGGGCACCAGTCACCACATTGGCCTGCACCGCCTGCCGGGACCGCTGAAACGCTTCACCGAGGCCTTCCCGGGCGTCGAACTCGACATCCGCTTCATGGATTCCGAGGCCGCGTGCCGCGCGGTCGAGACCGGCGACCTGGAGCTGGCGATCGTCACGCTGCCACCGGACCAGCCCCCCAACCTGCAGCTCGAGACGATCTGGCAGGACCCGCTGGCATTCATGGTCGGACGTGACCACCCCCTGGCCGGCCGCGCGCGGATCGGCCTGGACGAGTTGCTGACGCACCCGGCCGTGCTGCCCGGCGGCAGCACCTATACCCGGGGCATCCTCGAACAGGCGCTGCGCACCAGCGGGGCCCGACTGCATGTCGCGATGGCGACCAACTACCTGGAGACCCTGTACATGCTGGTCGCCACCGGGCTCGGCTGGAGCCTGCTGCCCGCGGTGCTGCTGAAGGACGACGTCGTCGCGCTGCGCGTCGACGGGCTGCAGCTGACGCGCCATCTCGGCGTGGTCACGCACCACCGCCGCAGCCTGTCGAATGCCGCCATCGAGATGATCCGCGCCTGTAAGGCCGGGTAGGCGACAGCACCCGGTGCAGCGCCCCGTGTCACCGGCGCTTTGTCACTCGCGGCGGAGGTAGAAACCGCGAAACGGTTCCATCACCGACGGCAGCTCCCAGTCCAACAGCTGGATCTCGGACGGCTTGACCTGACGCCGGGAGAGCACGAACACGTTCCTCAGGCCGTCGGTGAAATAGGGATCGTGCTCGGCGTTGTGGTGCGGCGACGATACGTCCGCCGGACGCTGGCCCTGGACGAAACCGACCTTCTCGATCAGCCCGCCGGCCAGCATGTCCTGCAGGACATAGAACCGCGCGTCGTCGACATCCGGATCGATCACATGGGTCGTCGGTGGCCACAGCCGCCCGGACAGTTTGATACCGACATCCCGGCTGACCTGGCCCAACCAGACCGCGCGCCCCTCGAATCTCACGGGCGCCAGCCACAGGCGCATGTGGTTGCGCTCGTCGATGATCGCGCGCGATTTCTGGAACGACAGGTCCTGTTCGCGGCCGAACACGAACAGGCTCGAGATCGGTGCATAGCGGAAGCGCGATCCGAAGAGGAAGGCACTGACCATGCGTCGGAGCGAGGCCTCGTCGACCGGCGCGGTGACGTCCCAGTGTCGGGATATCAGGGCGGAACGGAGCCGGTCCAGGCTGCCGACGAACACGATGTTCAACGGATCGCCGGGCGCGCCGCGGACGTCGACCGCGCAGCAGTCCGATCGACGCAACCATTCCTGGAACGCCTCGGCGTTCAGGTTCGGCGCCGCGGCCTGGTGGCTGCGGACCGCCTCATCGACGTCGAAATAGGTCGTGGGCAGACCGGGCACCTGCACGACGAAGCTGAACAGGTCGACCGCATGCGAACCGACCAACTGCACGTTGAATGCCTTCAGTCCCTCGTCGCTGTGCGCGAAGACAAAACCGGAAACCGTCGCCTCCGGCGGGACGAACCATTTCATCTCCTGATCGCGGAACCGTTCGTACAGGTCGTCGACCGAATCGCCGCCCAGTGCCGATGCACGGCGTGCGACCTCATAGGTCGGGAAATAGTCGTTGTCGATCGCGATCGGGAACAGCCAGTGCGGATCTTCGCGGAAGTTCTCGATCTTCAGCCAGACCGGTTGCACGTTGATGTCGTTGAGCGCGACCCCGAACGTCGCCTCGCTTTCGCACCGGCTCAGCGCGACGGCCTCGACGACCAGGCCGCTGCGGTGCTGACGCTCGACGCGTGTCTGGAATGGCTCGGACGGCGTACAGACACCGCCCGGCGTCGCACACCCGGCCAGTATCCAGGGCAACAGCGCCACCAGGAGGCCCAGGCGATATCGCGACGAGGAAACGGGTGCGAGCGACAAGCGCGTCATGCCTCGCCGGGGGCGACCGCCGCGGTCAGGCGCAGCCGCGCGCCTTCCAGCGCGGACAGCAACGCCGGCACCAGCAGCAACACCAGAAAGGTCGCGAACGCCAGGCCGAACGAGATCGAGACCGCCATCGGTATCAGGAACTGCGCCTGCAGCGAGGTCTCGAACAGCAGCGGCAGCAGGCCGGCGATGGTCGTCAGCGAGGTCAGCAGGACCGCGCGCAGGCGCTGACAGGCGGCCTCGACGATGGCCTCCCTGACGCCCATGCCGCGCTCCCGCAGCTGCTTGTAGAACACCACCAGGATGATCGAATCGTTGACCACGATCCCGGACAGCGCGAAGAGTCCGAACATCGACAGGATGGTCGGCGTGATCCCCATGAACAGGTGTCCGAACAGGGCACCGACGATACCGAACGGAATGATCGCCATCACGACCAGTGGCCACCCGTAGGAACCGAACACCCAGGCCAGTACGATGTAGATCATCGCGAGTGCGAACAAGGCACCCTTCTGCATGTCCGATGCGGTGTCGCGCTGGTCTTCGGCCCGCCCGGTGAACTCCCAGCTGAGGTCGTGCCGCTCGGCGAGTGTCGGCAGCACCCCGCTGCGCAACAGCGCACGGATCTCGTTCGCGTTTGCCGTCTGTTTGTTGACATCGGCGTAGACCGTCGCCGCCAGGCGTCCTTCCGCATGCCGGATCGCCTTGAAGCCACGCCGCTCCTGCAGGTCGACCACCGACATCAGTGGCACGCTGCCGCCTCCCGGCAGCACCACGTTCAGATCGTCGAGTGCGCTCAGCCGGTAGCGTTCGCGGTCGGGCAGCATCACCCGCACCTCGATCTCCTCGTCGCCCTCGTTGAAGATCTGCGCCAGCTCGCCGTCGAACGCCGCACGCATCTGGCGACCGACGTCCTGCACCGTCAGGCCCAGCGACTCGCCCAGTGGACTCACGCGGAACACCAGCTGCTGTTGCCCGTATGGCATGTCGTCCTCGATCGCCTGCACGCCGGGGATCGCCGACAGTGCATCCGCCAGCTCCAGCGCGGCCCTTTTCAATGCGTCGGCGTCCGGCCCCACCAGGCGCACCTCGAGATCACGCCCCGGGTGGCCACCGGTACGCGAGGTGATGGTGAGGTATTCCAGGCCCGGCGGCCGGACCAGGCTCGCCTCCCAGGTCTCGATGAATTCCTCGTTGCGCACCGCGCGCTGGTCGGACGGCAAGAGTTCGACCGTCACCGACGCGAACTGATCGCCCGTCTGCTCCTGGCGGCCGTTGGAAAAGAAGCCACGGCCGAGCGCGACGTTCGCCACCTGCACCAGGCCGCCACCCAAGGCGCGATCGGTCGCGTACAACTGTGACTCCAGATGTTCGGCGAACGCCTTCACGCGCTCCGGCGGCGTGCCGGCAACGAAGGTCGCACTGGCGACCACGCCGTTGCCTTCGACATTGGGGAAGAAACTGAAACCCATGCGGCCACCGCGCAACACCCCGAACAGCACGATCACCGTGGCCAGTGCGATCGAGACGATCGCGACCCGGTTGTTCACCGCCCAGGTGACCAGGGCGCGGAAATACCGGTCGCGGAAGTGTGCGAATCCGGCATCCCAGCGGCGCCGGAAGCGGCCGGGTTCGGCGTGTTGCAGACCCCGGAAGCTGTGCCGCAGATGTCCGGGCAGCACCAGGAAGCTCTCGAACAGCGAAGCGATGATCACGCACACGATCACGAACGGGATATCGCCGAGGAACTTGCCGATGAAGCCGCTGATCGCAAACAGCGGCAGGAAGGCCGCGATCGTGGTCAACGACGACGACATCACCGGCGCGAACATGCGGCGCGCACCCCCCTCGGCGGCCTCCAGCGAGCTCTCGCCGGTCTGATAGTGGGTCAATGCGTCTTCGCCCACGACGATCGCATCGTCGACGATGATGCCGAGCGCCATGATCAGCGCGAACAGCGAGATCATGTTGATGCTGCCACCGGCCAGGTACACGATCGCGAGCGTGGCCATGAACGATACCGGGATACCGACCGCGACCCAGAACGCCACCCGGCCATTGAGGAACAGAAACAGGATACCGACCACCAGCAGCAGGCCGCTCCCGCCGTTCTTCAGCAGCAGGTTGATGCGGTCCTCGATCAGCGTCCAGTGCTCGTCGTACGGAGTGATGGTCACGTCGGGCGGATAGCGCAGACGCGCCTCGTCCAACCAGTCGTGCATGATGCGCGCCGACACCAGCGAGTCGGCGCTGGTCGAGCGCATCAGCTGCAACTCGACGGTCGGCTGTTCCTGGAACGTCAGCGCGACCTGGTTGGGACGCGGGCGGCGTTCGACCTCCGCGACATCGGCGACGCGTACCAGCCGGCCCTCGCGGTCGGCGCGCAGCACCAGTTGCTCGAAACCGAGTTCGGTGCGCCGCTGGTCGAGCGTGCGCACCTCGCGCCCGACGTCGTCGCGCCCGACGGTGCCGGCCGGCAGATCGCGCGAACCGGCCGCGACACGCTGCGCGACCTGCTGCAGCGACAGTCCGAGGTCCTCCAGGGTCGCCTGCGGGATCTGGATGGCCAGTTCGTCTTCGGGCAGGCCGGTGATCGTGACCTTGGCGATACCGCGGTCGAGCAGTTCGCGTTCCATGCGCCGCACCAGCGGCCGCAGTTCGCGGATATCCGGCGGGCCATGCACCAACAGGCGTGCGACCGGCTCGTAGCGCAGCACATGGCTGACCTCGGTGGCCTCGGCATCCGCCGGCAGGTTGCGCACCGCGTTGACCAGTTCCTCGACGCGGTCGGTCGCCGCGCCCATGTCGGTCCCCTCGGGAAACTCCAGGGTGATCAGGCTGAGGCCCTGGCTGGAGGTCGACGACATCTTGTCGAGGCCGTCGGTAGTGCGCAGTGTCTGTTCCAGCGGGACCGTGATCGAGCGTTCGACATCCTCGGCCGACGCGCCGCTCCAGGCCGTGGTGACGGTGACCATCTCGATCTCGAAGTTCGGAAAGAACTGCACGTTCAGGTGCGCCAGGCCCCAGGTCCCGGCGAGCAGCATCACCACCATCAACAGGTTCGCTGCGACCTTGTGCTGGGCGAACAGTCCGATGATGTCGTTGCGGTGCTGGAAGGCCATGCGTTTCAGCGCTCGTCCGCTACCCGGATCAACAGACCGTCGAGCGCGTTCGGCAGCTGCGTGACCACCACCTTCGCTGCCGCCGGCAATGCCGCGGTGTCGACCAGCACGCGGGTCTCGCCATTGTCTAGACGCACCTCGCCGACCCGTTCGATGCGTTGCGCACGCATCCGGCTATCCTCGTCGACCAGATAGACGCGGTCCGTCCCGTAGATCGCCTCGTGCGGCAGGGCCGCCAGTCCGTCACGTGCCGGCAGCTGCAGTTCGATGCGCACGAAGCGCCCCTGGCTGATCTCCTGCGCGCCTTCGGTGACCGTGAACAGGCCATCGACACCGCCACTGTTCGCGTCGCTCTCGGCCGCGAGTCCGCGCAGCTGTGCGACCACGCGGATGCCGTCGATCTCACCGTGCGCGACGAGCGGCTCGCCGGCATTCATCGCCGAACGGATCTGGGGCAGATGGCGGGTCGGCAGTTGCGCACGCACGAGCATGTCGTCGCTCGCATACAGACTGATCAGCGGATCGCCGACACGCACCCGCCGTCCCGGCGCGGCGGGCAGTCGCGCAACCCGGCCGTTGTACGGCGCACGCACCTCGCAACGCTGCAGCTCCAGCAGCGCCTGGTCACGCAAGGCCTCGGCGCGGGCGCGTGTCGCCTCGACCTCGGCCAGCCGCGCGGTGTGTTCGTCGACCGCCTGCTGACGCTGGGTCAGTGCGATCGCCTGGCGTTCGGCGGCCTGCATCGCGGTATCCAGCTGCGATTGCGCGCCGACCTTGTTCTTGACCAGGTCCTGCAGCCGGTTGACCTCGCCGCGGGTCAGCGACAGCAGGTGACGCTCGCGCGGCAACGCAGCGAGGTCCGCCTCATGGCGCAGTCTTTCGGCCGCGATGCGTGCCTCCGCCTGCTGCAGCTCGGCCTCGCGTTGCGCCAGTTCCAGGCGCACGTCCCGGTCATCGAGGCGCACCAGCAGCTGCCCCTGCTCGACACGATCCCCCTCGACGACGGCGACCCGTTCGATGTCCGCCGCGATACCCGCGGTGAGTTCACTCGACCACTGTGACTCAACGCGGCCGTACAGCGTCAGGCTCGCCGCGTAGCGGGCGGCATGGACGTCCTCGACGGCGACCAGCCAGGCCCGCTCCAGCACCTTGACCGGTCGACGCTCCGGTTTGGTTGCGATCAGGGCCGCGGCGGCGGCACCCGCAACCGAAAGAATCAGTAGCGGCAGCCACCATCGCCGGCGGCGGCGTTGTGTCGGTTGTGTCGATCGTTCCTGCATGCGCAATTATGTCAGCCGTCTGAGTGCAAAGGTTCCACCGTCGACCCAGCGCAGTGCCACCATGCCACCGAGCAATGCCAGGCCGGCGGCGATCGTGAACGTCAGCGTCGGTCCCAGGCCCTGCCAGGCGTAGCCGCTCAACAGGCTGCCGACCGCCCCGCCGGCCCCGAAGCTGACGCTGCTGTACAACGCCTGTCCACGCCCCTTGTGGCGCCCGCGGAAGTAATGTTGCACCAGATGGATGCTGGCGGCATGGAAGGTACCGAAGGTGGCCGCGTGCAGCAGCTGGGCGACCAGCAACATCGGCAGCGAGCCCGCGAAATGTCCGATGATCAACCAGCGCAGACCGGCCAACAACAGGCTGACGGCCAGTACCCGGTGCGCACCGAACCCATCTAGCAGGCGGTGCATCACGACGAACAGACCGACCTCGGCAAATACGCCAAGCGCCCACAGCTGGCCGATCAGGGTCTCGCTGTAGCCGTGACCCTTCATATAGATGGAGTAGAACGCATAGTAGGGGCCGTGGCTTGCCTGCATCAGAAACACCGCGACGAAGAAACCGATGATCGCCGGCTGTCGCAGGATCGCCGCCAGCGACTGCTGCTCATGTGGATGCGGTTCCGGGTCGGGATCGCTGACCAGCAACGAACTCCCCCAGATCGCCGCGAAGATCAGCAACACCGCCGGCAGAACGATCTCCGGGCCACGCGATTCGACCAGCGCGCCGAGCACGACCACGGTGACGATGAACCCGATCGAACCCCAGACCCTGATACGCGCATACCGCGCCGCACGTTCGCCCAGATAGCTGAAGGTGACCACTTCGAACTGCGGCAGCGAGGCGTTCCAGAAGAAGCTGTACAAGGTCATCACCAGGGCGATCGACCAGAAGCCGTGTGCCCAGAACATCCCGGTGAACACCAGTACCGAGACCAGTGACGCGACACGCACGATCTGCATCCGATGACCCAGATGGTCGCCCAGCCAGCCCCAGACGTAGGGCGCCACGACCTTGGTCGCCATCAGGATCGACATCAGCGCCCCGATCGCGGTCGCGTCGAAACCCCGTTCCTGCAGGAACAGTCCCCAATACGGGACCAGCGCACCGAGCAGCGCGAAATAGAAGAAGTAGAAACCGGACAGCCGCCAGTAGGGCATCTTCATCGACCGGCTCCCACCTCAGCCGGTCGGCTGCCTGCCGACCGACCGGACGTCGACCGCGACCAGCCAGGCGGCCGTGGAGCGTCCGGACGGCGCTGCACTAGCCGTTCGATGACGCCGGCAGGACCGGTGTCTGCGACCCCACGTCGGCGTTCTGGCCACGGTGCCGCAATGCGTGATCCAGCAGTACGATCGCGAGCATCGCCTCGGCGATCGGCGTGGCGCGGATACCCACGCAGGGATCGTGTCGACCCTTGGTGATCACGTCGGTCGCATGTCCCTCGACATCGACCGTCTGTCCACCCAGGCGGATGCTCGAGGTCGGCTTGAACGCCACGCGCGCGACCACGTCCTGGCCGCTCGATATGCCGCCGAGAACACCGCCGGCGTTGTTGGACTGGAATCCCTGCGGGGTCATCGCATCGCGATGTTGGGTGCCCTTTTGCGTCACGCACGCAAACCCGGCTCCGATCTCGACGCCCTTGGCGGCATTGATCCCCATCAGCGCATGCGCGATATCGGCATCCAGACGATCGAACACCGGTTCACCCCAGCCGGGCGGGACACCGCTCGCGACCACGGTCACCTCGGCACCGATCGAATCGCCGGACTTGCGCAGGTCGTCCATGTAGCGCTCGAGTTCCGGCACCTGTGCGGCATCCGGCCAGAAGAACGGGTTGTGTTCGACCGGGTCCCAGGAAAAGCTGTCGGGCCGGATCAGGCCGAGTGCGGACAGGTAACCACGGATCTCGACCCCGTAGCGTTCACGCAGGTATTTCTTGGCCACTGCGCCGGCCGCGACACGCATCGCGGTCTCGCGCGCGGACGAACGACCGCCACCGCGGTAGTCGCGCAGTCCGTACTTCTGTTGATAGGTGTAATCGGCGTGCCCGGGGCGGAACTTCCGGGCGATCTCGCCGTAGTCCTTGGACCGCTGATCCTCGTTGTAGATAAGCAGGCCGATCGGCGTGCCGGTGGTCCTGCCCTCGAAGACCCCTGAAAGGATGTGCACGCGGTCGGGTTCACGGCGTTGCGTGGTGTGTCGCGAGGTGCCGGGCCGACGCCGGTCGAGATCCGGTTGGATATCCGCCTCCGAGAGTGCCATTCCCGGTGGACAGCCGTCGACGATGCAGCCGATCGCAGTGCCGTGACTCTCGCCGAACGAGGTCACAGTGAAGAGTTTTCCAATGGTGTTTCCAGACATCCGCGGTATTGTAACTGCGGACCTCGACCTCGCCCACGCCTGCGCACAAAAAAGCCGCCGGATGACAGCAACCGGCGAGGCCCGGAATACCGCCGGTCTGGATTTTTTCCCTGCACTGCCGCTGATAACCACGTCGCGGCGTTCGTGATAACGTCGATGGTGGAAGATCTATGAGCGCTATCCCGACACCCAATCCACGCCTTGACGTGCTGCTGGGCACGACGTCCTTCCCGTTGGACGCAGCGGATTGGAAGGGGCGTTTCATCCACGATCTGGCCGCTGCGCTGGACCGCACGGGTCAGGTCGGGGTCACACTGTGGGGGCCACCCGGCGAGTTGCCCGGCCGAGTCACCTCGGCGAACTCGGACAGCGACACCCGCTGGCTCCAGCGGATGGCCGACGAAGGTGGCATAGCCCACCTCCTCCGCCGACGGCCGGTGAACGGCCTGGTGCGCGCCGCCGGTGTACTCACCCGCTTGCGCGCCGCCTGCCGACGCCGCCAGGTCGACGTCTACCATGTCAATTGGTTGCAGCTGGCACTCGCGCTGCCGGCCGACCGCCGTCCGGCCTATGTCGCGGTACTCGGCAGCGATTTCGGACTGCTGAGGGTCCCCGGCATGGCGGGCCTGCTGCGCCGCGCTTTCGCGCGCCGCCAGACGTTGCTCGCACCGAATGCGCACTGGATGTCGGCGCCGCTGGCCGCGCAGTTCGAAGGCGTCGCCGAGGTCCGCACCAATCCCTTCGGGGTCGCCCCAGGATGGTTCGAGGTCAAGCGATCGCCGGCCACTCATCGCGAATGGCTGGTCGTTTCACGCATCACCCGCAACAAGATGGGCGACCTGTTCGACTGGGGACGGGACCTGTTCTCGGCAGGTCGTCGGCTGCGCCTGCTCGGCCCGATGCAAGAGCAGGTCGCGCTGCCCGAATGGATCGACTACGAGGGCCCGACCAATCCGACGGCCCTGCGCGAACACTGGTTTCCCCGGGCGGCGGGCCTGCTGACCCTGAGTCGCCACGACGAGGGCCGGCCACAGGTGATGATCGAGGCGATGGCGGCCGGGCTGCCGGTGGTCGCCAGCCGGATCGCCGCCCATGCAGACCTGATTCGGGACGGCGAGACCGGTTGGCTGGTCGACGATCGCCGGCAGCTGCAACAGGCACTCGACAGGGCGGAGTCGACCACGGTCGCCGACGAGGTCGGCACCAGGGCACGAACTGCGATCCGCAAAGAGATCGGCACCTGGGACGATCATGCCGCGCGTTGTCTGAGCGCCTACCACGACCTGTTGGCGAGGGAATCCCGGCATGCCGCCTGACCAGGCCATACTGCTGGTGGGCGGTGCGGGATTCCTCGGTCTCGCGCTGGCACGCCGATTGGTCGCCGACGGTCGTACGGTTCACGTGTTGTCACGCTCCAGTGACGATGCCCGGCACGACGGCATCACCTTCCATCGCGGCAGTCAGAATGACCACGTGGTCGTCGCGCCGCTGTTGCGCGAGTGCCCGATCGTCGTCCATCTGGCCTCCACCACCACGCCCGGCTCTTCGGCGCGCAGACCGCAGATCGACACCCTGGAGAATCTTCTGCCCGCCGCCCGTCTGACAGAAATGATGGCCAACCACCCACCCGCCCGTCTGTTGTTCGCCTCCAGCGGCGGCGCGATCTACGGCAATCCGACGCGTCTGCCGGTCGACGAGACACACCCGCCGCAGCCTCTTTCCTACCACGCCGCCGGCAAGGTCGCGCTGGAATCGCTGTTCGAGGTGTTCGCCCAGGCCAACCGCGTCCCATTGGCCACGCTGCGCCTGTCGAACCTCTACGGGCCAGGTCAGCGCCTGCGCGGCGGATTCGGGCTGGTGCGCACCCTGCTCGAACGGGTGCGGCGCGGAGAACCGGTGGAGATGTGGGGTGACGGCGGAGCGATTCGCGACTATTTGTACGTCGACGACGCCGTCGATGCATGCCGTCGGTTGATCGGCGACCCGGAGGCGACCGGCACGTTCAACGTCGGCAGCGGACTCGGCGCTTCGATCAGTGAGCTGATCGACCTCGTCGGGCGTGTCACCGGCCGTGAACTACAGGTTCGACAGCGACCAGCGCGCGGCACCGACGTGCGCGCCATCGTGCTCGACAGCACGCGCCTGCAGCGTGCCACCGGTTGGCGACCGCTGACCGACCTTCCACAGGGTATCCAACAGACCTGGCACTGGCTCGACAGGGAAGACGCATGACGCCCGTGGTCTCGGTCTGCATCGCCCACTATCTCGGACCCCGGTTGATCGATGCCTGTATCGCATCGGTGCACGCCCAGGACTTCGATCTGCCGGTCGAGATACTGGTGCACGACGATGCCTCAGACGACGAATCGGTGGCGCATATCCGGCAGCACCACCCGGAGGTACGCCTGATCGAGAGCGCGCAGAACGTCGGTTTCTGCGTCGCCAACAACCGCATGGCCGATGCCGCCCGCGGCGAGTACCTGCTGTTGCTGAACAACGACGCAGAACTCCTGCCGGATGCGCTGCGGACGCTGCATGCCGAGGCGTCGGCCATCTCCCGTCCGGCGATCCTCACCCTGCCACAGTTCGATCACGCCAGCGGCGATATCGTGGATCGCGGCTGCCTGCTGGATCCGTTCTTCAACCCGGTACCGAACCTCGATACCGCGCGCCGGGATGTCGCGATGACCATCGGTGCCTGCCTGTGGATCCCGCGCACGCTGTGGAACGAGCTCGGCGGATTCCCGGACTGGTTCGGCTCGATCGGTGAGGACCTGTACCTTTGCTGCAGGGCGCGCCTTTCAGGCCACCCGGTGAGGGTGTGTGACACCTCGGGTTACCGTCACCGAATCGGCGCCAGTTTTGGGGGTGCCAGAGTCGACAAAGGCAGACTCCACACGACGCTGCGAAGGCGCGCATTTAGCGAACGCAACAAGCTGTTCAGCATGATCGTGATCTACCCGCTGCCGTTGTTGATCCCCGTTGGGCTCCTGCACGCCGTTTTCTTGCTGGTGGAAGGCGTGCTACTCAGCCTCGTCAAACGCGATTTCGCCATCTGGTCGTCGATCTACGGCCCACTGCCTACATCCGCCTGGTCCGCCCGCAATGATTTGCTAGACGAAAGGCGCACAGCGCAGAAAAGCCGCGCCGTCACGCTCGGTGAATTCCTCAAACAGGTACGAATTTTTCCACGCAAGCTGGAAATGCTCATCAGGTATGGCATTCCGGGTTTTGACAGACAAAATTGATCGATAGATGAATGCAGTGACCGATACTTCACCTCGGGCGACCGGATTTCTGCGCCCTTCGATCGTTTGGCAAAACATGCGCAGTTGTTCGTTCGACCACAGGAACGGCTGCGAGAACGAACCGAAGCGGAAATTTTTCTGGCCGATACTTTTCGGATCAACCGGTCCTTCCACCCGTACGACCGTTTGAATCAAAATCAAAAGGAACAATTCATGAAACCCAATCTGCCGGAACTGGCGAGCAAGTACGATACGGACAAGAACATTTCTTCCGGCTATCTCGACAACTACACGCGACATTTCTCGCACCTGCGCGAACAACCGGTCAAGCTCCTGGAACTAGGCGTGTACCACGGCGGTTCGTTGCTCATGTGGAATGAATACTTTGCGAACGGACACATTGCCGGGCTGGATATCAATCCCAATCCGATGCCATCGACCCCCGAGCGTGTGAAGTTCTTCCAGGGCTCTCAAGGCGACCATGCACTGCTGCACAGCATCGCCAACAAAGTCGCGCCCGATGGATTCGATGTCATCATTGATGATGCCGCACACGTAGGAACACTCGCTCGCAGCTCATTTCAAGCGATGTTTGATGACCACCTGAAGCACGGCGGAATCTACGTGATCGAGGATTGGGGGACAGGGTATTGGGGCAGCTGGCCGGACGGACAGGTTTACGACCCCAGCGTCCGCGCGCCTCGGTCACCGGACTCTCGCGGCAAACTGATGCGCACGCGAATGACCAAGAAAGTGCTCAGCGCCCTCGGACTGGGAAACCTTTCGCGGCTGGCCGGTCGTTACGATCCCGACTTCGCTGTCCACAACTTTGGCATGGTCGGCTTTGTGAAGGAAATCGTCGATTTCATCGCCTGGGGCGACATTACTCGTCCCGACCAGGGCAATCCCTCGTTGCCTCAACCACGCTCGCGAATCAAGGAGATCTCGATCTACCCAGGTCAGGTATTCGTCGTCAAGGCATGAAAGCCGTACCGCACGCGCACTTCAACTGCAGTGCAACTTATTCCGCGAGGGTCATCACAGCGAGACCTGGGCCGGTGCGCGGACAGAGATCTCCTGGTCTGCCGGTGATCAACGATGCCGCGCATTGAAATCGGTCAGCTTCTGCTGCAGGAATTCCGCGCTCTCCGCGATCATGCTGGCGTACTGCTGGTTTCCAAAGCCCCATAAGGTCGATGTCGCACCTTCGTCATGTCCCACGACAAAGGGGAGAGCGACAATGACCCGGAGCCCCTCGGTCCTTTCCAGGTACCTATCGATGGTGTTCGAACTCCAATCGGTATTCGATTCATCCCATCGCGCGATGATGTCGAAAGCACTGCGATTGTATATGTTGAACACCATGCTGGTCATCTTGTTGATATGCACGAACGTCACCCCTTCGTACTCATCGACCTGTGTGACTTCAACATCCGGATCTACATGCGCAATCAGCCCGGCGAACACATCCCATGTCCCGGGGTTGGCATCCAGATAGCGATCGATGATGGGCAACACCTTCCGTCCATGCGCCGTCAGAACCATATCGTCTTCGCAAACCAGCACACGTCGTATGCCTCTGTTGGCGGCCTTCGACAGAATAAACTTGTAGCTCATGCCGCAGCCGATCCACCCCTCGCTGTGACGCAGTCCATCGAACATCTCAAATCCGTCCAGCTTCTGCGCGAGAAACTGTCTTTGCCTTTTCAGGGTTTCCGGGAGACTCAGACATAGCCGGCCAGTGGAGAATGCCGGCCTGTCATCAATTCTGTCGGTCAACTGTTCAAACGTCGTCAGATCGTTCGCGAGCAAGAATCGCCCAAAATAATATTGCGATCTCGCCAAATGGCGATCGGCTGCGCTTCGAACCTGGTCGTGAAACGCATTGGCGAACTCGGGCTGGTCGAGAATCTGACTTATCTCATAAATCATCGCACGGACGTTACCGACTGGAACGAAGCGCACCAATGGAGCCAAATCCGGATAGTCCTCAATATCGACGCTGGACTCAGAGACCACAGGTATACCCAGCGCCAGACATTCATGTATTCGAGTCGTTTCCAACAATGCGTTGTCATAATAGTGAATGTTTACCACCACCCTCGACTTGCACAGCTCATTAATCAATTCTTCGCCAAAGGTATTGCCAATCACCTTGACGTTGAAATGCTGCTTGAGCTGGGAGAGCATCTGTTGACGTCTCGGCTTGTTCACGTCTCCATAAAACAATACGTCATACGCCTTATTCGATACGCCACCGCTGTCCCACTCCGGCCCGAGGATCTTCTCCCGATAACCCGGCATCATCGTGATCGGAAAATAGAAAAACCTCTGGTAAGGGATGCCGCGTCCTGTCAGATATAGAATATTGTTCTTTGAGTAATCGAGTATCGCCAGTGCGTCTTTCAGCAGACCTAGATAGCGCTGATCAAACCAGCGCTCGCTGATCGACTGTTCCATCTGCACGGCAATCAGGTTGCGTGGCAACGAAGAGTACATCTGCGGGCACAGCACGATGTGCAGGTCCTTTCCGTATCCGCGCAAAGGCCGTGTCGAAATTATCTCGGAGGCGAAACCGAATTCCGCCAGCAGCGCCTGTAGCTGATGGGCCACGTATGTGACGTGCGGCGTCGTAAGGATCACAACCTTCCGCGACTGTGCCGCCTGCCGGAGCACCCTGGCCCGGCGCGCCTCTTCTGCTTTTTCCTTGCGAATCGACAGCGTCTGACGCACCTCTGCCTCAAGGCCGCGAAATCCCGATTGCCGAAGCAGTTTCACTGACAAGCGGACGACCTTGGCCAGACTTCTACGGAGCCCTCCGTTGTCGCGGACGTAGTGAGCAAGCGCAGCAAGACTTTTCAAATGCGAATCTCTCTCAGAAGCACTGGCTGAGCCGTGGTGCCGGCGCGTACACGGGACACCCGATACCGGTGTGTCTCAAGTTTCGTTGCCGGGGGTCGCTGCATAGAAAACAGGCCGGCAAGGGCTTGCTGCCTCCCGGGATCGTTAGCACCCACCGCAGACTTTGACGACCCGAAAGGACCGTTGCCGGACCGTCTTGGGATTCGACGACATGAAAGGCCCTTACCAAGCCACGTTGGCACTATGACTGATCCCACGTCGATGCAACAGCTTCGCGACGCTTGCCGTTTTGGAAATTCATTGCGCGTGCTCGGGCACAACGGTAGGGCTCGCGGCCGCATTCATCGCGAACTCCGCCGACCACCGGGTGCCAGTGTACCGGGATACCGGACACTCTCGCGCGACAGTACGATTGTCGACGCAGCATAATGGCATTTCGACCTCCCCATCCAGGCGTCAGACATGCCCGGCTGCCAGATTCCAGGTTGAACCTAATTGTGCGATGTACAAGACCATTTATCGACAACGCTTACTGCTCCTGCAACTCATAAAGAGGGACGTCCTACTTCGTTACCGCGGAGCGATGTTTGGCGTCTTCTGGATGTTTCTGAGTCCTCTCCTGATGCTTGCCATCTTCGCTTTCGTTTTCAGCCAGATATTCCAAACGCGTTGGCCGCAAGAAGAAACAGGGGCGCCTTTCTGGTTGATGCTCTACGCCGGTTTGATCATTTTCAACCTGTTTGCCGACCCTGTTTCCAGATCGCCCGGTTCGGTGCGCAGCTACCCGAGCTACGTAAAGAAGATCATCTTCCCCGTCGAGATACTGCCGCTTGTACCGGTGGGCTCGGCGTTGATTCATGCCGCCTTCAATTTCGCGATTCTGGCGATTGCTCTTGCGTTGACCGGGCATCTCAGCATTGGCGTCCTGTTGCTGCCGATCTTGACCATTCCGGTCATCTTTCTCGGTGTTGGGCTCTCGTGGTTTATCGCGGCCTGGGGCGTGTTCATCAAAGATCTCAGTCAGATCGTGCCGCTGTTCACGCAGATGCTGCTTTTCCTCTCCCCTGTCTTCTATCCAGTCAACGCGGTCCCCGCTTTCCTGCGACCGCTATACCAATACAATCCACTGGGAGCCGTTATTGAGACAAGCCGGGCCTTGATACTTCATCAGGCAATCAACTGGACGGCTTGGTCTATCGCACTGGCAACCGCAATCATCGTTGCCGCGCTCGGTCACGCTTTCTTCCAATACAGCCGGGACGAGTTTCCAGATGCCATCTAGAGACCTCGCCATCTCTGTTCGCAACGTGTCGAAAGCCTACCGTCTGTTCGCGCATCCCGGGGATCGTGTCAAACAGTTCTTCAGCCTGGGATTCCGACGCTACTACCAAGAGTTCACTGCGCTGGATCAGGTCTCATTCGACGTTAAGAAAGGCGAGACAATAGGCGTGATCGGGCACAACGGATCGGGCAAGAGCACCTTGCTCCAGATACTGAGCGGCATTATCCGGCCTACGAAGGGCGAGGTCCGCACACAGGGCCAGATCTCCGCACTGCTCGAGTTGGGCGCCGGATTCAATCCCGAGTTCACAGGCCGGGAGAACGTTTTTTTTCAAGGTGCCTTGATGGGCCAGAGCGTATCAGAGGTGCGCGCGCGTTTTGACGATATCGCCCAGTTGGCAAACATCGGGCAGTTCATGGATCAGCCTGTCCGAACCTACTCCAGTGGCATGTTCGTACGACTCGCCTTCGCCGTTGCGGTTACGATCAAACCCGACATCCTTATCGTGGACGAAGCACTGTCCGTTGGCGACATCGTATTTCAGGCTCAAGGCATAAAGCGAATGCGCGAACTCATCGAAGGTGGCGGCACCTTGATCTTGGTTTCGCACGATATGAACGCGATAAAGGGCCTTTGTGATCGCGTCTTGTTCCTCGACCGCGGACGGCTGATCGATGATGGCCCCAGCGGACCAATCTGCGACGAGTACCTGATGCAGCACCTGGTGGGCTCGGCGCAACACGAAGTGGCCGAAATCAACGGAATGCAGCAGATTCGCCGATCCGGGGGGACTGGGCAAGCCAAAGTGGTAGCGGCACGTATCGAGTGCGAACCCGATGGCGTCGCCGCATACGGGAATAACCTCGCTCTGCACATCCGGCTACAGGCAGCGTCCGCGCTGCCGAAGGTTGTAGTGGCTTTCTATCTGCGCGACGCACAGCAGTTCGATGTGTTGGGGACAAACACCACTTATGAGGATCTGTCAATTACTGAACTCGACGAAGGCGAATTCGTGGATATCGTTTTTCGTTTTCGAAACCCACTACGGGCCGGTCTCTACAGCGTGACCGTCATACTCTCCGATGATGCCGTCGACTCCAAGTTTTTCTATGACTGGGTCGACGGGGCTTGCCATTTCGAGAGCATCGACACCCCCGGTCAAAGGCGTTGGGCAATGACATGCCCGGCAATTGACGTGCAACTTGAGCGACAGCGGGCACCGATGAAAATGGTGTCCAGCGGGCTTTCGGCGAACACAAGAGAATGAACCGGGAAAGACGCACTTTCCTAACCAGGGCGACTGTTGCCAGCCTGATCGGTTTGTCGATCGCCGGTGCGGGAATTTCGACATTGACGATCGGACCTTTTCGTGGAACTGCCGACCGACGTCGTCTGCGCGAACTGCTTGCCGCCGCCGAACCACACCTCGGCAACCTTAAACACATCGTTGAATCGCATGAAAAAGCATTGGGGGCTTACACTTCATCCTCATCGAGGATCAACGAATTCCATCTTCTGCACGCGCGCGATATCAATTCCGGTCGAGTGATAGAACTCAGCGACATGATGATCACACCTGCCGAGTGGGCGCTGCTTTCGCTTTGGGTCAACACATGAGCCTGGCATCGATCGAGGCGCTGACCGGCACACCGGCACTCGATACCGACGTCTGTATCGTCGGTGCCGGTCCAGCTGGCATCGCATTGGCTTTGCGACTGGATGCGCTTCAGATTCGCTCCGTCGTCCTCGAAAGTGGCCGAGCAGACGATGATTCAGACACTCAGGCACTGTATCGTACCGATACCGACGGTATCCCCTATTCGGGTGAGCTTACGCGTCGCAGGCGATTCGGCGGCTCGAGCAATTGCTGGGCAGGCTGGTGCCGACCGCTCGACCCTCAGGATTTCACAGCGCGCGCACACATACCACACAGCGGGTGGCCATTCGACTTTGCAGAGTATCTCGAATATCTGGATGCTGCCTCTACCCTATGCGAACTTGGTGAGCCGCGATTTGACCTCGGTTACTGGCGTTCACGTCTGGAGAAACCGTGGGATGAGCAACCGGATATCGTTGACGAACAGTTGCGCAGCGGTGTCTTTCAACATAGCCCGCCGACCCGGTTCGCCTCAAGATACCGCGCGGAACTCGAGCGGTCATCCCACAGCGTCGTGGTGCTTGGTGCCAATGTCACGCGTGCGCATCTAGCCGGCCGCCAAGCCGTTCACCTGATAGCGCGCAACCTCCAGGGCGCACAACTGGAGGTCCGCGCACGGTATTTTGTTCTGGCGTGCGGCGGCATCGAGAACGCTCGGCTCCTGCTCAGTTTGAACGGTACCGATCGGCCTGCCCTGGGCAATGAGTACGACCAGGTTGGACGACACTTCACCGACCATCTGATATTTCACCGGCAACTCGATGTGTTCCCCACCGGCTCGGCGATCAAGGCCTACGTCGATATGCTTCCGACGCAGCACCCGGATCGACCGCACGCAGTCACACCGTGGCTGGGCATGACGACGCGCATCCAGGAAGCGGAGAGGCTCTCGAATACCACGCTACGATTCGATCGCCCACAACCTTTGAGCGACGACGAGGTAGACACAAGAACCGTGTGGAACGGCCTTGCTTCGAGTCAGCAACGTGAGTCTGATGGCTCGTCCATTCCAGAAAGAATGACTGCTGTTTTCATCTCGGAGATCCTGCCCAATCCTGATAGCCGAGTAACGCTCGCTGAAGAAAGCGACGCCCTGGGTATGCCGCGGGCGCGAATCACGTGGCGGATTTCACCAGCCGATATCGACTCCATACGTCGATCGGCCGAGCGGATTGGCCGGACACTTTGGCGTCTCGGACTGGCGCGACCCGGCCCGGTTCGTGTCCCTGACCCCGATACATTGGACAATCGATCTTTCTGGATCGGCAACCACCACTACGGGACGACCCGAATGTCCGACAATCCGCGACACGGTGTCGTCGACAAAAATGGCCGTGTGCATAGCCTTGACAATCTCTACGTCACTGGCCGTTCCATTTTCCCCACTACGGGAGCCGCAACGCCCACCCTTAGCATCGTGATGCTGGCTTTGCGACTGGCCAACCATCTCGAGCAGCGATTCAAAGTTGAGCACTAGAGGAAAAGTGCGATGCAATCCGAACAGGAACTTGATGCCTGGCACGAAAAGCAGGACCCTTGGAATTACGAAAGCACGCCGGACGACCAGATTCGGAAGTCAATGCTGCTCAATGAGCTGCCTGCCAGACAGTATGATCGCGTATTGGATATTGGATGCGGACAAGGTTACGTCACGCGCGACCTGCCGGGCCGATCCGTCATGGGCGTAGACATTTCTGGCGAAGCAATCGACAAAGCGCAAGCAGTGGCAAATGAACGGGTCAGTTTTCTTCGTGCCTCGCTGTTTGAACTGCCGAAAAAAGTTTCTGGCCCGTTCGACCTGATCGTCATAACCGGAGTCCTCTATCCACAATATATCGGCAATGCGGCCACCCTCGTCTATGGCATTGCGGACGACCTCCTCGCTTCTGATGGTGTTCTGGCATCCGTACACATCGATGCCCGCTACCGGGCTCGATTCCCCTATCTCATGCTGAAGGAGCTTTTTTATCCGTATCGTGAATATACCCATCGCCTGGAGATATACATCAAGTGATTTTGATGTATCACAAAGTGGCTCCGGACTCGCCGACGATGTGGTGGGTGGATGTCGATAACTTTTACCAGCAGTTACATGCGCTGCGGGATAGGCATGTTGTTTATCTAGACGATTACGATCCGACAAACCCGGACCACGTGGTCATCACGTTCGACGGTGTTTATAGGAACATCCACGAGTTTGCTGCCCCACTACTGCAGCGATTTGGGTTTCCGTTCGAGCTTTTCATCTCTGGACAGCACATCGGGGCCAGCAACGACTTTGACAGCATCGAACCGAAAGCCGAGTTTGCGGGGTTGGAAGAGCTCGCATCGATGGTCGCCATGGGCGGGCGGCTGCAATGGCACAGCCACAGCCACATCAATCTGAAAGGTGTTCGAGACCCGGAGGCAATCGCGAGTGAATTGGATGTCGCAGACGATCTGCGTCAATTGGATCCGTCCGGATTCCGTTGGTTTGCCTACCCGCATGGCGACTTCGATAGCGATCTCAAAGAGGCCGTAAAAAATCGCTTTGTCGGCGCCCTGTCCTGCAACCAGGGCACCGATACCGATCGATATGCATTGAACCGTGAGACTGCAACGAACGAATTGCGACTGCGCAAGCAATCGGTGTCTGTCGTTATTGCATCATACAATTACGGAGCTTACCTGGTCGAAGCGATTGAATCGGTGCTTCGCCAGACGGTCCCGCCGGACGAGATTCTGATAAGCGACGATCATTCAACCGATGACACATGGATGATTGCTCAGGATTTTGCACGCAGATATCCCGACTTGATCCGTGTAAATAGAAACGAGGAGAACCTCGGCATCATCAATCATTTCAACAAAGCGATCCGACTGACGCACGGCGACTATGTCTGCATTCTCGGAGCAGACAATCGGTTTCGCAGCGACTTTCTCGAGCGTACTTCGGCTTTGCTCGGTACCGACCCGAACATGTCGGTCGCATACACCGACGTTGCACTCTTTGGACCACGAGCCGATCAGGTTGCTGCCGATCAGATAAAGCTTTGGCCTGGAAGAAAGGTCGCGAACAAGTTTTGGATCATCCAGTACCCTGAATTCGACGAAGCCGCGCGTCACCTGCTAAAGGAGCGAAATTTTATTCATGGCTCGTCGCTCTTCCGGCGCGCTGCATTTGAAGCAGTCGGTGGTTACCAGGATGCAAAGCCGTTGCCCGAGGACTACAACCTGTTTCGTCGCTTCATCGATGCTGGATGGAGCGCAGGCCACCTTGCTCTCCCACTGCTTGAATACCGTCAGCACTCTCGCGATCAAGCCAACATCCAGGCGAACTCGGAAGCTTTGATGCATCACTATCGGGAAGGGATTCGGCAGTATCAGGAACAATTAGCAACACTGCGGAACTATATCGAGCAGACCCACGCCTCGGTGGCGTGGAAAATCGCCGCACCCGTACGCGTATTCGAACATTTTGTGCGACGGCGGCTGGACAAGTGGAAAAAGCAAGTCTGAATGCGTATGCGCACTCGTAGTTCTTCGCGCGAATTGCGCGCTCCTTGACGGGTCAAACCCGTGACGATCCTCGGCGCTCTGCGTTAAACAATCCCCATATCTGGATATCAATCGATGCAAACACCATCCAATCGCAGTTCTGCAGCCGCTTCTTTTGTTACCTATGGACTTCTGCTGATTTTGGTTGGGGCGACGATTTTCGTTTATGCCCGCGGTCTACATGGCCCGTTCCTGCTCGATGACAGCATTCACATCACGCAGAACCGCTGGGTGAAAATCGATTCGTTGTCCTGGTCCAACCTCAGCCGCGCCTGGGATTCGTCGTTCAGTGCTTTCCCGTCCAACCGACCCCTGGCCCAAGTCAGCTTTGGTATCAACCATGCGCTTGCCGGTCTGGACAGCTGGTCGTTCAAAGCCACCAATCTCGCGATCCACCTGATTTGCGGTGTTGTTGTGTTCCTTTTGGCCAAGCTTGTGTTTCGCACACTGTACGGACCCGATGCGGACCGCCGCACCGCCCACCTGTTCGCACTCGTCGCGGCGGCATTCTGGTTGCTACACCCACTGCACGTGAGCACCGTTCTGTACACGGTGCAGCGAATGACGCAGATCTCGACGCTGTTCGAGCTAGCCGGGTTGACCAGTTACATCTATGGAAGGATCCGACTTTCCGAAGGCCGGCCCGGCGCGGCATGGGTCATTGCAGCAGCCCCGTTGGCCATGGTCGGATTCCTTGCCAAAGAGAGTGCTGGGCTGTTCCCGTTGTTGCTGCTGGCAGCCGAGTTCACACTGTTAAATCGGCTTCCGTTATCCCCGAGCCGCACGTTCGTCAGATCGATCCAGGTCTTGTACGTTGCGCTACCGATCGTTGCCGCGGTTGTTTACTTCATCCTGCACCCTGGGTATTTCAACCATGACGGACGTCCTTTCACGCTCGACGAGCGCCTGATGACCCAGGCGCGCGTCCTTTGGCTGTACTTAAAATGGCTGTTCGTGCCGGACATTTCTGCCTATGGCCTGTTTCACGATGATATCGCCAAGTCGACGGGGCTGATCGAACCACCTTTCACGATACTCGCCATAGTCGGACTCATCGGGTTGACGATCGGGGCGATCGTCGCCCGAACAAGGTGGCCAGTATTCGCCTTTGCAGTCCTGTTCTTCCTCGCCAGCCATTCGCTGGAGTCGTCAGCTTTTCCACTCGAGATGGTATTCGAACACCGCAACTACCTCGCCAGCGTTGGACCAATCCTGTTTCTGACGCATCTCATCATGGTCGGCGCGCAGCATTTTCGATTGGCAAGAGCGGCGTTGATCCTGGGGTTGCTTTTATTGCTCACCTATTCATTTGTTACTTATTTGCGGACGCTGCACTGGTCAAGTATCGAAGAGTTCGCCATCACCGCAGCCGAGAATCATCCACGCTCGCCGCGAGCCAACTTCTTCGCAGCGCAGGTGATGATCAACGCCATATCCAGAAACCCACAGCTCGGTGGAACACTTGGCGACACTACAAGAACCCTGTTGCAAAACGGCTTGGCAGCTGATCCAGAGTGTATCAACTGTCTATTCGGCATGATGGTACTGGACCAGTATTTGGACCGCGTACCGGATAGTGAGACGATTGAGCGCGTGCGGTTCGCATTACGTAATGGTCTAGTCGGTCCCACCAAAGTCTCGGTCAGCCAGTTCAGTTTTCTGGTCAAATGGCAGCGCTCCAACGGGGTCAAGCTCTCCGGTGACGACCTCGAGTCGCTTTTCGAAGCGGCGCTCGCCAATCCGGGCTGGAACCCGACCGGCAGGGCGGGCATCGAAGCGGCCTATCGCGAATACTACGAGTTCGTGGTTCGGGATCTGGAGCTGGCACTACCCCACGCAAAAGCCGCAACCGATGCCTGGCCGGAACAGTGGAGTTATCATGTCAAGCTAGCTGATATCCTGCGCAGGCTGGGCCGGACGGAAGAGGCCTTGGCAGCACTGGAAAAAGCACAAAAAACGGCCAGCAATGCAGACCAGACGCAGCAGACCGCCACCGCGATCGCTGAACTGATGCGCGATTCACGGAATTGAAACGAGTAATCGAGTGGTGCAGCAAGACATCGAACTGAGCATCATCCTGCCGGCGCTGAACGAGGCACGCAGCCTGGAGACGCTCCTGCCCGAGTTACGCCAGGCGTTCCCTGAGGCGGAGATCATCGTTGTCGATGACGGCTCGGATGACCACACGACCGCTACGTGCAGCCGATTCGAATGCCGTGTGGTCAGCAATCCCTACCGGATGGGAAATGGTGCGGCGATCAAGCGCGGCGCACGGGCGGCAAACGGCCGAAATCTGGCGATGATCGATGCCGATGGCCAGCACACGGCCGCTCACCTGGTCCGCCTGTGGCGGCGATTCAAGTCCGCCGACCTGGATATGGTCGTCGGCGCCCGGCGGGCGGCCGATCATGCGAGTGGTTTTCGCCGCCTGGGCAATTTCACGTTCAACCGGTTGGCAAGCTGGATGACCGGGCAGCGGATCCTCGACCTGACCAGCGGACTCCGCATCTGCCGCGCCCATCGTTTCCGCGAGTTCCTGCATCTCCTGCCGAATGGATTTTCGTACCCCACGACCAGCACGATGGCATTCTTCCGGTCCGGCTACACGGTCGCGTACGAACCGATCGATGTGCAGCGACGCGAGGGGCGAAGTCACCTCAAGATCTGGCGCGAAGGTGTACGCTTCCTGGTCATCATTTTCAAGATCGGGGCGCTGTACTCACCACTCAAACTGTTCCTGCCGGTGAGCATCTTTCTGTTTACCGGTGCGACGGCGCTGTACGCATACACCTATTTCGACCAGGGCCGCTTCACCAACATGAGCGCGCTGCTGTACATGACCGGGCTGCTGACGTTCCTGATCGGCATTGTCTCCGAGCAGATCACCAATCTCATGTTCGCGCGCCGCGAACGCGAATAGCGCTTACCTGCTCCAGGTCTCCGGGCCGTTCATTCCAGCCAGGCATTTGCCGCCCGCACGTCTTGCGCATCCAGCGTCCCCGCGGCCTGGCGCAGCGACAGCATGTTCAGGATGTAGTCGTAACGCGACAATGCCAGGTCGCGCCTGGCACGGAACAGTTCCCGCTGGCTGTTGAGCACATCGACCAGGGTACGGGTGCCGACCTCGAAGCCCGCCTCGGTGGCCTCCAGCGCGCTCTTCGCCGACACCTCGGTGGCCTCCAGCGCACGCACGCGGCTGATGCTGGCAAGCACGCCGCGGTATGCGTTGCGGACCTGGGTCTGGATCGCCCGGCGTCGCTGTTCCAGCACCTCCTGCGCCGCCTCGTAGCGGTAACGTGCCTGACGCGTCGCCGCAGCGACCCCGCCACCGGTATACAGCGGCATGCTCAGCTGCAGACCGACCAGGGCGTCGTTGACGTCGGTACCGTTGTTGGCACCCGTGCGCGCCATGGTGTATGAGCCGACCAGATCCAGCGCGGGCGAATCCCCGGCATCCTGCCGCTCGATCTCCTTCTTGGCGATCTCGGCGTCGTACTGGGCGGAGATGATCCCCGGGTTGTTCTTCAGCGCCATCGCCGTCCATTCGTCGAGGCTGCCGGGGTCCGGTTCCTTGAGCTCCACCCCCTTCTGAAGCAGCGCCAGCGTGCCCGTGGGCACACCGGTGATCTCGGAAAGCGACTCGATCGCGTCGTCGAGATCGTTCTGCGCCACGATCGAATCGGCGCGCGCCTGGTCGTATCGCGCCTGTGCCTCGTTGACGTCGGTAATCGCGATCAGGCCGACATCGAACCGCTGCTTGGCCTGGTCGAGCTGCCGGGCGATCGCTTTGACGTCCGCATCGGTGAACGTCAGCGTGTCCAGCGCGGACAAGACGCCGAAATAGGCCTGCGTGACACGTACGATCAGATCCTGCTCCGCAGTCGCGTAGTCGACCGCCGCCTGCGCGACCTGGTCTTCGGCCTGGTCGCGCTGGATGGAGAGATCCTTGCGATAGATCGGCTGGGTAAGCCGGATGCCGGCATTGCCCGCGGGATAGTCGTCGGTGAAGGAACCCGCCGCCGAGTCTCGCACGTCGCGGTTGTTGTACGTGGCTTCGCCGCTCAGCGTCACCAGCGGCAGCAACTGCGAGCGCGCCAACGGCAGTGCCTCCAGATTCGCGTCGCGGGTCGCGCGCGCGGCACGCAGTGACGGATCGTTGGTGCTGGCGAATTCATAGGTCGCCAGCAGGTCCTGGGCCTCCACCCGGCCGACAGCGACTGCCAGAAGGATCAACATTGCAACGCGTTTCATGGGCGGCTGTTCCCTATCAAATCCACATTTATAAACGATAACATAATTTTATGGCCGACTACCCGCCGAGGCACTCTCCAACGCGGCGGTGTCGGGCATCGGCGGCACCAGCAACTGCGGGTCGATGCGCCGGTCACGCAGATTCATCCGCCAGTCCAGATGGGCCCCGGTGACGCGGCCGGTCGCCCCGACCTCGGCGATCAGGTCACCGCGCTCGACGCGATCCCCGGTGCGCACGTGGAGCTTGTGCAGATGCAGGAAGCTCGAACTCAGCCGGTAGCCGTGATCGAGGATCAGGGTGCCGCCGGAGAAGAACATATCCGGTTCGGCCAGCGTCACGATGCCCGGCGCCGGGGCATATACCGCGGTGCCCACCGGCGCGGCGATATCGACGCCGAAATGCGGTCGACGGGGCTCGCCGTTGAGGATGCGCTGACTGCCGTACACGCCGGTGATCGGGCCTGTCACCGGCCAGACGAAACCACCGGCGAAATCCTGCCGGTCATCGTCGCGCCGGCGCGCCTCCTTGACGGCCGCCGTGTCGCGCCGGATCCGGGCGAGATCCGCCGGGCTGCGCGGGCTCACCTTGCCCGGTGGCAGGCCATCGATGCGCTGGATCTGGTACTCGCGCGCAGCCACCTGCAGGGTGCGCTCGACGACCCCGCCGTCCGGCATCACGACGCGCAGGTCTGACGTCGCCGGCGCATCGCGTGTGAACCCGAGCAGGAAGTCGCCATTGGCGCTGACTCTCAGCGGTACGCCATCCTGAAAGACACGGCTCCCCGGGTGCGTCGACCCGAACGCCAGGCCGCCCTGCACCAGCTGACCGGAAATGGCCACCGGGGGCTGCGCGTCAGCTGTTTCAGCCGCCGCCACCCCGGTCATCGACAGGCCCAACACGGCCACCCAAAACATGCGCAACAACGCCTTCCTCCTCCCACCGCGCGACGCCGCAACCAGGACGGTCGCAGCGGTGACTTTGTTAGACTGCCGGCATGCCCAAGACTCGCGATCCAATGCCGACCCTGCGTTCCGAAGTCTACACCTGGCCCGAGGTTATCCAAATGATCGCGCGGCATCGCCGCGAACTGGTCGCCGCGAACCTGGTCGCGGTACTCGGCGCACTGGCGGCCGTGCCGGTGCCGCTGCTGATACCCTTGCTGGTCGACGAGGTCCTCCTCGACCAACCGGCGGCAGCGGTCGGCACGATGAACGCGCTGTTTCCCGAGGCATGGCACGGACCGGCTCTGTACATCCTCGCAATCCTCGCACTGACCCTGCTGCTCCGCCTGTTTACCCTGGTGTTCAACGTCTGGCAGACGCGTGAATTCACGCTGATCGCCAAGGACGTGATCTTCAGCATCCGACGCACCCTGCTGCAGCGCCTGGAACGTTTCTCGATGGCCGAGTACGAAACGCTCGGCAGCAGCACGGTCGCCTCGCACCTGGTCACCGACCTCGACGCCATCGACCAGTTTGTCTCGCAGTCCACCAGCAAGTTCATCGTAGCCGTGTTGAGCGTGATCGGCACCGCGCTGGTGTTGTTGTGGATGCACTGGCAGCTCGCGCTGTTCATCCTGCTGCTCAATCCTGTCGTGATCTACCTGACCACGGTGTTCGGGCGGCGCGTGAAATCGTTGAAGGCGCGCGAGAACTCGGCTTACCAGGCGTTCCAGGAATCACTCGCCGAGACCCTCGACGCCATCCAGCAGATCCGCGCAAGCAACCGCGAACGCCACTATGTGCAGCGCGTGATCACGGCCGCGGGGCGTATCCGTGACCATTCCGCGAGTTTCACCTGGAAGAGCGATGCCGCGAACCGCCTGTCGTTCATGGTGTTCCTGTTTGGCTTCGACCTGTTCCGCGCCCTGTCGATGTTCATGGTGCTGTATTCCAATCTGACGATCGGCGAGATGCTCGCGGTCTACGCCTACCTGTGGTTCATGATGACGCCCGTGCAGGAGATCCTGAACATTCAGTACGCCTACCAGGCCGCCAAGGCCGCGCTCGCCCGGATCAACCAGCTGATGGACGTCGGGCTGGAGCCGCACTATCCGAACCTGGTGGATCCGTTTCACGGCAAGCAGACCACCAGCATCCGCATCGAGGACGTCTGCTTTCGCTACGGTGAGGGCCCGCCGGTGCTCAAGGACCTCAATCTGCGGATTGCCGCCGGCGAGAAAGTCGCGCTGGTCGGGGCCAGCGGCGGCGGCAAGACCACCCTGGTCCAGATACTGCTCGGTCTCTACCTGCCCGAACGCGGCCAGGTGTACTTCGATGACGTACCGGTGACCCAGATCGGCCTGGACGTCGTGCGCGACAACGTAGCGACGGTGTTGCAGCACCCCGCCCTGTTCAACGACAGCATACGGGGCAACCTCACGCTCGGCCGACCGATCGACGAACAGCGGCTTTGGCGCGCACTGCGGATCGCGCAACTCGACGAGGTCGTGCGTGCGTTGCCGAACGGACTCGATACCGTGGTCGGACGCGGCGGCATCCGCCTGTCCGGGGGGCAGCGCCAGCGGCTGGCGGTGGCACGGATGGTGTTGAGCGATCCGAAAATCGTCATCCTCGACGAGGCGACCTCGGCGCTCGACACCACCACTGAACAGCGCCTGCACGGCGCGCTGCGCGAGTTCCTCAGTGGACGGACGACGTTGATCGTCGCGCACCGCCTCAGCGCCGTGCGTCAGGCCGATCGCGCGCTGGTATTCGAGGACGGACGCATCGTCGAGGAAGGCAGCCACGAGGAACTGATGCGCAGCGACGGCCTGTACGCCAGCCTGTACCAGCACGCGGAATCGTGACCCACCCGTGCCGCTGATTCACAGCCGGTTCCGACCCGCCTGGTGGTTGCGCAGCGCGCACGCGCAGACGCTGTGGCCGGCGTTGCTGCGCCGCAGGCCACGCCTGCAAGTCACCTGGGAACGGCTCGAACTCGATGACGGGGACTTTCTCGATCTCGCCTGGTCCGGCCCGGACGACGCGCCCATCGTGATGCTGTTTCACGGTCTGCAGGGCAGCATCCATTCCCACTACGCCGGGGCGTTGATGCACCACCTCAACCGCCAGGGGCTGCGCGCCTGCCTGATGCATTTTCGCGGCTGCAGCGGCGTCCCCAATCGACTTCCGATCAGCTACCACAGTGGCAAGACCGACGACCCGCAGCGCCTGCTCGAACACATCGCCGCCGTCAGCGGTGGCCCGCCGTTCGCGGCAGTCGGGGTGTCACTCGGCGGCAACGTGCTGTTGAAATGGCTGGGCGAACAAGGGCCCGCATCGCCGCTGCGCCGTGCCGCGGCCCTCTCGGTGCCGTTCCGCCTGGACGCCGCTGCCGACCGTCTGCAACATGGCCTGTCGCGCCTCTACCAACGCCACCTGGTCACGAGCATGCAGGCGGCCTACCGGCGCAAGTTCTCGCGCATGTCATCGCCGCTGGACGTGGACGTGGGGCGGCTCACCACCTTCCGCCTGTTCGACGACCAGGTCACCGCGGCGTTGCACGGATTCGACGGCGTGGACGACTACTACAGCCGGTGCAGCAGTCGCCCGTTCATCGCGAACATCCGCGTGCCGACATTGATCCTGCACGCACAGGACGATCCGTTCATGTTCCCGGACACGCCGCCGGCATCCGACGAACTGCCCGAAAACGTCTTTCTGGAACTCACGCCACACGGTGGCCACGCCGGATTCATCGGCGGTCGCCTGCCGGGCTGGCCCGACTACTACGCCGAACGGCGGATCGCGCAATGGATCGCCGCGGACTGATGCTCTCACCGCTTACATCAGCTGGTATGGGACCTCCTGGTCGAGTCCCAGCGTCTGTGCGCCGAGTTGTAGCGCCTGATCGACAAAGGCGTCCAGCACAGCCCATTGGTCACCGACGTCCAGCACCTCGTCCATCGCGCTGTTGATCAGGCGCAGGGCATGGCTGCCGTCGCCACGCCGGCCCGGCGGCAGTCGCTCGCTGGCGACAAACAGGCGCGGCTGAGATTCGCCCTCGCGCACGAAGGCCGCAATGAAGCGGTAGTCTCGCCCGTCGCCGGACTCGATATCGCCGAGCACGGTCACCGCATATTCGCCGTACTGATAGCGTCTTTGCGGAATCGCCCGCTGGATCTTGGGGAACCCACTCATGCCGGTGACCACCTTCCCCTCAGATGACTTCCTTGTCACCGAATCGCGTGCTGCCAATGCGCAGCACCAGCACCGACAACGTCAGGATCAGGATGGCGCCGGTGAGCGTCAGCATATGCGTATCCGACATCGATTTTATGTCGACCGCCAGCACCCGGGTCAGCGCAGTGACCGCGATATAGATCAGGTAACGTACCGGCAGATGCTTGGTCTGAAAATAGATGCCGACCATCGCACCCAGCTCCAGGTAGATGAACAGCAACAGGACGTCTTTGATCTTCGGCCCGCCCTGCGCGATGATGTCGAACACCTCGACCCAAGAGGCCCAGACGATCGCTGCGCCGATCACGAACAGGCCAACCAGATGAAAGATCTCGAACAGCTTATTGCCAAGGTTGATCAGTTTCTCATCGAGCACGTGTTGCGTCATCGCTGCAGGTTCCGCTGGCATTGGATGTCCGCAAGCCTAACCAAGGTATCGCGGCGCTGCAAAGCCCCGCTGCTGCCGCTGTGCTTGGTGTTGACCGCAGCCGGGGCGAATGCGGCGGCGCCGGTTGCCGACGGGCTGAGGGACTGCATCGCGAAAGCCCGCGATCCGGGCGCCATCGCCGCCTGTGAGCATCGCGCGCGCAGCGCCCTGCAGGCGCACATACAGCAGCTCGGTGACGAGATCCGGTCCCGGCTGGACGCCCGCGAACGACAGCAGTTCGAACACAACGTCGCGGCCTGGGAAGCCTTCTTCGCCGCAGAGAAGAAGATGCTCGAACTCAGCCTGGGCGCACGTGGCGACGGACTGGGGGCGACCCTGATGCCCGGCGCCGTCAATCGGCTGTACGAGCAGCGCGAACAACAGCTGCGCGAGCACCTGCACAACCTGAAGTCCGCACCCGCTGCTTCCGGTTAGTGGGCCACACCATCACCCGGCGAAACACGCGGTTTCAGGTGCTCGGAGCACGCACGGCTCGGCTAGAATGGCCGCGCCGGACCTCATTTGAGCGGAGCGATACACGCCATGCCCTACTTCGTCTACTACGTCACCAAGCACGCCGACAGCCCGAAAAAGTCGCTTGAGCATATCGAGACCTTCGACAACTTCAAGACGGCGCGCAACCTGGCACGCGAGAAGCGCGCAGAACTGCAAAGCGCAGGGAGCGCCCGCGATTGCCGGCTGATCTTTGCGAAAAATCAGGTGGAGGCAGAAAAGCTGCTCAGCGCTCCGCGCGAAGAACGGGTCATCGGCGAGGATTGAGCGCGCCTACCACTGGGCCCACCACAGTCGCAGGCGCAATCCGAGCTCGGTCGCGTATCCCATGTGGGCACTGCGGATCTCGCCTCCACGATCGACGATGAACGTCGCCGGGACCCCGTTCACTCCCCACGCCTGTGCGATGTCGCCCCGCTCATCCAGGACCACCGGCATCGCCAACCCCTGGTCCTCCAGATAGGCCGCGACATCCTCTGCACTGCCCGAACTGGTCGCGACCGTCACCACCCGGCCGTCGGCGGCGATGCTGGCGATGTTGTCCTGCTCAAGGCGGCATACCGGACACCAGGTCGCCCAGAAATGCACCATGACCGGGCCTTCGGTCGTTTCCAGCTGGTATGGCGAGCCGTCAACCAGCAGACCGACCAGCGGAGGTGCCCTGCCCCCGGCGAGATCGCGCGCCTGCCACCATTGCACCGCAACGACAATCGCCAGCAGGATCAACAGATCGCGCACCCATCGGACCCAACGTCGGGCTCGTCGCGGGCCTTGCTGCGTAGTCTGTGGATCTCCCATCTGGTCTTTCCGCAGGCGCTGAATAGAGGACCGTGGCCGGCCGGGAGAGATGCATCCGGGTAGCCGCAGCCTGCGGCACCGGTCTAGCGCAGCGCGATGCGCTCTCCGTCGCGCTGGTCGTTGTAGAACTGCATGACCCGACGCACGTAACCCTGGGTCTCGTCGTAGGGCGGAATCTGGTTGCCAAACCGGATCACGGCGTTCTCACCCGCATTGTACGCGGCCAGCGCAAGCCGTAGATCCTGATCGAACAGCTGCAACAGGTCGCGCAGGTAGGCGCTGCCGCCCTGCAGATTCTGCGCGGCGTCACTCCGGTCGGATACGCCGTAGCGCTCGGCGGTCGCCGGCATCAGCTGCATCAGCCCGACGGCCCCTTTCGACGATATCGCGTCCGCACGGTACGCCGACTCCGCGCGCACCACGGCGTGTACCAGTTCGGGACGCAGATCGTTGTCTTGCGCGGCGCGTTCGATCAAGGGAGTCAAGCGATCGCGTCGCCGGTACATGTCGGCGAGCGCCGTCGAGCTGCCCGGCGCGGTGGCCTTGACTCCACCGCCGGTCGAGATCGAATAGCGCTTGAGGAGCTGCATGCCGCGCATCGGTTTGTCGGTCAGATGTATATGGCCGCGTGCATCACGATACTTGTACACCTCCGCGGCCGCGAGCGACGGCACGGCGAGCGCGCAGACCAGCAGAAATTTGATCGTGATATGCATGTTTCGATACCCGCGGCGAATATTAGCACCTGCGGACGAGGCAAGGGCCGACGCCGCCGTGATGATGTCCGTGTGGAGGTTAACGGCGATTCCGGCGGTCGACTTTAACCGGGCGCTGCAAACTGCGAACCCTTTCGCCAAACCAGGATCCGGTTGTTGACCGGCATCTCGACGTCTTCTTCGAGCACCAGGCCCTGCGCGGTCGCGAGCTCCGTCAGCCAGGTCAGATCGCGCACGCCCATCGCAGGGTCGCGATCCTTCAGCCATGCATCGAAACGCGCGTTGCTGGGCGCATTGTGCCGTCCATCGTACGAGAACGGGCCGTAGAGCAGGAACAGGCCTGCGTCCGCCAGTACCCGCCCCACCCCGCGAAACATCGCCTCGACCGCCCCGGTCGGCATGATATGCGCGGTATTGGCGCTGAACACCGCGTCGAAGGGTCCGCCGGGCCACCGGTCCTCGAGTACGTCCAGACGGATCGGGCGACGGATGTTGTCAGACGGCTCGGCGTCCAGCCAGGCGTTGATACCGTCGAGGTTTTCCGCCCGGTCGCTGGTGTGCCACGTGAGGTGGGGCAGCTCGGGCGCGAAGTACACCGCGTGCTGCCCGGTACCGCTGCCGATCTCGAGCAGTGTCGAACAGCGCGTCAGGCGCCCGCGCAGCACGGCCGCAATCGGTTCCCGGTTTTCTACGCAGGACTCGGCGAACGGCCGGTTCACGGCGTCGCGGGTCATGCCCCGCAGCACTTCTTGTATTTCTTGCCACTGCCGCAAGGACAGGGATCGTTGCGTCCGACCCTGGGCGCCTCGTGGCGCAGTGTCTGCGGCTTCGGCAGCTGCCCGTCGACGTAGTACCAGCGCCCACGGTGACGTGCGAAACGGCTGCGCTCGTGATGCTTCTGCACCTTGCCACCCTCGTCGAAGGTGGCGATAAACTCGACCCAGGCCTCGTCCTCATCCGGCTGCACCGGCGGTGCATCGACGATCTCGAGCGCGAGCCATTGCGCACCCTCGGACCAGCGCCGTGTCGCATCCCGATCCCAGTCGTGACGGTGGTCCGGGTGCAGTGTCTCGCCCAGGTAGTCGATCGCGTTCTCCACATAGGCGCTGTAGCGCGAACGCATCAGGGCTTCGGCCGTCGGCGGAATCGCCTCGCCGGAGATGTACGGCGCACAACACGCCTCGTAGGGGCGGCCCGAGCCGCAGTGACAGCCAGACATGGATACTCTTGCTTCGTCGAACCGTGGGAACGCGGCGGATTCTACCGCGAATCGGCTGCGCTCACGCAGATTGTCGCGTTCAGAACCACCACGCGAGCAGGAGCGTCACCGCGAGCACGGTACCGGTCTCGAGGGCCAGTGCGAGCAGCGGGACCCTGTGCGGTGGTGACTGTAGTTCGGACCTTGCCGTCTGATACTCCATCTGAGGCTGCCTTCTGCTAAAATGCGTTGCACACTTTGTATATACAAATAATACACACCGGACAGGCCCTGTTCAATGCCGAAAGAAAAGGTGATCAATTTCCGCATCGATAGCCAGCTGAAGAAAGAGGCCAAGAAACTGGCCGAGTCTGACGGCCGCAGCCTTTCGAACTGGATCACCCTGCTGATCGAACGTGAGATCAAGCGCGCCCGCCGGGCGCCATAGCGGACAGGTCCTGGGACACCGCTCCGCTCAAAGGCCCAATGCCTGCCAGCGTCGGATGATCCGCTTGACCGAAACCGGGTAAGGCGTCTTCAACGCCTGGGCAAACAGGGACACCCGCAACTCCTCCAGCATCCAGCGGATCTCCTCGAGCCGTGGATCGACCTGCCGTTGCCGTTCGGCGGCGTGCTGGCGGGCCAGCCAGTCGGCCTGCAGCGCGGCCATTTCCTGCATGCGCTCGGCATCGCGGGCCGCAGCGACGGCAAGCTTGTCGAGGCGAAGTTCCAAGGCGTTGAGGTAACGCGGCAGATCGACCAGCCGGTTCGCGTCGGTCCCGTGCAGGAACCCGCGGAACACCAGTCGGTCCAGTTGCGCCTGCATGTCGGTG
The DNA here is from genome assembly GCA_024235395.1 of Chromatiaceae bacterium. Lineage (NCBI taxonomy): Bacteria > Pseudomonadati > Pseudomonadota > Gammaproteobacteria > Chromatiales > Chromatiaceae > Chromatiaceae bacterium. The sequence continues at coordinate 693,268 of JACKMK010000004.1, forward strand.
ACCGCGTCGCGCCAGTGGGTCTGGGTGGTCGCCGCAAGCCGGGCGCGCAGTCGGTGCGCAGCCTCCAGGATCTGCGCCGCCAGATCGCCAGTCTGACGCACCAGTCCCACCAGCTGCGGCCTGACCGCGTCGCGCAGCCGAGCGAATCCGTCCGGATCCCGCACCGACCACACGTCGTCAGGCATGCCCCGGTCGAATGCCAGCTCCAGGATCTCGTCGAGCACGTCGATCGCGTCGGCCGGCTCGCCGGTCGGCGCCGGCGCCGGCGCCACGTTCGCGTACTGCAGGCGCATCGCCTGCAGACCACGCACGTCTTTCTTCAGACCGCGCACGATCTTCGCTTCGCGCAGCATCAGCAACCGGCGGACGCCGGCACGGTGCGCTCGCTGGGCGGCTGGCAGGCTGTCGAGGATCTCGACCGTGACGTGGTCGCGACGGTCGATGACTGCCGGGAACCCGCGAATCCGCATGCCGCCGGCACGCTGGGTAACCTCCGCGGGCAGCACGTCGCAGGTCCAGTCGACCAGTCGCTGCTCGGCAAGTGTCGCCGGACCGGGCCCGCTGGGTGGCAGCGCACGCGCCTGACCGGCGAACTCGAGCTGCAACTCCGCCAGGTACCGCGAGACCGCGACCTCGCTCCTGCCCTCCGCGTCCATGACCCGGATGCGCAGTTTGAGGTAGTCGGGCAGCTGTTCGGGTTGCCACGCGTCTTCGGGGATATGGATACCGGTCAGCTGCTTCAGTGTCGCGCCCAGGGTCTGGATCAGCGGCGCGTCCGACGCCGGCAACACCGCCAGGCATCGTTCGGCGAAATCCGGAATCGGTACCAGTTGCCGGCGCAGCGCCTTGGGCAGCGACTTCAGCAGCGCGGTGACCTTCTCGCGCAAGAGGCCCGGCACTATCCGGTCGACCATCCCCGGCGTCAGCTGGCCGAGCACCGTGACCGGCACCTTGAGGGTCACGCCGTCGCCGGCCTCCCCGGGCTCAAAATGGTAGTGCAGCGGCAGACGCGTGCCCTGGAGGTCGACATGGTCCGGGTACTGCGCGACCCAGTCGAGCTCCATGTCCGCACGCTGCAGGTCCTGCCTGCGCATATGCAGCACCTTCGCCCGGTCGGACGGCAGGCCGCGCAGCCACGTCTCGAGTTGAGCGACGCTGTAGATGCCATCGGGTACGCGATTCGCGTAGAAACCGTAGATCACCTCCTCGTCGACCAGGATGTCGCGCCGCCGCGATTTCGCCTCGATATCGTGCAGTTCGGCGATCATCTCGCGGTTGTGACGCCAGAACGGGGCGCGCGTGTTCATGTCGCCTTCGGTAAGACCATGCCGCAGAAACAGGTCGCGCGACTGCTGTGGATCGATCGGGCCGTAGTTGACCTTGCGCCGCGGAACGATCGGCAGACCGTACAAGGTCACCTTCTCGTCAGCCGCGACCTGTCCGGCACGGCCCTGCCAGCGCGGCGACGAATAGCTGTGGTTGACCAAGTGCTTCGCCAGCGGCTCGACCCATCCCGGTTCGATCGCCGCGACGATGCGCGCGTACAACCGCGTCGTCTCCACGAGTTCGGAGCCCATCACCCACTTCGGTTGCCTGGCGAACAGTCCGGACCCGGGAAAGACATGGAAGTGACGGTTGCGCGCACCCAGGTAATCGCGCGCATCGCCCTGGGTACGCATGCCGATGTTGCTCAGCAATCCACTCAACAGGGCGCGGTGCAGGGTCGCGTAGTCGGCGTCCTGTTCATTGTCGCGATAACCGAGTTCGTGGAGCTGGACGCGCAGCTGTACCTGCACGTCGTGCCACTCGCGTACCCGCGTCGGGGAGAGAAAATGCAAGCGGCACAGGCGTTCGAACTTGCGTCGAGTCAGATGCCGACGGTTTTCTTCGAGGAATGCCCACAGCTTCAGGTAGGCGATGAAGTCCGAGCGCTCGTCGTTGAACTGCGCATGCGCCTCGTCCGCCTCCTGGCGTTTTTCGGCGGGCCGTTCACGCGGATCCATCACCGACAGCGCAGCGGCGATGATCACGACCTCGCGCAGACAACCTGTCTCCGCGGCAGCGATCAGCATGCGGCCTATCCGCGGATCCACCGGCAGGCGCGCCAGTTTCTGGCCCAGCCGGGTGACGCGCTGCCGGGTATCGACCGCGGCCAGCTCCTCGAGCAGCTTGTAGCCGTCACGGACCAGTCGGTTGTCCGGAGGATCGACGAACGGAAAGGAACCGACGTCACCGAAACCCAGGGTAGCCATCTGCAGGATGACGGCCGCGAGGTTGGTGCGCTGGATCTCGGGCTCTGTGAATGCGGTGCGCGCCTCGAAGTCGTCTTCGTCGTACAGACGGATGCAGATGCCTTCGGCAACCCGGCCGCAACGCCCCTTGCGCTGCTCGGCACTGGCCTGCGAGATGCGTTCCACCGGCAGGCGCTGGATCTTGCTGCGCGCGCTGTAGCGGCTGATACGCGCGAAACCCGCATCGATGACGTATCGGATACCAGGCACCGTCAAGGAGGTCTCGGCGACATTGGTCGCGAGCACGATGTGCCGCCGCCCGCTCGGTGCAAACACACGCGCCTGTTCCGCCGGGCTCAGGCGCGCGTACAGCGGGATCACCTCGCTGTGCAGCATCTTGTGTTTGCGCAGCGACTCGCTGGTCTCGCGGATCTCACGCTCTCCCGAAAGGAACACCAGGATGTCGCCACGACCCTCGAGACTCAGTTCGTCGATCGCGTCGACGATTGCCTGCTGCATCGCCTCGTCACGTTCGCCGGCCCCTGGCTCCACGGGTGGCCGGTAGCGCACCTCGACCGGAAAGGCCCGTCCGGACACCTCGATGACCGGTGCGTCACCGAAGTGGCGGGAGAAGCGGCCGGGGTCGATGGTTGCCGACGTGATGATCAGCTTGAGATCGCTGCGCCGATGCAGCAGCTTGTACAGATAACCGAGCAGGAAATCGATGTTGAGACTGCGCTCGTGGGCTTCGTCGATGATCAGGGTGTCGTATTCGAGCAGATCCCGGTCGTGGCGTATCTCCGCCAGCAGGATGCCATCGGTCATCAGCTTGATCTGCGTCTCGTCGGCGACATGGTCCCGAAAGCGCACCTTGTAACCGACGCTCTGTCCGATCTCCTGCCCCAGCTCGTCGGCGATCCGGCTCGCCAGGCTGCGCGCCGCAATGCGTCGCGGCTGCGTGTGCCCAATGCGGCCAAAAACGCCTCGCCCCAGGTCCAGGCAGATCTTCGGCAGTTGCGTGGACTTGCCCGAACCGGTCGCACCGCACAGAACGACGACCGGATGATCGCGGATCAAGGCGCGAATCTCGTCCAGCCGCGCGGTGATCGGCAGTGCCTCCGGGAAACCCACGGTCGGTCGTTGTTCCGTACGCCGCCCCGCAATCGCCACCGAGCGTTGCACTGCCTCGTCGAATGCCAGCTGGTCCGCGGCGGCGGCATCCTCCCCCAATCGGCCACGCAGACGCCGCAACCGAGGACGGTCGCGCAGCAGGCACTTATCGAAGTTGTCGTTCGACTCGGGCAAGGCAGGACACCGAAGCAAAGGCCGCGATTATAGCGTCGCGTCGCCGCGGCATGCCGCGACCGTTTCAGTGCAACAGCCGCTCGACCACGCCCAGTTCGCCCGGACAGTGTTGCGCCGCAGACATGGCGTACCAGCGCCCCGCCTCGCCGGGATCGGCCGTTACACCGATCCCGAGCTCGTACATCAATCCCAGTTCGTACTGCGCCTCGGCATCACCGAGTTCAGCGGCCCGTCGATAACGCGCGGCAGCCCGCGGCGCGTCGCGGTCAACACCCAGACCACGGCGGTAGACATGGCCCAGAACCAGGTTGGCCTGAGCGTCGCCCCGGTCGGCCAGGTCGACCCACAAGGCGATGGCTTCGGCACGATCGCCACGCTGCCAGGCCGACAGTGCACCGGCCGACCGATCGGCACTCGTCGCGGGCGGCACGAGCACGCAGATGACACACAGTAAGCAATAAAATCTCATCTTAGGACGTTACTTCCGAACACCCTTACAAGACGCTGTCGTCTCTAAAGAATTGTATGCGACAGCCACTATAAAAGCAGCGAAGGGACTCTCGCGACGTCACCGATCACGACGAGCATCACCCTACGAGGCACCCGTCCAACGTGCGCGAACCGACCCTTCATTCGACCGCCAACCCACTGGTCAGACGCTACGACGTCCGCGCGATCACGACGCTCGGTTTCGCTTTGATCATCGGTATCCTGCTGATCTCGATCATCGGCGGCTACCACACCACCAGCCATCACAACGACGAGATCTCGAGACTGGTCCGCGATGCGGGGATGAAGACGGTCCTCGCCTACACCATGCGCGAGGCGATTCGCGAACGTATCGATAGCCTGCGCGCCATGGCGACGCTCGCAGACCCGTTCGATCGCGACGACGAGAAGATGCGCTTCTTCGCGCATGCCGGCAAGTACATACGCGCACGCCAGTCCCTGATCAATACGCTGACGACAGACGGGGAACGACGCATATTCCAGATGCTGGATGCCACCGCCGGTCGCGTCGGTCCACCGAACACGCGCGCACTGCGATCACTGTTTGACGACTCGGTCGGCAAGACGGAACGCAACGCTGCGGTACAGGCATCGATAGATGGACACCTGGCCCTTCTCGGGCGCCTGGACGAGATGGTCAGGACCATCCACCAGACCGCCCAGGTCCGGATCCAGGAGGCCGGCAGCGACCTGCACGAGGCACTGCTGATGACCATGATGGCCGGCATGGCCGCGTTCGCCGTTGCCGTAGGGATCGCCACCTTCGTGATCGTCAACGCGGGGCAGCGCAACCGCCAATTGTCGCACCACGCGGCACACGACGTATTGACCGGCTTGCTCAACCGCCAGGCGTTCGAGGCGTCGCTCGGGCTGACGCTGGAGCAGACCAAATACTCGCCGGCCAAGCATGCACTGATGTTCATGGATCTCGATCGCTTCAAGGTGGTCAACGACACCTGCGGCCATCGCGCCGGCGACGCCTTGTTGAAGGACCTGTCGTCGACCCTGGAGGGTTCGTTGCGCCATTCCGACGTGCTGGCACGCATCGGTGGCGACGAGTTCGGCGTGCTGCTGCGCTACACCGCGGCAGACGATGCGGCGGCGGTTGCCGAGAAACTGCGCCACACGGTCGAGGATTTCAGGTTCGAATGGGAGCACCAGACGTTCGAGGTCGGCGCATCGATTGGCCTGGTACCCTTCGGGACCGATTCGATCTCGCTCGAGGAACTCCTCAGCACCGCGGACGCCTGCTGCTATTCCGCCAAAGAGGAAGGACGCAACCGGGTACACCAGGCGAATGCCAACGCCGAGAGCGTGCAGCGCCGCTCTGGCGAGATGCGCTGGATCAGCCGGATTTCGGATGCGATCCGCAATGACCTGTTCGTCCTGTATGGACAAATGATCCTGCCGATCAACAATGCGCTTGACGACGGTCGCCTCACCCTGGAGGTGCTGCTGCGAATGAAGGACGACGATGGCCTCGGGCTGATTCCACCGGGCCAGTTCCTACCCGCCGCAGAACGTTACGGCATCGTGCCGGACATCGATCGCTGGGTGGTCCGCAACAGCCTGCTGTGGTTGGCCAGCTTCGGCAAGACCGCAGAAAACATTCGCCTGAACATCAACATCTGCGGCCCAGCCGCGTCGGATCCGCAATTCCATCGCTTCGTCCGCTCGCTGATCACCGAGACGGGTGTGCCGCCGCAGTCGCTGTGCTTCGAGATCACCGAGTCGACCGCGATCCGCAGCCTGGCCAATGCGGCGGCATTGGTCGATGCGCTCGGCGATCTGGGCTGCCGTTTCGCGCTCGATGATTTCGGCAGCGGACTGTCGTCATTCAACCAGCTCCGCCACCTCAAGGTCGACTACCTGAAGATCGACGGCAGCTTCATTCACAACATCGATCGCGATCCGATCAACCGCGCCATGGTCGAATCGATCAACAGCATCGGCAAGAAACTCGGCAAACGTACGGTCGCCGAGTTCGTCGAGAATCACCGCATCCGGCGCATCCTCGAAGAGATCGACGTCGATTTCGCACAGGGATTCGGTCTGCACCGCCCGGAACCGCTGAGCGACATCCAGACGCAAATTCAGAAGGCGCGCGACCCACACGAGATCTCGCACTCGATCGTCGCCTGAGCCTCGGCTCGCGCTTCTCTGCGCGAGCGTCGATCAGTGCGCGCTGCCCTTCAACACGGCGACCATTCCCTCGATAGTGTCTTTCGCATCGCCGAAGATCAGCGCCGTGTTGTCCTGGTAGAACAGCAGATTGTCGACCCCCGAATAGCCGGGGTTCATCGAGCGTTTGAGGAAATACACCTGCTTCGACTTGCCCGCCTCGAGAATCGGCATACCGTAGATCGGGCTCGAAGGGTCCTCTTTGGCTGCCGGATTGACCACGTCGTTCGCGCCCACCACCAGGGTGACATCGGTGGACGGAAAGTCCGGGTTGATCTCGTCCATCTCGAGCACGTGGTCGTAGGGAATGTCGGCTTCCGCGAGCAACACGTTCATGTGACCCGGCATACGTCCTGCAACCGGATGGACTCCGAAGCGCACCTCCACACCACGCGCTTCGAGCAATCCCATCAGTTCCTTCAGCGAGTGTTGCGCCTGGGCCACCGCCATGCCGTACCCCGGCACCACGATCACCCGGTTCGCATCCTCCATCCAGTACACCGCGTCTTCCACCGACGCCGAACGTACGCCCTTTTCCATCGCGGCGGCACCGGCACTCGGGGCACCTGCGCTTTCGCTTCCGAAACCGCCGAACACGACATTGATGATCGAACGGTTCATCGCCTTGCACATGATGTAGGAGAGGATCGCCCCGGAGAACCCTACCAATGCGCCGACGATGATCAGCAGATTGTTGTGCAACGTGAAACCGGTGGCCGCCGCCGCCCACCCCGAGTAGCTGTTCAGCATCGAGATGATCACCGGCATGTCGGCGCCACCGATCGGGATGATCAGCGTCACACCCAGCACCAGGGCCAGCAGCGTCATGATGGCCAGCGACGACACGTCACCCGACGACGCGAAATGCACACCGAACGCGATCGCGGCCAGGGCGATTGCCGCGTTGAGCTGATGCTGCAGCGTGAACTTGACCGGTTTGCCGGAGATCAGTCCCTGCAGTTTTCCGAATGCGATGACCGAACCGGTGAACGTGATCGCACCGATGATCACGCCGGCTGACAACTCGCCCATCAACAACGCATTCAGTTGCCCGAGATCGCGCTTGTTGAAATAGGTGCCGATCGCGACCAACACTGCGGCGAGGCCCACGAAACTGTGCAACGCCGCAACCAGTTGCGGCATCGCCGTCATCTGTATGCGCATCGCCAGCACGGTACCGATCGGCGCGCCGACCAGCACCCCGGCGATGATGAACCCGTACGACTGCACGTCGCTGCCGAGCAGCGTCGCAACGATCGCAAGCGCCATGCCGGCCATGCCGTAGAAATTGCCACGACGCGCGGTCGCGGGATGGGTCAGTCCCTTGAGCGCCAGGATGAACAGAATGGCCGAGACGAGATAGGCGATGGCCTGGGCATTTGCGGAGATCTGCATACCTCAGGACCTCATTTGTTCTTTTTGCGAAACATGGCAAGCATCCGGTTGGTGACCAGGAAACCGCCAAACACATTGATCGAGGCGAGCAGCACCGCGAAGAAGCCGGTGATCTCGGCCAGGGTACCGGCCGATTCAAGACCGGTCACCAGCAAGGCTCCGACGATCACGATCCCTGAGATTGCATTGGTCAGCGCGACCAGGGGGGTGTGCAACGACGGCGTGACACCCCAGATCACCCAATAGCCGATGAAGCACGCCAGAACGAATACATAGAGTGCCACCAGTGTGTCTGGCATCGTATTTTCCTCAAATCAAAAATCGAATACCCGTGGCCCCGGCCGGCCGCCTCAGGTCGACGGGCGCAGTTGGGATGCGCGTGTTATCTCGTCGGCGTCCAGGTCCTTCAACACGACCCCGTCCGCCGAGCGCTCGAGCATGATGTCGAGCAGGTTCGCAATATTGCGTGCGTAGAACGCGCTCGCATCGGACGGCATCATCGCCGGATAGTTGGTGTGGCCGACCAATACCACGCGATGCTTGACCACGACCTTGTCGGCTTCGGTCAGCGGGCAGTTGCCTCCGGTCGATGCGGCCAGATCCACGATCACCGAACCCGGGCGCATGCGCTTGACGACGTCCTCCGTGACCAGCACCGGCGCCGGTCGGCACGGGATCAACGCGGTCGTGATGATGACATGCGCCTTCGCCAGTTCATCGGCGAGCAGTGCCTGCTGGCGGGCCTTGGCCTCATCGGAGAGTTCCTTGGCATAGCCCCCCTCGCCCGAGCCCTCCTCACCGATATCCAGGTCGATCGGTTTGGCTCCGAGCGACTGGATCTGCTCGCGCGTCTCCGGACGCACGTCATAGGCGTGTACGTCGGCCCCCAGGCGCCGTGCGGTCGCGATCGCCTGCAGGCCGGCCACCCCGGCGCCGAGCACCACGACACGGGCGGGCTTCGCGGAGCCGGCCGACGTCATCATCAGCGGCATGAAGCGACCGAAATGGCTGGCCGCTTCGATCACCGCCCGATAACCGGCGATATTGCTCTGCGACGACAGGGCGTCCATGGACTGCGCGCGCGATATCCGCGGAATCCGCTCCATCGCCAGCATCGTCACCCCACGGGTCTGTAGCGCGGCGATCACCGGGTCGTCGCCACAGGATTCGGCCAGGCCGATCAACACCGCACCTTCGCGCAGTTGCTCCACCTCGGCCGGCGTGGGCTTGCGCACCTTGGCGACAATGTCACATCCGAGCGCGCCGGCCGCGTCGGTGAACTGTCCGCCGACCGCCTCGTAAGCCGCATCCTCGAAGTCCGCCGCCTCACCGGCTCCGTGCTCCAGCCACACAGCCAGGCCGTTCTTGGTGAGCTTGGCAACCACGTCCGGCGTGGCCGCAACGCGCCGCTCACCATCGACTATTTCTTTCGGAATACCGATTTTCATAGTTATTTTGAAAAACTCGACTGTAGGGGCATGAATCAGCGGGCGATTATCGGCCGAACCGGACGGGACGGTCAAAATCAATGGTCATCATCCGGCAACGGCCGCCCAGGACGACACCCGCCGACGTCCAAGACCCGTTCGACACGGGCACCGAACGTCAGATCCTTTTACATTCCTGATATAAGACTACCTGAACTTTCAGTTACAACATATTGTAAATATTTGCTTATTTTTTATTGGCCCGCAATGTGCTTGATCAGAAAGCAAAAAAGCCGAGCGCAAGGGAACGCGACAGACAACAACAAAAACGACGCTGGCGCCTTTGAGGACGCCCATTCGAAGCCGGTTTTCACCGGCTTTGGTTTTTTTTACCGTCTTCTGGGCGCTGCACGACACCCGGCGCCTGTCAGAACCCCAGGCTGCGCCATTCTTCCGCCAGCTCCGTCAGCGAGTCTGTATCCCAATCCGGCCGGATCCCGGCGGGCAGGCCGGCGCCAGGCCCGAACCGCCCGCTGCGCACCAGCGCCGTTGCCATGCCCAGCGCCTGCGCACCGGCGATATCGGTATCGGGCCGGTCCCCGACCATCACGCAGTCGCCCGCCGCAAGCGCGAGTCGGTCGACCGCCATGCGGTACAACAGCGGATGCGGCTTGCCGACAACCACCGGCTCTACGCCGGTCGCCACCGCGAACGGCGCGACCAGGGCCCCACCGCCCGGTAGTACCTGGTGCCTGCCGTCGCGGTCGGCGTCGACGTTGTGATCGGGATTGGTGCTCACCAGGCGGGCACCGCGTTTGAGAATCAGGTTGATGCCGGTGGTCAGCGTGTGAAAGTCCAGGCCGGGGCCCTCGCCGACGACGACGAAATCCGCCGCTTCGGCGTCGTACGAACCGACGGCCCGCAGCGCCTCATCCAGGCCGGGGGCACCGACCGGGTAATAGCGAAAGCCCGGCTTCTCCAACGACAACCACGCGGCAGTCGCCAGGGCGCTGGTCAGGATCCGTTCCGGGCGCGGTCGCGGCAGCCCCAGCGCGGCGAAATGGTCGCTGATCTGCTGCGGCGTCCGAATCGGGTTGTTGGTGACGAAACAATGCGGCAACGCGGCGATGGCGTGCAGGAAACGCGCAGCCCCCGGCAACACGCGGTCACCGTGAAACAGCACGCCGTCCATATCGAGCAACACCGCCTTGAAACGCCTCGCCGTTGCCATCGGCCTGGGTTCAACCTGCGCCGAACGACCGCCAGACCCAGCGACCGGCGGAGACGGTCGCCAACACCAACCCGCCCGCGACGATCCCGATCACGGCATTCAGCAACATTGGCGTGACACCGGCAAGGACGGCGCCGAGCGCCGGGATCGCCTGCACACCATCGGTGGCGCCGTGGATCAGTTCATGCAGCCATGGCAGGCCGTGTACCAGTATCCCACCGCCGACCAGGAACATCGCCGCGGTGCCGGCAACCGACAGCAGCTTCATCAACCGGGGCGCCGCCGCGAGAATGCGCCGCCCGGACCAGCGCGCGAGGCGCGCGCCGCCCCCCTCCCCCGCAAAGCGACTCAACCACAAGCCGGCATCATCGAGCTTGACGATGCCGGCCACCAGGCCGTAGACGCCAGCCGTCATCAACAACGCAATGCCGATCAACACCGCAACCTGCGTCGCAAAACCGGCATCGGCGACAGTCCCCAGCGTGATCACGATGATCTCCGCCGAAAGGATGAAATCGGTGCGGATCGCACCGCGGATCTTGTCGCGCTCGATGTCCCGCATGTCGACCCTGGGATCGCCGAGGGCCTCCGTCAGCTGCGATTCGGTCTGCGCATCTTCTGCCCGTGAATGCAGGAGCCGATGCGCCAGCTTCTCGAACCCCTCGAAACACAAGAAGGCCCCGCCGAGCATCAACAAGGGAGTGATCGCCCAGGGAATCACCGCGCTGATCGCCAACGCCGCTGGCACCAGGATCGCTTTGTTGCGCAGCGAACCGGCGGCGACCGCCCAGACCACCGGCAGCTCACGATCCGCTCGGACGCCCGCCACCTGCTGTGCATTCAATGCCAGGTCATCGCCCAGTACGCCGGCGGTCTTTTTCGCCGCGACCTTGGTCATCAACGAGATATCGTCGAGCACCGTCGCGATGTCGTCGATCAATGCCAACAGGCTGGATGCCGCCATGCTCAGTTCCTGTGTCGTTTGTCTGCGGCAGATGATAACGCGCGACGTCGCCCGGGACGGGCTATACCGGCCGTCCACTCCAGAGGCGTCGTTCACTCGACAGCCCGCTATCGGTCTCTTGCACCCGGCGGCCGCGGGCCGGCCTGGATCGCGCACGAACACGCAGCGCTTCTGCGGTCAGGCGAATGCATTGCCTAACCTCGCTAAGCCCCGGCCGGTACCCGCCGATAACCATAGTGAGAGACGAGAAAGCCCACGCTTGCAAGAAGCGCAACGGCGATCGGGATGCTCCGTCGTGGCGACCAGCAGACAGCGACGCCGCGCTTCGTGGAGGGCAAACCATGAAGGCGTTGATCGAAAAAGTGATCGAACTTCTCGAAAGGACGCAGTTGGTCGAGTTCGACTATCGCGACAGCGGCGGCCTGCACCACGGTCATTGCTACGTCCGCTATCTGATCGGAGGCAAACCGCAGATCAAGCGCATGATGCGCAGCTTCGGCTATACCAACGTCCGTATCGCGTGAGCGAGTGCCGAGCATTCGGTGGTGGCCTGCCGTTTGCCACCACCATGCGCGCGCCCTATCATGCCGCTCTCTTTCCGGAGGCATAGTCGCTCAGCCCGACTGGGGGATCGACAACGGACTTCCGGCAGATTCCCGCGGCGACCCCGTCCCGATCTCGGGTTTGACAAGACCCGGGATGGACCGCGCCGGTCCGGGGGCGGAATCACGCGGCCGTGGTTTTGCCAGAACCATCCCGGAGATACCGCATGTTGTGTGTCGAATTACCAAGGCATCTGCGCGCTGGTACGCCTGGCGCGAGAGGTCACCGCGCCCGGCGCCGCGCGATTCCGACGGTTGGCCATGTCCATTGCCTGCCACAGGCAGATGGCGGACCTTGCCGATGATCTGGGCCTCAGTCGCGATCCTGGGCGGCTTCGCCCTGCTGGTCTGGAGCGCAGACCGCTTTGTCGAGGGTGCCGCCGCGACCGCACGCCACGCCGGGATGTCCCCGCTGTTGGTCGGTATGCTGATCGTCGGATTCGGCACCTCTGCGCCGGAGATGGTCGTGTCTGCAGTGGCGTCTCTCGATGGCAATCCGGAACTGGCGCTGGGCAACGCGCTCGGATCCAACATCGTCAACATCGGCCTGATACTCGGTGTCACTGCGTTGGTGGCACCGATCGCCGTGCATTCCAATATCGTCCGTCGCGAGTTGCCGCTGCTGCTGATGATCAGCGCACTGACTGGCAGCCTGCTTTGGGATCACGAGCTGAGCCGCATCGAGTCCGCACTGCTGTTGGCCGGTCTCGTCGGGCTGATCGGCTGGACCCTGGTCGAGGGCCTGAGGCATCGCACCGACGTGCTCGCCAAGGAGATGGACCAGGAGCTTCCGGAGCACCCGATGCCCCTGGGGCGCGCACTGATGTGGCTCGCAGTCGGACTGGTATTGCTGATCGTCAGTTCGCGTCTCCTGGTTTGGGGCGCGGTGGAGATCGCCCATGCGCTGGGTGTCAGCGACCTCGTGATCGGGCTGACGATCGTCGCACTCGGGACCTCGCTGCCGGAACTCGCGGCGTCGGTGATTGCCGCGCGTAAGGGTGAGCACGACATCGCGCTCGGCAACGTGATCGGCTCCAACATGTTCAATCTGCTGGCGGTGATCGGCATCGCCGGGGTGATAGCCCCGCTGCACGACATCACGCCGGACGCCGTGTCTCGCGACTGGCTGACCATGCTGGCGTTCACCGTCGCATTGTTCGTGATGGCCTACGGTTTTCGTGGGAATGGTCGGATCAACCGCCTCGAGGGACTGGTTCTGCTGATCGCGTTCGCGGCGTACAACAGTTACCTGGTGATCACCGCCAGCGCCGGCGGGTGACCGGAGCTCCCCCACCGGGGGCGCACTTGCCGGACCGGGATGCGATGTTGCTTTGCAGCAAACTGTACTCGGGGTAAATTTACCGGGTTCGGCCTGAGTGGCCGGTCGCCGGAGAAGGCCCCGTGTTTCGAAAGTTACTGATCGCCAACCGCGGCGAGATCGCTGTGCGCATCATCCGCGCATGCGCCGAGATGGGGATTCGCTCGGCAGCGATCTATTCCGATGCCGACCGCTACTCGCTGCACGTCAAGAAGGCCGACGAGGCCTACAGCCTTGGCGGTGACCCGCTGGCCGGCTACCTCAACGTGCACCGCATCGCGAACCTCGCAGTCGCTACCGGCTGTGATGCGATCCATCCGGGCTACGGTTTCCTATCCGAGAACCCGGAGTTGGCAGAGGCCTGCGCACGGCGCGGCATCACCTTCGTCGGACCGAGCGCCGAGGTGATCCAACGCATGGGCGACAAGACCGAGGCACGCCGCGCGATGCAGGCTGCCGGCCTACCGGTCACCCCCGGTTCGGCGGGTAATCTGGCCAGCCTGGACGAGGCGATCGAACTGGCGCAGCAGATCGGCTACCCGATCATGCTGAAAGCGACATCTGGCGGCGGCGGCCGCGGGATTCGACGCTGCGACACGCCGGACGAGCTGCGGAAGAACTGGGAACGTGTCATCTCGGAGGCGACCAAGGCGTTCGGTCGGGCCGACGTCTTCCTCGAGCGATGCATCGTCAACCCGCGCCATATCGAGGTACAGGTACTGGCCGACAGTCATGGCCACGCGATCCACCTGTACGAACGCGACTGCTCCATCCAGCGGCGCAATCAGAAACTCGTCGAGATCGCGCCATCGCCGCAGCTCGATGAGGCCGAACGCCAGTATATCGGTGGCCTGGCGGTGATCGCGGCCAAGGCGGTCGGTTACACGAACGCCGGCACGGTCGAATTCCTGCAAGATGCCGACGGGCGCTTCTACTTCATGGAGATGAACACACGCGTCCAGGTCGAGCATACGATTACCGAGACCATCACCGGGGTGGATATCGTCGAAGAACAGATCCGCATCGCGGCGGGGCTGCCGTTACGCTTCAAACAACACGAGATCGCGCGGCGTGGCTTCGCGATGCAGTTCCGCATCAACGCCGAGGACCCGAAGAACAACTTCCTGCCCAGCTTTGGCCGCATCAGCCGCTACTATGCACCGGGTGGTCCGGGCGTGCGCACCGACACCGCGATCTATACCGGCTACACGGTGCCGCCGTATTACGACTCGATGCTCGCCAAGGTGATCGTCTGGGCATTGAGTTGGGACGATGTGATCGCGCGCGGCGAGCGCGCGCTACGCGACATGGGTGTCGACGGCATTCGCACCACGATTCCGTACTATCTGGAGATCCTCGGCAATGCCGACTTCCGCAGCGGATCCTTCAACACCGGTTTTGTCGACGCCCACCCACAGTTGACCAGCTATTCCTGCAAACGCCGCAAGGGTGAACTCGCAGGTGCCATCGCCGCAGCCATCGCGGCCCACGCCGGCCTTTGATCACGAGGTATTTTCATGTCGAAAGTCCATGTCACCGACGTCATCCTGCGTGATGCCCATCAGTCGTTGCTCGCAACGCGCATGCGGCTGGACGACATGTTGCCGATCTGTCCGAAGCTCGATGCGATCGGCTACTGGTCGTTGGAATGCTGGGGCGGCGCCACCTTCGACGCCTGCGTGCGTTTCCTCAAAGAGGACCCCTGGGAACGCCTGCGCAAGCTGCGCGAGGCACTGCCGAATACCCGACTGCAGATGTTGCTGCGCGGCCAGAACCTGCTCGGCTACCGTCATTACTCCGACGACGTCGTGCGTGCCTTCGTGGAGAGGGCGGCGTCCAATGGCATGGACGTGTTTCGCATCTTCGATGCGATGAACGATGTGCGCAATCTCAAGGTCTCGATCGAGGCCACCAAGGCGGCCGACAGGCACGCCCAGGGGACGATCTGCTACACCGTGAGTCCGGTACACGACACGCGCGGTTTCGTGGCCATGGCCAAGGAACTCGCCGCGATGGGCTGTGACTCGCTGGCGATCAAGGACATGGCGGGCCTGCTCACGCCGATGGCCACCAGCGATCTCGTCAAGGCACTCAGCGACGCGGTCGATCTGCCCCTGCACCTGCACAGTCACGCCACATCGGGGCAGGCGGAGATGTGTCATCTGAAAGCTATCGAGGCGGGTTGCACGCACATCGATACCGCGATCTCGTCGATGGCGGGCGGCACCAGCCATGCGCCGACCGAGAGCATGGTCGCGGCACTGCGCGGCACCGAATACGACACCGGTCTGGACCTGGAGAAAATCCAGGAGGTCGGCATGTATTTCTATGCGGTGCGCAAGAAATACCACCAGTTCGAGAGCGACTACACCGGCGTCGATACCCGGGTGCAGGTGAACCAGGTACCCGGCGGCATGATCTCCAACCTCGCCAACCAGCTGAAGGAACAGAACGCGCTGGACCGCATGAACGAGGTTTTGGTCGAGATACCGGCGGTGCGCAAGGACCTCGGTTACCCGCCGCTGGTCACCCCGACCTCGCAGATCGTCGGCACCCAGGCGGTACTGAACGTGCTCACCGGCAAGCGCTACCAGAGCATCACCAACGAAGTGAAGCGCTACCTGCAGGGTGGCTACGGGCGCGCACCGGCGACCGTCAACCCGACCCTGCAGCAACAGGCGGTGGGCAACGAGGAGATCATCGAGGTGCGTCCCGCCGACCTGCTCAGCCCCGAGTTGGACAAGCTGCGCAACGAGATCGGCCAGCTCGCCGGCAGCGAGGAAGACGTGCTGACCTACGCGATGTTTCCCGAGGTCGGCAGGCTGTATCTCGAACAGCGCGCCGCCGGAACCCTGGTACCGGAACAGCTGGAACCGGCACAAGGCAACGCGACGCCGAGCACGGCACCCACCGAGTTCAATATCGCACTGCACGGCGAGACCTATCACATCAAGGTGACCGGGGCGGGACACAAGGAACAGTCTGAGCGACATTTCTATTTCACCGTCGACGGCGTGCCCGAAGAGGTCGTGGTCGAGACGCTCGACCAGGTGGTGCTGGAAGGTGGCGCGAAAGGCGCCGTCAAACAGGGGATTGCCGGCAAGCGGCCGCGGGCCACCGAGGAGGGTCACGTGACCACGTCGATGCCGGGCAATATCGTGGACGTGCTGGTCAAGGAGGGAGACAGCGTGACCGCCGGCCAGCCGGTGCTGATCACCGAGGCGATGAAGATGGAGACCGAGGTGCAGGCGCCGATCGCCGGCACCGTCACCGGCGTGTACGTGCAGAAAGGCGACTCGGTCAATCCGAACGAGGCGCTGATCGAGATCAGCGCCGCATGACGCTTCGTGCCCGGCACACGGCCGGGTTCACGGGCGCGTCATGCGCCCCGCCGGGCTGCCGGGTGATGCCGATCTCGCCTGCACGGCGCGGCCGATCCAGGGCTACCCGAGTTCCGGTGTCTCGGCGGTCACCATGAACACCACCCGCTCGGCGATATTGGTGACCCGATCGCCGATGCGCTCCAGATGGTAGGCGATCCACAACAGGTGCGTCGCACGCATCGTCGGGTCGGCAGAGGTCATCAGCTGCATCAGCAGGTTTGACGCCGCCTGCTCGTCCAGGTCGTCCACCTCGCGATCGTCGTCCGCGGCGGCCCGCGCCAGCTCGGCATCCCGGTTCTCGTAGGCCTCCATCACGCGTGTCAGCATGTTTCCGCAGATATCATGCATCGCCTCCAGACGATCGATGGGTCCGGAAAAATCGCCCGGATCCATCCCCAGCACGATCTTCGCGATGTCTTTGGCATGGTCCGCGATACGTTCGAGTTCCGTCGAGATCTGCAGACTGGCGACGATGTCGCGCAGATCGGCGGCGACCGGCTGGTGCAATGCCAGGGCCTGCAGGCATTCGCCCTCGATGACCTGCAGCATCTGGTTGATCTGGGTGTCCTGCTCCACGACCGTCTGCGCAAGACCGGCTTCCTGGCTCATCAGGCTGTCCATCGCCGACGCCTGCGCCTGCTCGGCGAGTCGAAACATGTGCAGCACATTGTTGTGGATCTGCACTTCCTGCCGGTCGAGTATTCTGAGTACTTTGTTCATCGTGGCCTGGGGTCCTTCGTTAGATCGCCGTTGGTTCGTTCTCGGTTGTTTGGCCGATTTTCGCCGATTTGGGGCCCGCTTGGCGACAGGTCGCGGACACGCCCCGTCGCGGCGCAGCCCCACCGGATCGATCAACGCTGCGTCTGATCCGCGCGGATGGTTTCGATCAACTCCACGACGCTGCGATTGCCGGGCAGCAACTGGCGCAGCCGTTCTGCATAGCCGAGCGCCTGCTCGTTCAGGCCCTGCCGATGGAGACCCACGGCGAGGGCCTGCAGGCTGTCCCGATCGTTCGGGTGCCGCCGTGCGACCGCTTCCCACACCTTCAGCGCCTGCGGAGCCGCCCCGGTCGAATCCAGCGCGACACCGTAGACGTACCCGAAACGGGGGGCCTCCGGCGCGAATTCGTAAGCCGTTTTCAGGCTTTCCATCGCGGCCTCGGTCCGCCCGGTACGGATCATCAACAGTCCCAGCGCGTGGTGCAGGCTCGCCGCATTCGGGCGTGCCGCGATACCCGCACGCAGGACACGTTCGGCATCCGCTTCACGATCCAGCGTGCGCAGCAGATCCGCCTGGTTCACGTAGGCAGGCAGATACCCGGGATCCCGCCTCAAGGCCTCTCCGAACGCCCGCTCGGACTCGTCGATCATCCCCTGACGCGCATGGAAACCGGCCAGGTTCACCCAGTGTTCGGCGCGGTCGGCATTGAGACGTTCCGCTGCGAGGTATTCATCGAACACCCGCTGCAGACGCGGTCGGTCGGCGGCCTCGAGTTCCGCCACCCGAACGTCCGACAATGCGACCGCGACAGCGATGCGCACGCCGCGCACCGGGTCCGCGAGCAGCGGGACCAGCAGCTTCCAGCGCGTGTCCCGATCAAGCCGCGCCAAGGCTTCCACCGCCGCACGCCGTTCGAGTGCGTCCTCGGCGTAGAGCCCATTGACGACCGCCTGGATGGATCCGGGACCCAGGTGAGCCCCCAATGCACCCAAAGCCGTGGCCCGCGCAATCGCCGGTGCTGCCGGGTCCACCGCCAACGCGGCGAGCCGTTCGGGCGCATCGGCCTGATCCGCGCGCGCGGCCGCGAATGCCGCGGCATAGGTCTGAAAGCCCTCGCGACGGTCAGCACCGTACCATTGCCGGATCTGTTGCGCCGCCCAGGCGGCACTGCGTCCCTTGTGGCAGCCACTGCAGACATCCGGCACGCCGAGGGAGGCTGCCAGGTCGGGACGCGGAATACGGAAGCTGTGATCACGACGGGGATCGACCACCATGTAGGTGCGTGCCGGCATGTGGCAGTCGACGCAGGCACTGCCGTCACCACCTGCAGGGTGGAAGTGATGCCGGCTCGAGTCGTAGGCCTCGGCCTTGTGGCATGCCGTGCACAGCGCATTGCCAGCACGGCGGATCTTCAGGCTGTGAGGTTCGTGACAGTCGCTGCAGGTCACGCCTGCCGCATGCATCCGGCTCTGTCGGAAAGAACCGTAGACATAGACCTCGTCGAGCATCTGCCCGTCGGGAAAATACAAGCCGTCCTCCAGCAGCGCCACGCGATGGCTGTCGGATAACGGCGCACCGTGTCGATAGTCCTCGGACAGCTGCGATCGGCGTGCATGACAGCGGCCACACAGCTCGAGCTGGGACGCGCCTTTCGCCGCCGAGGTGCGCACCGCGGTATCGCTGCCCTCCGCTGCGCTCCATGTCGCGCCCGGTGCGAGCTGTACCACCAGCCCGTGATCGGCCGGATACGCCGCTGACTCTCCCCTGCCGGCCGCCTCCGCCAACTCCACGTGGCGGGAAGCCGGGCCGTGACAGGCCTCGCACCCGACGTCGATCTCGCTCCAGGTCGTCGCGTAACGGTCTTGCGCGGAGTCATAACCCTTGCGCAGGTTCGTCGAATGACACTCGGCGCATGCAAAATTCCAGTTGTGTGCGGACGACAGCCAGTGAAGTTCGTCGCCTGGCGGGACATCTTCGTCGGGATACAGGCTGAACCAGCGCTGTCCGCCGGCCTCCGCGGGGCGGCTGTCCCAGGCGACCGTGAGCGCCTGGTAACGTCCGTCGGGAAAGCCGACCAGGTATTGCTGCAAAGGCGCTACGCCGAACGTGAAGCCGACCTCGTAGACGTGCTGGGCGCCGTCCGCGCCCTGGGTCTCGACCATGAATCGCGGGCCGTCGCGGAAGAAACGACTGCGCACACCGCGGTGCTCGAAGACGCGACCGCCGAAGTCCCCGAGCACGGTTGCATCCGTGGCCGCTTGCATGGCCAGGTCGTGATGGGAGCCGAGCCAGGACCGGTACTGTTCCGCGTGGCAGGTCTTACAGGCGGACGAGCCGACGTAGCCCGGTCCTGAATCCGGCGTCGGCTCGGCCAACGCGGCGGCCGGCGCCACGATCATCGAGACGGTGAGAAGCGGACCGACGATCCAGCCGAAGAGAGAGCTCATGCACCAATCCCCCGAGCAGCGATCGCCTCCCGGTCACGGAGATACATCTGGCCGCCTATGCTGCGAACTGCGACGACCGCGCACATGGCGGGCCGTTCAGAAATGCCACCGGGCACTCAACAGCGGGCCACTGAAATGGACGTTGTCGATCGCACTGCCGGACTTGAAGTCCCACTCGAGGTGCCGGTAGCTCAGCGCGACGTCGCCCCAGTCGAATGCGCGTCCGACACCGAGCTGCGCCTGCCAGGTCAGCCTCGACTCGCCGCTGCCGACATCGACATGATAGAGGCCGTACCAGCGCTCGCCGAGGCGCACCTCTCCTCCCAGCCCCAGGATGCCGTCCCAGACACTGAGCGAATCGTGGATGCTGCGCTCTATCGCCAGTGCCTCGAGGGGGCCCGGCTGCAGCTGTGCCGCGAAATCGAGCGCGAGGTTGAAATAGCGGACCCCGGCGCGCAGATCGACCCGGGCCGTCTCGCTGCTCATCAGATCGTATCCGGCCCAGAGCGTGAGCACCGTCCCCTTGGTTGCGACGTCCGCGTCGACCCTGGCGGGAATACCCGGCCCGACCGGGAGTTTCACGCTGCCGCTGTCGCTCGCGCTCACGTCCATGTAGACGACATCCGCGAATAGTGACCACCTCGATCGCCTGGCCTCCAGCGACCCCATGAAGGCCATGTCGAGGTTGCTGATCAGCGTGTCGAAACCGACATCGACGTGATTGTCGGCCGCGGTGTCGCCCTCGATCCCTGCGCCCCAGAGATAGACCGTGGCGGTATACCCCCAGTCGTCGTCTGCGGCCGCCGCAGCGAACCCGGCCATAAGCAGGCCAATACCGATCCACCATCGGCAGGACCGGACAGCGATAGAGGCAGGCGGCGCCGATGTCGGGAAATGTCGCCCTGTGCCGCTTGTGCTGCAGCGGCACCCTGACCTGCTGCTCACTGCGCGAACACCTTGTTCCAGTCGTTCTTCATGTCGATGACCGTCCAGCCCTTCTGCGACGCCTCGTCCAGTGCCTTGTCCAGCTTGCCGACATGCGACTTCCGGTCGTACGCCCATTCGCGCTCGCCGTCGGTGTGATGCAACAGCAGGCCGAAGCGCGCGCCCTCGCCGGCCGTGGTCCACTGCAGCATCTGCAGGTCACCGTCGGAATTGCCGGACGCAAACAGCGGAACACGGCCGATGAACTTGTGGATTCCCACGGGCTTGCCGGCCTTGTCATCGATGAAATCGATCTCGGGCAGGCGGCGCAGCACGGGCCCGGACTCGGTCATCTCGAATTCCACCTTGATGCTGCTGCCGATCACCTGTTCCGGTGGCACGCCGTAGACGCGCTCCGCCCAGGGCCGCATGAACTCGATGCCACCCCCCGAAACGATGAATGTCTTGAAGCCGTTTGCCCGCAAGTACCCGAGTAGCTCGAGCATCGGCTGGTAGACCATCTCGGTGTACAGCTTGCCGGTCTTGGGATGTCGTGCCGTCGTAATCCAATCCTCGACGATGCGCGCGAACTCGGCCGTGGTCATGCCACCATGCGAGGCCATCACCAGCTGCAGCAGACCCTTTTCGCCGGAAGCCGCCAAGGCCTCCATATCGTCTTCCAGCACCGCTTTGAACGGCTGCTCGGTCTTCCACTCAGGGTGCTCGGGCGCCAACGCCTTGACCCGGTCGATCGCAAACAGCAGTTGGAAATACGCCGGCTTTTCCGCCCACAGATTGCCGTCGTTGTCGAATACCGCAATCCGCTCCGCCACCGGCACGTACTGTGCGCCACCGTCGGTCGTTACCGCCTGCACGAAGTCGACGATGGCCTGCTTGGTCTTGCCGTCGTTCCACGAGGCCAGCGGATCGGCGAACACCGGTTGCGCGACCAGCATGGCCGCACACAGCAACTTCCAGAACCAAGTCTTCATGGTTGTCCCTCTTCAGAAAAAGGCCGCTCTTTACAGAGCGGCCATCTGCTTTCTCGATTGGCGGAGCGAACTCCGCCCCAGGCTTGTCGAGGTTATCTGCCGGAGCCCATGTCCTTCAGTTTCTCCTCGATCTTGGTGAGGTTGAAGGATCCGGGCGACTGGCTCGGCGGAAATTCCTTCATCGTCATCAGGAACTTCGCGGCCAGACCCTGTATCGGCACGATCACGAACGGCCGGTCGAGGAACCAGTCATTGTAGGTGTTGGAGTTGTGCTGCGCCTTTTCGAACGGATCGCGACGCAGGTTGAACAACAGCGGAACGCGCAGCTCGGTGAACGGCTCGCGCCATACGCCGAACGCCTGGCCGCGGTTCTCCAGGAACACGACCTTCCAGTCGTCGTAGCGGGCGGCGACCACCTGGCCGTCGTCGTTCACGTACCAGAATTCGTGACGCGGTGACTGATCGGTCTTGCCGCTCAGGTAATCGAGCTGGTCGTAGCCGTCGATATGATTGCGGTAGTGCCGGCCGTTGATATCAACGCCTTTCAGCAGCTTCTGTTTGACATCGGGCGCACCGGCGGCCGCTGCAAAAGTCGGCAGCCAGTCTTCGTGGGCGACGATCCCATTTAGCGTCTTGCCAGCCGGAAAGTGCCCCGGCCAACGGATAAACGCGGGAACGCGGTAGGCGCCTTCCCAGTTCGAGTTCTTTTCACTGCGGAACGGCGTCGTGCCGGCATCAGGCCAGGTGTTGTAGTGCGGACCGTTGTCGGTCGAATAGAACACGATGGTGTTGTCCGCCACGCCCAGATCTTCCAGCGTCTTGAGCAGCTTGCCGACATGCATGTCGTGTTCGACCATGCCGTCGGAGTACTGGTCCTGCCCGGAAAGGCCACGGTGCTCTTCTTTCACGTGGGTACGGAAGTGCATGCGCGTACCGTTCCACCACACGAACCACGGTTTGCCCGCCTGGTGCTGCTCCTTGATGAACTCGACCGCGCGGTCGGAGGTCTCGTCGTCGACCGTCTCCATGCGCTTCTTGGTCAGCGGACCGGTGTCCTCACACCGCTGTTTGCCCACCTTGCCGAAACGCGGATCCTCGGTCGAGTCGTCCTTGTCGGTCGCGTAGCAATGCAGCACACCACGTGGCCCGAAGGTCTCGAGGAAGGTCTTGCCGTTGGCCAGCTTCTGGTCACGCGGATAGTCCACGTTTTCGGGTTCTTCCTCGGCATTGAGGTGATAGAGGTTGCCGAAGAACTCGTCGAAGCCGTGGATCGTCGGCAGATGCTCGTTGCGGTCACCCTGGTGGTTCTTGCCGAACTGGCCGGTCGCATAGCCCTGGCCCTTGAGCACCGTCGCCATGGTCACATCGGTCTTCTGCCAGCCCTCGGCGGCACCCGGCAGACCGACCTTGGTCATGCCCGAACGGACCGGTACGGAGCCGCTGATGAAGGCCGCGCGCCCGGCGGTGCAGCTCTGCTGCGCGTAGTAGTCGGTGAAGGCCACACCCTCGCTGGCGATGCGATCGATGTTGGGCGTCTGGTAGCCCATCATGCCGCGGTTGTTGTGGCTGATGTTCCAGGTTCCGATATCGTCTCCCCAGATCACCAAAATATTGGGTTTGTCCGCAGCGCTGACGCCCGCCGCGGTCAGCCATGCGGCCGCTGCGAACAACGCACGAATCGTGTTAGTCCCTTTCCGTTTCATCAGTTGTCTTCTCCTCCCGATGGTCGCCCGCGCGCGCCAGGCTGATAGTAAGGATTGTTAGCAAACCGGTGCTTTAGACCACATCCAGCACGCTGAGTCCAGAACAGGGGACATTCAGAGGATGAGGATCGCCCCGGCTTTCTGCGTCTCAACAATATAGACGTATTTCCCTGCGTCGAAACTGCCGGGTACGGCGATGGTTCGGAGCATTGCGTGGTCACATTTCCCAACCGCGGACTGGCCACTTTCTTTTTTCCGGATTTGGACTGAGTCCGGTTCGAGCAGGCCTGGGGTGCGGATCCTGGCCCGCGCCAGACTCCGGTGCTTGTCTCACCCCCCTCGCCAGCGCGCATTCTACACAACACGATCGGGAAATCGACCGGTCCACGCGCGGATGGTCGGGCAAGGATGCGTGCAGACAGGGCACCCACGATGCCCGACCACGCTGGCCTGCAGTCCCTCAGGGCGCTAGCATCGTTTCATGCGGCAACCCGTGTCGCATAAGGGAGCAAGCAATGACCGAACATTCAAAAGACGACGGCGTCGTTTTCGCATTGCTCGAGCGGTTCGAAAAATTTCGCCTGCCCCGCGCACTCGACATCAAGAAGCGGGTCGACAGCGGCGACAGGCTGAACGATGCCGACATTGCGTTCCTGCAACGCGTGATGCACGACGCGGACGAGGTGAAACGCTACGCCGAAAAACGCCCCGACCTGCAGGCACTGTATGCCCGTGCGGTGAACCTGTATCAGGAGATCACCAAGAAGGCGCTGGAAAACGAGCAGCGATCCTGACGCTGCGCCGGCCGGTCGCGGTGCCGAAGACCATCGCGCTTGAACGGACATCAGTGATGTGACGGCAACTGCAGATATGCGGACTGCCGGAGTCATCAAGACGGTCAGTCGACGTCGGCGACGTTCCCCGGCGAATGACGATGACAGGGCCGATCATCCGCGGTCCGCGCTATTTCGCGACAAAATGCGACGAAGCCCACCCAGCGCATCGATGCGCGTGACGGACGTCGCAATGTGCCGGTCGCTGCATTGGTGCACGAACGCGCCGTCCCTCGTATGCGCAGATTTTGGCGCTATTCGCCTGCTCACGCAGCGAGCGTTTTCGTTGTCCCACTTCAAACAAATCTGGTAGCACATCAGCCCGGATCGATCCCAGCCGATACGGTCACTGAGACTCCCCTCGCTGTGGTATTTCGCCCGCCTGCCCGGCGGGCGTTTCTTTGCCTGGATTGCAGACCACAGATCGCCAAAGGTGCCGTCGCCTTGTCTTGCGCGCCAACGCGATCCAGCCGCCGCACGCAGGGAACCGACCTTGTCGAGAAACCCCGTCCGCCGCATACCCGATACCCGAAATCCGCATCGCAAACCGTCAGGCGTAGCAGTCCTGCGCAAGGACATCCGAATCCGGCACAGACCCAAGATTGAACAGCGCCCTGAACCGGTGCAGAGACACCCTTGGGTTTGCGACGGTGCATCTCCATGCCGCGGCAAGGAGGCGCTGGCGAGGGTGACGGTCCAACCGGTAGTTCCAGCGCCCACCTCCGCAATCCCCGATGCGGCTATCCGACGTGTCACGCAACGTTTGCGGTCACCGGCGGTATCCGGTTGAGCCCAATGATTGAACCCACAGGTTTGGACGCCCGGCCGCACCACCTGTACGGGATTCTTGACAAACCGGGATCATTAGTTAGGATTCCTACCTATGAAGTTCGACAGTATCACGGAACCGCTCGAACGACGGCTCGCAGATGGCCTCGCCCGGCTCGCTGCGGTCGCCCGGCAGCTCGACTGGCAAGCTGCAGCGGCGGCTGGACTGTCACCGACCCAGGCCGACATCCTTCGATTCGTCGCCAACCGTCCTGAAGGTGCGCGCCTGACCGCAGCAGCCGCGCATGCCGGGGTGCGCAAGGCCACGGCAAGCGACGCGGTGGCCACTCTGGAAGCCAAGTCGTTGTTGCGCAAGGAAGCAGACGCCCTGGATGGTCGTGCAGTTGCGCTGCGGGTGACCGCCAAAGGTGCCCGAATCGCGCGAGACTGGCCTCCCAGCTTCGCACCTGTGGTCATGGGTCTTTCGGAGAGTGAGCAGGAGACGCTGTTGGCATTGGTGATCAAGATGATCCGCCAGCTGCAACTCCGCGAACTGATAGCACCTCAGCGTACCTGCGTGACGTGTCGCCATTTCCGCGAAAACATCGCGCCGGGTACGGACACGCCACATTACTGTGCCTTCGTTGGGGCGCCGATGGCCGAACGCCATTTGCGCGTCGACTGTCCGGAGCACGAATCCGCCGCCTGACAGCGGCCTAACCTCCCCGTGCACGGTGCTCGGGGAAATCCACGGCATATTTAGTTAGGAGTCCTTACATGAAAACACGAGCCACTTTCTATCACGCCGGTTGCCCCGTATGTGTCGCCGCCGAACGGCAGATCGCCGACGCGATCGATCCGACCCGCTTCGATATCGAGGTCGTCCACCTGGGCGAAACGCAGTCGCGCATCGGCGAAGCGGAATCCGCGGGTGTCAAGTCGGTACCCGCATTGGTGATCAGTGGACAACCTTTCCACATCAACTTCGGCGCGTCGATCGCCGAACTCAAATAAGGAGAGAGTCCCAATGAGAGCAACCATTCTGGCCGCGTTGTGCGTGACCGCCACCACGACGGCTTTCGCGGCCGAGCCACAAGTCCCTTACCCGGACGGATACCGCGACTGGCACCACGTCAAGAGCATGGTGATTGAAGAGGGCCATCCGCTTCATTCAGCATTTGGTGGCATTCACCATATCTATGCCAACGACAAGGCACTCAAGGGATACCGTAGCGCAAACTTCCCCGATGGAGCCGTGATCGTCTTCGATCTGCTGGATGCCTCAACCGCCGACAATGCGATCAGCGAGGGGCAACGCAAGGTGCTTGGTGTCATGCACAAGGACGCAAAAAGGTTTGCGTCGACCGGTGGCTGGGGCTTCGAAGGCTTCGGCGCAGGTGATCCGACCGATCGGGTCGTGGGCAAAGACGCGGCTTCTGCGTGTTTCGCCTGCCACCAGCCGCAGCAAGGGCGGGACTACACGTTCAGCCAGCTTCGGGATTGACGCAGGCCACGCAGCAGTACGGATGGGCGCCGGCGTCGCGTAACTCGCAGTGACTGGCAGAACCACTGCAACCAAACGCCACGGCGCCCATCCGTCTGGAGGCGCAGCGCCAGCGAGCCGGAGTCGCCTGCGCTTTCCAGGCGCCTGGCCCGGGATCTGTATTGCGTGCCGTCCCTCGACTGAAACGCAGTCCATGAACGCTTCACACCTTCAGGCGCTCCCGCGCTGGGCCTGCACGCGGTTATCGCACAATTCAGGACCACGACGACATCGGCGGCACATTGGTGCGAGAGCACCTGATTGGTTTTACCGTGGGGGTCGACGTCGGGCCGGAAGACGGTGGCGCCACGCCTATGACCATGCGGGCATATCAAAGGCGCGCCGACACAGCTCGTGACCGGCCACCAAGAGCGACGACGCAGGCCAATCTCTGTCTACCTCCCAGGCCCTCGAACGGGCACCGAGATAGCGCGCATCGTCGGCGAACAAAGGCAGATCAAGCCAGATCTATTCGGTTCTTTCGGACTGCAGATACCTGTCGAAAAAGATTCGAACCAGGTCTGACCGGGTGACCATGCCCGCGGCACGTCGCTCGGCATTGCAGATGACGACGCGTTTGACGCGATGCTGCTTCATCAACTGGATGACATCGTCGACATAGTGATCCGCGGACGCACAGACGACGTCACGCACCATGTGGTTCGCCACGGGGTCTTCCGGGCCTTCCAGTTCGCCATGGTGGGCAAGATGGCCGAAC
Source organism: Chromatiaceae bacterium (assembly GCA_024235395.1). NCBI lineage: Bacteria > Pseudomonadati > Pseudomonadota > Gammaproteobacteria > Chromatiales > Chromatiaceae > Chromatiaceae bacterium. The sequence continues at coordinate 720,463 of JACKMK010000004.1, forward strand.
ATCGCCTCCAGTGTCTGCCAGAGACTGTGCGTCGGGTGATGGGCCGGCACGCCAAGTCCGCGCAAGAAATCGGCCTCTGTGACAATCCCAACCAGTCGTTCGTCATCGTCCACGACCGGCAGGCCGCTGATGCGTTGGGTGACCATCAAATGAGCCGCGTCGGACATCGTGGTCTGCTCGTGGACGACCTGTACCGGGTGGCTCATGATGCGCGATACCTTCAACGATTCAGTCATCCGCTGGCCGGCGAAATACTGCGCCCTTTCCGCCAGCGTCATCAGATCGTTGACCCCGATGTCCATGAACGTATTCATGCTTTGCAGGGCCCGTTCGTAGTCCTCTCGGACGGCCTTGTGCGCCGTGGTCTTATCGGCCATCGGTGCTCTCCATCAACGTCGCACCCTCGGCGGCAGTCCGAGTGGTTGCGTTCACATGTTCCCCCGCTGACCAGGCGGCCGGATAGCGCCGCCAGGCAAACGGGGCATTGAACAACAGCGCCACGAGCAGGATCGTTGTCGCATTCAACATCACCGGGGTGAACACGAACTGATAACCCAGCTGGTGCACCACATCGCCACCGAGCACTGCGCCGAGGGCGGTCGCCCCACCGGGCGGGTGGATGCAACGAAGGTAGTGCATCGCACCAATCGCCAACGCGACAGCGACCGCCGCCGCCAGCACGGGGAACGGGATCAGCTTGACGCAGGTGACACCCACGATCGCGGACACCAAGTGTCCACCAAATACCGACCACGGCTGAGAAAGTGGGCCATGCGGCACGGCGAACAGCAGGACGGCCGACGACCCCATCGACGCGATGATACTCACACTCCCCACCAGCCCGAGTTGCGACTGGCTGATCAGGGCAACGCCGAGGATGCCTGCAAGCCCCCCGGCAGTAGACAGCCACTTTTCTGTATGCGTGGCACGCTCATGTCCGATTCCTGCCCAACGACGCAGGGCCAGTAAACTCGACTTCATCGACTTGCCTCTCTGTTGTTCACCCCAAGCCCGGACTCATCGGCACGCAGATCCGCCCACCCTGCCTGTCCGGTCCGCCATGCGTTTCTGGCGGCGCCGCTCATCGAATTCCCGCGACAGGTCGGATACGGAAACCCCGCTCTGCCGGGCGTGTGGAACTCAACCCAGCCACCCGCCCCAGGGAACGCAATCGCCAACCGCGTTGCCACTCGCGGGCGCTTGACCCATTCGGTGAGGTAGTGATGGATCCATCGCTTGCCCCAAGCCATCGCACCGTATGCATCGTATTGGTGCAACATAGTTATTGACAAACGATATTTATCGCATCTTTATATCGTGAATTGCGATAATTAGACCGAAGGCGCACCAATATGGACATCCTTGGACATCGGTCAGGCCCGCACCTTTCTTGCGATCGCGCCGCACGGTAGCCTCCTCGAGGCAGCGCAGTGGCTGCATCTCACCGAGTCCACCGTCAGCAGGCGCATCAAGAACCTCGATTCGGAGTTGGGCGCCCCGCTGTTCATTCGCAACCGCGCCGCGCTTGCGAACAGCGGCAGAAAACGCGTCGTCGCCCGGTTCTCGGTAACAAGAACGCGATGGGTCAGGACCTCGCCAAACGAGGTGTTTGCTGCCTTCCGAATGGAAGAAGCGTCAACAGACCCACCGGTGAAGGCTCGTACACGACATGGTGATGGCGTTGCCGGCGATCCAGCAACGATGGGCACGGCCCGGCCGAACCTAGCCCCGGCGTATGTCCATCAGTTCATAGTTGCGGACACGCGCGGTATCCAGCAACGCATCGATCTCCTGCCGGGGCACCGCCATACCGGACAGGGTCAGGCGCGCCAGCGCGAGGCTGACCTCCAGGGTCTCCGGCAGGGCCTGCGTGGCACCTGCCTCGATCAGCCGGGCGCAATCCGCCAGGTCGTGGCCTCGAGCAATAATGGTCAGATTTGGATAGGCGGTGCGCATGTGCGTGACGGCGCGCAGCGCCGAGGCTGTGTGGTCCACCGTCAGTACCACGATCGACGCATTCTCCAGATGGGCGGTCTGCTGCAGCTGCGGATCGCCGATGTCACCGTAGTAGACGTGAAATCCCTGTCTGCGCCCGTCGTTCACCCGTGCCGGGACCTTGTCGAAGGCGGCAAAGGGGATCTTGTAGTGATCCAGCAGCACGGCGATGCTATGCCCGACACGCCCGTAGCCGCCGATCACCACCTGAGGATTCGTTACGGCATCCAGCGCCCGAAACGGAGTCGCACCGTCCGCATCACCACGCCCCAGCCGACGACCGATCGCGTCGCCGACCTGCACCAGGACCGGCGTCAGGAGCATGGTCAGCGATATGACACCCACAGCGAGAACGAAGGTCGCATCATCGATCACCTCCAGCGCCTTGGCGGAACCGAACAGCACGAAGCCGAATTCGCCGCCCTGGGCGAGCAGGAACGACAGGCGAGCAGCCATGCGCCGGCCGAACCCGAACAGCTGCAACAGAAAAACCAACACGACAAGTTTCAGGACCACGATCGCCAGCGTGTGACTGCCGAAGCGGAGCAGGTCTGCGCCCAGGGCGTGAAAATCGATCGACATCCCCACGGCGACGAAAAACAGGCTCATCATCACGCCTTTATAGGGCTCCACCACCGCCTGCACTTGTAAACGGTAGCGGGAACCGGACAACATCATGCCCATCAGGAAGGCACCCAACGCCATGGATACGCCGGCCTGATGCATCGCCCAGGCGGCCGCGAACACGGTCAGCAACACCACCAGCAGAAAGCCCTCCCTGTTCCCCTGCCGGGCAAGCACGTGGAACACCCGCGGCACGACGAGGCGACCGAAACCCAGTACGGCCGCGAAGCTCATGGCGACGATCGCCACCTGCTGCCAGAACGGCACCTCGGCCGACAGCCTGCCGGTGTCCGATAGGATGGGTACCGCCGCCAGCAGCGGGACGATGGCGATGTCCTGCATCAGCAGGATGGAAAAGGCCGCCTCCCCATAGGGGGTACCCAGTTCGCCTTTTTCCTGAAGAAGCTGCAGCACGAAGGCCGTGGAGGACAAGGCGAAGGTGAGGCCGATCAACAGCGCAATTCCCCACGCGTAACCGTCCCAGAAGAACCAGAGGCCGATCGCAGCACCGCTCAACAGGATCTGCAGGGAACCCAGCCCGAACACCTGCCGGCGCATCGCCCAAAGACGGCTTGGCTGCATCTCCAGTCCAATGACGAACAACAGCAACACGACGCCCAGCTCGGCGAAGTGGCGTACGTCGTCCACGTGGGTGGTCACGTAGGGTCCGGGCGAGTGGGGTCCGACGGCGATGCCGGCCACGAGCAGACCCAGCACCGAACCTAGGCCTAGGTGTTTGAACAGAGAGACTGCGATGGAGGTGGCCAGCAGCACAAGCAGCGCAGAGACAATGAAATCATCGATGTGCATGGTGGCGGAAAGGGCGATGCGCGACGGTCATGGAGATCCATGGTACGGGAGGCGACGGACCGGTTCCCCGGGCTATATCAAGAATATGGCGCGGGCTCCGGCCTCTGAGTTTACTCGGGCACCGCGTGTCGGCAATGCACACTGTGTTCGCTTCATCGGCACTTTGCGTTCGCTGACAACTGCGGGCACCTCTAGAACTTGCAACCACAGCGTCTTTCTGTGCTGCGGCCGAGAGGACGGGCATACCGAGGAGTTCTATTGCCCAGGCGATCTGGCTGGAACAACGCGGCTTCGCGTTGCCACCTGCCTCGACCCCATTTCTTTCGAAAAAAGAGGCTTAGTAAGTGTTTCTGAATCTTTTTTTCAATTGATCGCAGCACTGAGAATCGACCCCGCGGCCCCCAAAACCCCATGTGCTCGTCACGTATCGTGTGTTGCAACGAAACGTTAAAACGAAGCGTTACCTGGATCAGGCGATGTCAGTCGATCATTCCTTTTTTCAATGAGTTATGAAATGGCACGGGCACTGCAAGACAAGCTGCACACGAAAGACGCGGCAACCCTCGTTGGAGATCGCAGTGACCGCAACATCCCTCTCTCAGACAGCGCCCGCCTCCACCGTCAGGGCGATCGCACCCGGCCACGACGATCGGTTCAACGTTCTGATCGCCATACACCGATACGATCTGTACCGATTCACCTATTGGTCCACCGGCAGCCGTTCGGTGGCTGAGGAACTCGCGCAAGATGCACCGATCCGCGCCTGGAAGTCGATCGATCGGATGAAACGCGCGAGGGCGGCAACGGGTTGGCTGCCGGCCATCGTGCGTCGCGAGAATGCGCGGCGCTTCGAACGTCAGCGACTGGACGAGGCCGACACCGAGGGCCCGGGCGACGAGCCCGCCGACAATCTCACCTCGACCGAGGCATGCGTGCTGCGCGGTGCCCTCGACCGGCTTCCGCCCGAATGTCGCGAGCCACTGCCGGTGCAGCTCGTCTACGGCTATTCGCCGAAGGAGATCGCGGCGCATCTGGGCATCACCAACGCCGGCGCCGGCACGCGTCTCTTTAGCGCGCGGGAGAAACGGAGGTCGCTACTGTGAGCATCGAGATTCGCAACAGGAAGAGCCTCCTGATCGTTGACGACGACACCTCACTGCGCCAGATGCTGTGCTGGACCTTCGACGACATGGGTTACTTCACCTGGGGTGTGGGCGACTCGGCGTCTGCAATCGATGCCGTCAAAGGACTATCTTTCGCCTTCGCGCTCGTCGATTATCACTTGCCAGACGGTGACGGGCTGACCCTGATGCAAATGCTCGAGCGCCACTCCCCACGCTTGCACGCGGCCCTCATGAGCGCCGATCCGGCGGCGATCGACATGACCCGTCCAGGTCGCGTTCCCGTGGCCTTCTTTGAAAAACCAGTACCCATACTCGAGATCGACCGGATGTTCATGCAGGCTATACCGGTTTGACACCATCAGCCCTCCGGTGAGCGTCCTTGCATCGAGCTTCAGGCAACTCGGTCGGTCCGCCCGGTGAACTGCTTCTGCTTCAGGTGACCGTATGAGACACATCGAATACCTGCGCTTGGATGAAGTGGATCCAGCAGAATTTGCGACGCTTTTGAACAAGAAGAAGATAAGAAAGCACCTTGTCGAGCACCAGCTGTTCACCGTCCACACGGCGGAGCGCTGGGCGAAGACAAAAATCGGCGAAAGTTCCCGCCCTGGCTGTAGGATCAGAGCGGTCGTTGTTGACGGCCAACTTGCCGGCTGGTGTGGTATCCAGTCTGATGGCATCATGCACGAGATCGCCATTGTCATCGATGAAAGCCATTGGGGGATTGGACCAAGGGTGTTTCGTGATGTCATGGGCTGGGCAAGCGAACTCGGTCATGAAGTGATATCGATACATCTCCTTCATACGCGGCCTGAGTACAGGTTCCTGCAAAAGATCGCGAAGCGTGTGTATACAACCGACCTTCTGGGCGAGAGATTCACGACCTACGAGCTGGCCGTGAGCTAGCGGCTGAGTCGGGATCGAGTCTTCGCGAGAGAGCTGTCGTTGGGCCTACGCCACCCACACTGCTAGCGACCGATTTCGGCGGCAACCGGCCACTCACCTGCTTCTTCCGCCAAGGTCGGAAGAGTCACCTTCGCGGTCACCCCACCGATCTCGTCCTGCTCGATCGAGAAATTGCCCTGGAGGGCCTCGACGATCCCTTTCACGATAGCCAAACCGAGTCCGGTGCCTCGCGGCTTGGTCGAATTGAACGGTTCGAGCACGCGGCCGGCGTCCAATCGGCCCTGTGTCGTCCGGTTGTACACGCAGATCTCCACCGAGCCCTTGTCGGCCACCCTGTGTGTCGCGACCAGCACCTCGGCACCCGCAGGAGAGGCATCGTGGGCATTGGCCAACAGATTGATCAGCACCTGTCGCAGCTTGTCCGGATTGGCGAGCACGCCGGGCCGACCACCGCCGCACCGGCAACGCACCGGCCGCACATCGTCCGCTGCACGTGATGCATCGTTGAACTCATCGACAGTTCGCTCGACCAGCGTATCCACATCAACCCACTGCCGGGACCCGGCGCTGGGTGTCCCATAGCTAAGGACCTCACCGAGCAGACGGTTCAGCCTGCCCGCGGCCTCCTGCGCCAGCGCCAGCCGCCGGCTCGATGTCTCGGGAAGATCCAGCTCGCTTAGGTGGTCCAGCGCCATCGTCATGGTCGTCAGAGGCGATCGCACCTCGTGCACGATTTTGGCCGACAGTTCGCCGATGGCGGCCAGCCGCTCGCGACGGACCAGCTGCTGGAGTGCGGCACGCAACTCCGACGTGCGATGCTCCACCGCCCGTTCAAGTTGCTCGTTGTGCGTAGCGAGCGCCAGTGTCATCCGGTATTGCTCGATGGCTGCCGCGGCGCGCGCTGCAAAGACGCGCGCGACTGCAACGTCATCGTTGTCGAAATCACGTGCCGTCCGATCGAAAGAGCAGACAGTACCGATAACCTTCCCGCTGGCAGTTTTCAACGGGACACCGAGATAGGCCACATACCCCTCGGGCATCTCGACCTCGTCCACTTCCTGGCGCGCGTCGGAGACGCAGTACGGTGCACCGTCGTCAATTACGCGCACCGTGAGGCTGCGGTGCAATGCGAACGCGATATCGCCTGTGTCCCGTGATGAGGATGAATTGCCGGCGACCCGGTAGGTCCGTGTGTCTTCGATCAAGGTGACAACAGTCCAGTCGACCCCGAGCACGCGACTGAACCCGCGCGAAACCCTGTCGAGAAATTCATGCAGTTCCCCCTCCCGGTATTCCAGGCACGCAAGGACCTCGATGGCCTCGGTAAGGTCGAGGGGTTGGTCGGTCGGTTTCATCGCTGCGCGCCCCTATCTCGCCGATCCTTCAATACATGCCCAAAAGGTCCCGGCTCCGGCAGTTCTGAAGCTGCATCCGGCGAAGAGGCAATCCTGTCACGCATTGCGTTCGTCCTGATTTCGCTCACAATCCACAGGCCGGCGACGTTCGGGGACGGGCGCAACGGTGCGCCCGGCCTCGCGTACCGGTGGCTACTTCGCGTCCAGGATCGGCGAATAGAACTTCGTGAACACCATGTCCTCGGCGTTGGCGATATGGCAGCCGGCACATGCCTCTTTCGACGCAGCGACCGCGGTCTTCGCGTACGGCGGCGCATGGTGGCCGAAGTTGAAGAAGCCCCATCCGTTGGTGTCCTTGAAGCGCTTGCTGTCTTTCACCGAGATATCGATACCGTTGCGCGCCGCCGGGAAGAAGCCCCGGCCCGAGGCCTCAACGCGCGAGCCGTCGTCATTCGTTCCAGGCATCGTCAGCTGCAGCTCCTTGAGCAACACGGTGCCCTCCGGGAACACGCCGGTCTTGCGGTAGGCCTTGAACGCCTCCGGGTGGATGTAGACATTGTGGTACTCGGGGAACCCTGCCTTGCCATCATTCAACGCATGGGGCGTCAGCGGTGAGCCCAGAAAGACCCAGCTGTGGTAGTCGTTGGGCAGATGCAGCTCGCCGTTCCTGGTCCACTTCGGACCCCAGGACGACATCGACCCGGCGAATGTATCGCCAACGACGGCGCCGCCGAATCCGATTGCCGCGACCAGCGTTGCCACGAGACCGCGCCGCGTGCGGAAGGTTGACTTCGAATTGTTACCAAGTTTGATCTGCTTGTTGAGTTTCATCGTAGTTCTCCAGGTTTTGTTTCAGGCTTGAACGGAGCGAGTCCGGCGTAGAGGACGGACCATGCAGACAGCGTCACGCGGCCGTCTGCAGCTCGATCACCGGGAAGTCGATCTCGGTGCCGGCAACCTTGTTCAGGTAGTTGGTCATCACGTTGAGCGCGACGTTGGCGATGATCTCGACGATCAGACCGTCATCGAGGCCGCCCTGGCGCGCAGCGGCGAGTTCGGCATCACTGATCTCCCCCCGCGAGCGCGTCACCTTCAGCGCGAACTGTGTGATCAGGTTGTCCGCTGCGTTGATCGCGCCACCCGTGCGCGCACGCTCGATGTCGTCCTCGCTGAGCCCGGCTCCCTGCCCGATCGCGGCATGCGCACTCAGGCAGTACTGGCAGGCGTTTTCCTGCGCGACCACCAATGCGACCTGTTCACGCTGGCGGGCGGTGAGGCGGCCATGGGCCAGGCAATCGCCGAGTTGCACATAGCCGTAGAGTGCGGCCGGCGACTGCGCGAACGTGGTGAAAATGTTCGGCAGCACACCGAGCTTCCTGTGCACCGCGTTGAGTGTCGCGGTCGTCTTTACGTCGGCCGCATTGGGGTCGATCGGGTTAATCCTGGGCATGATCTTTCCTCTCTTCGATGGATCCGTTGGTTGGTTGACGTCTCAAGGACGTGGAGGAAGTGTGGCGGACATGGTGAAACTTTTGGTATCTTTGCGTATCTCTTAGTTGACTTATCGTATCGTTATGCAAGACAGGCTGGTATCGCTGCTCAACTGGTTCGAACTGCGCGCGCGCGTGTTTCAGGCCGGCCCACTGTGCCGTTCGGCCACCTTCGATGCCCGCGGCGGGCTCGGTTACATCCATGTGCTGCGCGGCGGCCGTATGCGCATCGAAACGGCCGGGCGCCCAGCCATGCTGCTCGACGAACCGAGCCTGGTGTTCTACATGTCGCCGACCAGCCATCGGCTGAATCCTAAGGGTGACGGCGCCGAACTCGTCTGTGCGTCATTCGAGTTCGGCTCCGGCCTACGCAACCCCTTGGTCGTGGCGCTGCCGGAGACAGTGACGATTGCATTGGCCGACCTGCCGAATCTCTCCGCAACCACCGAGGTACTGTTCAGGGAGGCCTCGGAACAACACTGCGGTCGCCAGGCGATCCTCGACCGCATGTCGGAAGTGTTGATCATCCAGCTGCTGCGCGAGCTGATGGACCAGGGCCGGATCCAGTCGGGCCTGCTCGCCGGGCTGTCGAACCCGCGCCTCGTCAAGGCGATCAACGCCATCCATGCCAACCCGCGCAGGACCTGGACGCTCGAGGAGTTGGCTGCGCTCGCCAACATGTCGCGCGCACGCTTCGCGGTCCACTTCCGCGAGACCGTCGGCAGCACGCCAATGGCCTACCTCGGCGAATGGCGGCTCAGCGTCGCGCGCTCACTGCTGCGCGGGGGCAAGAGCGTACAGTCTGTCGCCGACGAGGTCGGCTATGGCAGTGCCAGCGCGCTGTCGCGTGCTTTCGCGGCACAGACCGGGATGTCGCCGACCGAATGGCGGCAGGGGCAGAGTTGATGGCCGGAGCAATCCGCTGCAGACGGATCTACGAAGCACCCAAGCCGGACGACGGGCTGCGAGTCCTGGTCGAACGGCTGTGGCCACGTGGCGTCCGCAAAGCCGATGCGGCGATCCACCTTTGGATGAAGGACGTCGCGCCGTCGCCCGCACTGCGCCAGTGGTTCGGCCATCGGCCAGCCCGATGGGGAGAATTCCAACAATGCTACCGGAACGAGTTGGCCGCCAACACCGGACCGATCGACGAATTGCTGCAGCTCGCCGCCGAACGCGATCTGACGCTGGTCTATGCCGCGCGCGATGAACCGGGCAACAGCGCCCAGGTGCTGCGCGACTACCTGCAGCTGCGTCTTGGCAACCGCTGATCGGCCGGGGCTCACATCCACCGTGGAAGGAAAAAAAGGCGCCGGGGGGAACGGCGCCCAAGTAGGGGAAGCTGTCGGTGCGAGTCACATCACGGTCGCCCCTCACTTCCTGGGAGGATCTTTTCGCTCGATGGCGATGCGCCCGGGCTCACCCGGTCACATCGGGTGCAACAAAGCCCAATCAGGATTCATGTCCCGGCATGCTGGTGCCTGATGCCAGCGCGCCATCCCTCGATTGCTCCCGGTAGGCACGCGCCACCGCCACCCAGTCAGTTTCCGCAGGATACTGAGCATAGTAGTCGCGGTAGGCCGTTGCCTCCGGGCTGCCGCGCTGGACCTCGTACAGGCTGATGCGGGTCGGTCCGGTCTTGACGATGGCACCCTCGAAATGATTCGGCGCAATACCGTCCACATTCGAAGCCAGCATCAGCGCCGTCAGCGAAGACACCTTGCCGGACGAGACGACCGGAGCAAAGGTGAGATGTGCGGTGTCGGCGCCATAGACATACTCGGTCGAACCGAACTGGCGCTGGAATTCGAACGGCTGGGCAAAGGCCGCACTGGTGGCGATGGCAAGCACGCCGGCGATGAAAAGCTGTTTCATGATCTAGATCTCCTGATTCGATTGGGTTCGCGGATTTGATCCACTTCAACCCAAAAGACCCGCGACGCGCCCGTTATTTTTCATTCAGCGCGAGTAAATCGCAGGCGTTCGGAAGAAGCCTTCCGACGAGCCGGCCGACGCTGCCAGACCAGCCGGCAGCGATCACGGCCCGGTATTAGACGCCGGATTTCACCTGACGATTTCGCAACCTACACAGTCCCTATGCGGCCGATCGGTCTTGCTTGGCCAGGTGCAGTCACGACTCCGTGAAACCAGCGGGCAACGAGTTAGGTTCTCAACTGGGACCAGGCGCGGCTTTTGGCTTGGTGAACGTTATGCCCAGCACCAATTAGTAGCTCGCGTCGAATGAAGCGGCGGCCTCGTCGTGAAAACGCGACTCCGTTGCGTGCGTCGAAGTTGCGGTGCATCTCCGCCCGTGGCCTATCCGGGTCCTCGCTTGGCCGTGTAAGCTTGTACTCACCCATCACTCAATCCTTAGCTACGGCCACGAATGTTGCTCCGGGGCGGCGTCCAAACGCACTTTGCGTGCGTGACCCGCCCGGATACCGGAGCAACTTGCGGGTCAAGCTGCGATGCCCGGCAACAATCAAAAGAGAGGCACGTCATGAACCACGCCAAGGATGAATGCTCCGCATTTTCGAGTGAGAAGGAGTCGTTTCGATGTGGAGACCGCATCGTCTATCGCGCGGTTCGTCTGGATGATGGTGCGCCGGTCGTTCTTCAATTGTACGAAGGCCAAGAGCCAATACAGGCCGTGCAGGAAGAGGTCGAACTGTTGAGCGGGATCCATCCCGCATCGATCCTTCCGCCGTTGGCAATCACCAAATTCAAGGGCACGAACTCTCTCGTTCTGCAGGATCCGGGCGGTGAATTCCTGAGCATGCAATTGCCGAACGGGCCGATGAAGATCGACGCCTTCTTGGATCTGGCGATTGCGACAGCGCAAAGCCTGAGCAAGGTACATGAGGCTGGAATCGTGCATCGTGCAATTCGACCGGACACGCTGTTTGTCGAGTCCAGCGGCGACCGAGTGCGTTTGACCAGCTTTCGCAATGCCACGGTGCTGCCTCGGTCTTCTCAACGTCTCCTACCACAACAATTCGGTGATGGTTCATTGCCATATCTGGCACCAGAACAGACTGGTCGCGTCAATCGGCAGGTCGACCGGCGGGCCGACATTTACGCCGTAGGGGTAGTGCTATATCGCTTGCTCACTGGGACACTCCCCTTCGGCAGCGACCACCCGCTGGATGTGATCCACGGTCACATGGCGCGGGAGCCGCTCGCGCCGACTGAACTCAACGCGTCAGTTCCACAACCCATCTCCGCAATAGTGATGAAGCTTCTTCAGAAGAACGCGGAGGACCGCTATCGCAGCGCCCACGGGATGCTCGCCGACCTGGTACGTTGCAGGGAGCACTTCAAAAACACCGGCCGCATCGAACCCTTCCGATTGGCCGAGCACGACTTGGTCGAGCATCTCGAAATCCCTGAAAAGTTGTATGGAAGAGGACAGGCGATCGAGCAACTCGTCGCAGCGTTCGAGCGCGTCCGTCGAGGCAGCGTCGAACTTCTGACCGTTACCGGTTATGCCGGCATAGGGAAAACATCGCTTGTACTGGCGTTGCAAGAACCTGTCCTTGCAGCCAAAGGATACTTCGCGTCGGGGAAGTTCGATCAGCTGGCGCGCGACGAACCCTATTCCGCGCTGATCCAGGCACTGACTGATCTGGTCAGGCAACTGCTGACGGAAGACGATGCCACCATTGGCGTCTGGCGCGAAAGCATCCTAAAGGCGCTTGGCGAGAATGCCCAGGTGGTGCTCGACGTGATCCCAGACCTGATCTATGTCGTGGGACCACAACCACCGGCACCAAAACTCGGGCCCACGGAAAACCGGAACCGTCTCGAACTACAGTTTCAACGGCTGTTCACTGTGCTCGGTGCACACGTTCATCCGCTCGTGCTGTTTCTGGACGACCTGCAATGGGCAGACAGTGCAAGTCTTTCACTCATTGTTTCGCTACTGGTACATGCTGAACCTGAATGCTTCCTGCTGGTGGGCGCTTACCGGGACAACGAGGTACCGCCCCATCATCCACTGCAATTGACATTTAGGGCTTTGCAGGATGCTGGTGCACCTATGTCTCAGTGCGTACTCGGCCCATTGGAACTCGGTGAAATCAGCAAGATGCTGGTCGATACATTGCATCATCCTACCAATAGGGTTCATTCTCTTGCTTTGCTCGTGCACGAAAAAACGCTCGGCAATCCATTCTTTGCCCGGACTTTTGTCGAGAGCGCCTTCACTGACGGTCTGCTTCAATTCGATAAACAGAAAGGTTGGCGCTGGGACGCTGACAAGATCCGCCATGCCCAACCGACGGACAACGTGATCGACCTACTCGCCTCGACAATCGGCAGATTGCCCACGAAGTCTCGCGAAGTCATGGAGCTAGCCGCCTGCATGGGAAACCGCTTCAATGTCCAAACGCTATCCACCATTGCCGAGGCCGATCCCAAACTGATTCGCCGATGGTTGGTTTCTCCGTTGAACAAAGGCCTGATCGAGGCCGCACTAAGTAGCGACTTCGCGTTTTGCCATGACCGCATCCAGGAAGCGGCCTACCGCCTGATTGCAGCTGATCAACGCGATCAACTCCATCTCCATATCGGCACTTTGTTGTTGCAACAGGTGGAAGGAGACCCGTCGGGCGAACTTCTCTTCGACATCACAGACCACCTGAACCATGCGCTGAACCTTGTTGAAGACCGCAAGCAACGCCACCTTATCGCCCGGCTCAATCTCAATGCGGCGAACTGCGCTCGCAGATCCGCCGCCTTTGAAGCCGCACTACGCTACTACGACCATGGCATTCAGTGGCTTTCCGATGACGACTGGACCACGGACTACCACCTCAGTTTCACTTTGTTTCTCGGCAGAGCTGAGGCCGCTTTTCTCTGCGGACAAGCGGGAGTCGCTGAATCTGATACCAGAGCGTTGTTGGAAAGGGCAACGACCAGCCTGGAACGCGGCGAGGTCTATGCGCTGAAAATGATCCAGTATGAAAACAGCGGACGATTCGTTGAATCTGTCGCGGCAGGCAAGTCTGCTCTCTCCCTCTTCGGCATCGAATTTCCCTCCGACCAGGCTCTGGCAATGCAGACAATCGACGCAGCCCTCGCTGATATCCAGCAGGCGCTTGCGGATCGCGCGACTTCGGAACTGATCGAACTTCCGTCAATGGAAGATCCAGAATCACGCATGAGCATGCGCCTGCTGATGACGCTATGGCCATCTGCCTACATCGCCGGCGACAAGGCTCTGACGGTCCTCATCGCCGCTCGAATGGTGTCGCTATCCCTGAAGTACGGCAACTCGCCGGAATCGGCATACGGATATGTCACCCACGCAATAACGCTCGGCGCAGTGAAACGAAACTACAGTGCAGCCTATGCATACGGCCGACTCGCCCTCGAAATCAACCGGAAATTCGATGATCTCCGCTCACGAGCAAAGATCAATCATATGTTTAGTTGCTACATCGGGTTCTGGTGTCGTCCTATTGACGAGAGCTTCGCCTACTCGCGAGAAGCATATAACACAGGCGTCGAATCAGGCGATTTCGTTTACGCGGCGTATGGCTGTTTTCACGAAAGCTGGCATGCGCTCTTCGCCGGAATGAACCTGTGCGAATATGAAAAAGACTACGGCGACAAGCTCGGGTTCCTCGAACGCGCGGGAAACCGAAGCTTTCGCGATGCGCATCAGTTGATGCTGCAATGGGGAAAAAGCATCCAGGGGAAGACCCACTCACCAGGCGAACTGGTCAGTGTGCAGTTCGACGAATCTTTGTACCTTAGCCTGTATCGCGAGTCCGAGTTCTTCGTTGCTTTCCACCACATCGCAAAGCTTCACCTGCTTTACCTGTTCGGCGACTACAGCGGCGCACGCGACATGGCCGACCAAGCGCAGTCGGTCGCGCTTGGTATCCGCGGGATGATTTGGGACGCGTGGTTATGCCTGTATCGCGGACTGACTATCACCGCGTGGCACGCTGAGAACGGCACAGTAAACGAGCTTGAAAGAGAGCAACTCCGCCAATCCATCGAACTGATGGAGCTCTGGGCAAAAAACAGCCCGCGGAATTTCGCTCATCATCACCGCCTACTCCTAGCTGAACAAGCGCGCCTCACGGGTGACGTTTCCGGAGCGATCGACTGCTACGAGGCGGCGATCTCTGCCGCTACCGAGGCTACTTTCGTCCACGACCAAGCGCTGGCGAAAGAGCGCTACGCGTTGTTCTGGTTGGCAAGGGGCAACACTCGTCTTGCGCGATTTTACCTGACCGACGCCATCGCCGATTACGCGCAATGGGGCGCAGATGCGAAGGTGCACCAGCTCACCAGGCGCTACGCCACGACAATCGGACGCCAGGCGCCGATCAGGTCGCGTAACGATTCCCCCCACGAGACAGATTCAATCGACAGCATGGCAATCGTCGGTGCAACGCTTGCCTTGTCCGATGAACTTGACTCCGAGCGGGTCGCTGAGGTTCTGTTGGATCTCCTGGTACGGACCGTGGGGGCTCAGCGTGCCGTATTGTTTCGCGTCGAAGAACAGCGGATTGTGCCAGCGCTGGAGGCCACAACGGAATTCGGACGCACCGTTATCGATTCTGAAGAGCTTGGTAGCTGGCGCGGCCAAGTCGCGGAGAAGGCGGTAAATTACGTAAACCATACGCGTCGCAGTCTGCTTACCGGTGATGCAATCCACGATGAGCGCCTGACAGCAGACCCGTACGTGATGGAGCGTCAGGTACGATCGATCATCTGTACGCCGATGCTCAATCAATCCGAGCTACAGGGGCTGCTTTACATTGAGAACAGACTTACACTCGACTCCTTTACAGACGGCGACCTTCGCATTTCAGAGATTCTCGCCAACCAAGCGGCGGTATCGCTGAAAAACAGCCGCCTGTTTGATCACCTGCAGCGCGAGGCCCGTCGGCGAGAAAACGCCGAAGCACGGCTACGCGAAGTAGCGAAAGGTACAGCAGGTGCCGTCGGTGAACGCTTGTTCAAGGAACTGGTTCGGCACCTCAGCCAAGCGATGCAGGTTCGTATCGCTTTCGTCACGGAGTGCCTGCCTGATGACCGCGAACGGGTGCGTGCACTCGCGTTCATCGACAACGGGGAGTTAATCGATGACGTCGAGTACGATCTCGACGGGACGCCGTGTCGCGAGGTGATCGACGGCAACGTCTGCTTCTACCCCTCGCACCTGGACAAGGAGTACCCCAAGGAGAAGGGCCTGGATTCATACCTTGGCGTACCCATGCGCGCATCCGACGGGACTATCATTGGGCACCTTGCCGTCGTTGACGACAAACCACTGTCGCGAAGCCCCGATGATGTATCACTACTGCAGATCTTTGCGACCCGAGCGGGTACGGAGCTGGAAAGACAGAAGGCGCAGAGAGCTGCCGAGGAGTCGCAACGCATCCTCGCCGAGCGTGAGCGTCTCGCGTCGCTCGGGGAGTTCGCCTCAATGATCACCCACGAGATCCGTTCACCTCTTTCCACGATCGAAATGGCGTTTGACTATCTGCGCGGCATATCTCTTCCTGAAAAAGCAATACGTCGACTCGATCTGGCATCGATGGAAAGCCAACGTCTACAAACTTTGCTCAACGAAATACTGTTGTTTGCCAAGCCCCAGGTGCTTGTACGGAAGCACGTCGATATGGATGTGTTGATTCGCGAATGCCTCGCCACTGTCGAACCGTCGTTGGACCGACAGTCCACGGAGACCAAATACCGATGCCTTGCAGATGATCCCGAATTCGACGGTGACGTCGACAAGCTGAAACAGATGCTGATCAACCTGGTCACGAATGCCCGCCAAGCCGCGGAGGATGATCAACTGGTTACCGTAGAGCTGACCGATGACAATCCTGAGATGCTGCAGATATCGGTGCGCAATCCAGGCCGTATCGCGGATGATGCGTTATCCAAGTTGGCCGAACCTTTCTTCACGACGAAGGCGCAGGGAACGGGGCTCGGCCTGGCCATCGTCAAGCGAATTGTGGATGCGCACGACGGCGTACTCGAAATCGCGAATGAACACCAACCTGAGAATGTTCGCGTCACTGTTACTCTGCCGCGTAGTGGGGGATGAGACGTCCGATGTCGCGCGGTCTCCCTCTCGGCCTCAGACTACCAGCACGCGCGCCGCTTCGTCGCGCGAATAGAAACGGCCGAAGCGAATAAACCCGGCCACGACACCTTGGCAAGCTCTTGTCGCAAGCCCTTCGGTGTTGCGCTCAGCGATCCATTCTTCGGGCAGCCCCTCCAGGGCGTGGAATGGGGCCGGCAAGCCGTTCGCGAACCGGGAACGTACAGCGACACCCGAACGCGTATCGAGAAATCCCGGCACGAAACCGGCCCCACAGTTGTTGGCACTGACGCCACCAGTACCCGCGTACGCCCGATTCTGTTGCCGCAGCTCCTTTTGGTCGAGCGAGCAGTCAGCAGCTTGCTTGTGGGTGCCGTAAACGTGACAGGTGGCACTGTCGAGATCCTTGATTGTCGATGCGTTCATGATGCGTGCTCCCTTTTGCGTCTTACCCGGTTCGAGAACCTTGACCGAGGAGAAGCACACAGCATGC
This sequence comes from Chromatiaceae bacterium, assembly GCA_024235395.1. Lineage (NCBI taxonomy): Bacteria > Pseudomonadati > Pseudomonadota > Gammaproteobacteria > Chromatiales > Chromatiaceae > Chromatiaceae bacterium. Next base: position 737,334 of record JACKMK010000004.1, read on the forward strand.
CAGCGCGGCCCATCACCTGACGATGCAGGCAGAACCCTGTGAATCCATTGCCGTAGTGCATCTACAAGGGTGCTGGCAGTCAAAGGCGCGGCCCGGTGCAACGGTGAAAAGATCGAAATCGATAACGATTCGTTAAATCGATGTATCGGATCGTTAGATGTCTTATCGGTGATACATCCGGCGAAGCCTGCCAACCCGAGCTCTGCCTAGCGCGCGGCCGATGGCATGTTTTTTGAAGGCATGTAGGGTGGGAACCCTCTTTCACATACCAAAAACGGAGTCTCGGGCCATGCATCCGACTATGTTCAGACCGCTCACCCGGCTGTTTTCAGACCGTCCGCTGCGGAAACTCCGCAGCGCCCTGTCGGCACTCCCGAACAATCTGCTGGAACCATTGCGACTTCAGGTCGTAGATGGATACAGCATGAGAGAGATCGCTGACCATCTGGGGATCAGTATCGAACAAGCAACGTACCGTGTACGTCGCGCACGGTGCACAGTGTACGGCGTAGTTGCCAACTGAGGAGTTCGTTGGGCGAGCTCTGCCCGACAACCCCGTCAGTTCGAGTGTGCCTGAACCGGCGGAAACAATTCGTCGAGCGATCGCGTCATTCCATCCGACTGTACGACGCGGGCGTGAAAACGCCGCAGCTCGCGTGGATGGCGAACGCCACATGAGTGCGCGATGACACCCACCTCGTAGTTCATATTCTTTACATAGTCTGCGACACGCTGAGCTTTCGTCGGCGGATGAAGACCTTTCTGCAACTTGGGATCGTGGGTCGTGATGCCAGTTGGGCAGGTGTTCTTATTGCACTGCAAGGCTTGAATACAACCCAGGGCAAACATGAACCCACGGGCTGAGCAGACGAAATCGGCACCCATGCACAATGCCCATGCAACATCCGCCGGGGTAACCAGCTTGCCCGACGCAATCACTTTCACGCGTTCACGCAGGCCGTACTGTCCAAGCTTGTCGATCAGCACTGGCAGACTTTCTCGCAGCGGCAAGCCCATATCATCGATCAGCGGCATGGGCGCAGCGCCCGTTCCACCGTCCGCGCTGTCGACGGTGATGAAGTCCGGTGCGCTCTCAGACCCCCGTTTTTGTATTTCCAAGAAAAGTTCGTCGAGCCATCCATATGAACCGATGACGGTCTTGAATCCAACAGGCTTACCACTCGCTTCACGGACATGATTGATCACGTCCAGCAAATCCATATTGTTGGTTATATCGTGATGGCGATTTGGGCTGATCGCGTCTTCCCCTTCCCGAATGCCCCGAATCCCGGCGATCTCTGCTGTCACCTTGGCGCCGGGCAGAATCCCACCTTTGCCCGGCTTGGCTCCCTGGCTCAGCTTCAGCTCGAACATGCGAACCTGTGGATGCGCTGCTACTTCACGCAGTCTGTCATCATTCAAGTTACCGTCAAGGTCGCGGACACCGTTCTTGGCAGTACCGATCTGGAACACGACGTCGGCACCGGATTCCAGGTGATATGGCGACAGCCCCCCTTCCCCGGTATTCATCCAGCAGCCTGCCTTGGACGCCCCCTGCCCCAACGCCTGAACAGCTGGCTTTGAGATGGCCCCGTAGCTCATACCCGATACGTTGAACAAGGAAGCAGTGGTATAGGGGTGCCTCGTATTCGCACCGATCGTCACCGGCTGAGCCGGTACGGCATCCTCTCCCAATGTCGGAAACGGGCAGTTCGCAAACATCACCTGGCCCACCGCAGCGATATTCCGCGTCGACCCAAACGCGACGGTATTGTCAATGTTCTTTGCCGCACGGTAGATCCAAGAGCGCTGCGCTCGATTGAACGGCAGCTCCTCTCTGTCCATCGCAAAGAAGTACTGGCGAAAGAATTCGCCGAGTTTCTCAAACAAGTATCGAAAACGGCCAATGACGGGATAATTGCGGCGGATGGCCTGTTTCGTCTGCGAAACATCGACGACATACGCTATCACTGCCCACAAGGCGACAGCACCGACAGCCAGGATGAAGGCCGCGGCCATCACCTCCAATGCCGTCAACAGAAAATCTTGGGTCTCTTGCGACATCAGTTCCATATCTCAACCCCCGCGATGTTGACCAGCCGCAAGCGCTGGCGAGTTGAACACCAGCATCTTTTCGACACGCATATCGTTGAAGCTGTGTGGGATACCCCCAATACCCAGGCCCGACTGCCTTAAACCGGCGAACGGCATCCAGTCTGTCCGAAACGCTGTATGGTCGTTCACCATTACCGCCGAAGCATCGAGGTGGGAGGCGACACGTAGCGCGGTGTCAAGATCACGGCTGAACACGGCACCTTGAAATGCGAACGGCAGGGCATTGGCACGGGCGATAGCGTCGTCCAGTTCGTCGTAGGCATATACACAGACAACAGGCCCGAATATCTCTTGCCTGCTGACCTTGGCATGATCGGGCGGATCCAGGAGTACGGTGGGCTGATAGCAGGACGTCGAAACGGGCTCCCCTCCAGTCAACAGCCGAGCGCCGGCATCACACGCTTCTCGAACCCATGCATGTACCCGCTCCACTTCACCTGGCCGAATCAAGGGACCGATGTCGACATGTTCATCCATTGGATCCCCGACTCGCTGCGTTTGTGCTGCAGCCACAAGCCTGTCGGCCAGTTCCCCGACCAGCGCTCGATCGACAAACACCCGCTGAACGGACACGCACACTTGGCCGGCATGATAGAAGCCACCCTTGGCGAGCATTGGGACGATCCGTTCCAGGTCCGCCGTCTTGTCGACGAGAACGGGGGCGGCGCCACCGTGCTCTAGCGCACATCGCGTCCCGGGTGCGAGCTTCGAGTGCAGATGCCAGCCGACCCGCGAACTCCCGATGAAGGAAAAAAGCGCCACACGCGGATCCGTGACCAGCCGTTCCGACGTGGCGACCAGATCGGTCATTACCGCCTGCGCCCAGCCCGCTGGCAGTCCGGCTTCGTGCAACAGCGCGATAAAACGGAAGCACGACAATGGCGTATCCTCGGCCGGCTTCACGATCACAGGACAGCCTGCCGCCACGGCTGGGGCGACTTGGTGAACGATCAGGTTCAACGGATGATTGAAAGCACTGATCGCGACGACGGGCCCACGCGGCTCGTACGTCGTGAAGGCCAAACGACCTTCGGACGCCGCCGTGACACCCATTGGAATCTCACAGCCGGCGTGATTCCTGACTAGTTCCGCGCAGTTTCGTACGGCGTCAATTGCGCGCATTACCTCCGCGCAAGAATCCTGCAGCGGCTTGCCCCCTTCTGCGGCAGCCGTCCTCGCCAGCTCTTCGAATCGTGCACTCATGAGCTCAGCCGCTCGCCGCAGCACGGCTATTCGCGCGTGCGCCGGAAGCCACTTTCTACGATCACGATGTAGGCTGTCGGCGGTTCTCAAGGCCGACTCCACACCCTGCGAATCAGCACGCTCGACGCGCGCTAATTCTCTGCCGTTATACGGGTTGGTAACAGGTAGGAGATCGACAGCAGGAACTGGTTCAGCAAGTGCGTTGCAGATCAGATTGGGCATACCAGCGCTCCGAGCTTTTCCGTTAGCTTCATGTTTTCCGCGTAGTCGACGGGGCAATCCACGACCGCGACCGTGCCACACGACAGCGCTTCCTGAAGCACCGGAACCAATGCCTCGGACGATTCCACCCGGAATCCGCGTGCGCCGAAACTCTCCGCATACTTGACGAAATCGGGATTGGTAAAATCGATATGGCTATCTCGACCGAATCGCCTGTCCTGATGCCATTTGATCAGGCCATAGCGACTGTCGCTCCAAACCAGGATGACCAACGCGAGTCCCAGCCTGAGTGCTGTTTCGATTTCCTGAGAGTTCATCAGAAACCCAGCATCGCCGGTGATCGCGACGATACGCCGCTCGGGATAAACGAGCTTCGCCGCAATGGCTCCAGGCACACCGATCCCCATGGCCGCGAAGCCATTGGAGATTATGCAGGTGTTGGCGACCTGGGCCTGCCAAAGCCTCGCGATCCACATCTTGTGGGCACCGACATCGGAGACCAGAATGTCGTCTGCAGCCAGTACCTGGCGCAAGTCCCATAGAATCTTTTGCGGCTTGACCGGAAATCCCAAATCTTCAGCATGCTCGTGGTAGTCGGCGTCGATTGCGCGGCGCAGGCTTGCAGCCCAGTTGCCGGCACGCGGCGGAACTTGAAGAGCAATACCGCGAAGTCCGGCAGCAATGTCACCCATCACACCTACTTCCAGGATGTAGTGTTCATCCACCTCCGCCGGCATGCTGTCAATATGGACAATCTTCTGACCGATATTGCGATGCCAGAGATGGGGATGATACTCAACGATGTCGTAGCCGACGCAGATCACGACATCTGCACGATCGAATCCGCAAGAAATGTAGTCATTGGCCGCAAGCCCGGTGGTCCCCAGCGACATCGGGTGGCCGGATGGAACGCATCCCTTGGCCATGAACGTCGTTGCGACAGGTATATTCAGCTTGGTCGCGAATTCACGCAACGCGTCAACGGCGCGCGAGCGAATCACGCCATTGCCTGCCAGTATCAAAGGACGTTGTGCCGTCCGAATCAGCTCCGCCGCCTGTGCGATCTTTTCTTCCGGCGGCCGCGGGATACGCGCCTCCTGCACTTTTAGTGGCGCCTTGCCTTCGATGGTCTCTGCGGCAATGTTTTCCGGGAAATCGATGAAGGTGCACCCGGGCTTTTCGCCCTTGGCAACCTTGAACGCCTTCCGTACGACCTCGGGAATTATCGCCGGTTCACGCAGTTGCGCGGCGTACTTCGATATCGGTTCGAACAGGTTGACGAGATCGAGTATCTGGTGGCTTTCTTTGTGCAGACGATGCGTGGAACCCTGCCCAGCGATCGCAACCACCGGTGCACGGTCCATGTTCGCATCGGCTGTACCTGTGATCAGATTGGTGGCACCCGGCCCAAGGGTTGCCAGGCATACCCCGGGCCTTCCGGTCAGCCTGCCGTAGACGTCTGCCATAAAAGCAGCACCCTGCTCGTGGCGGACGGTTACAAAGCGGATGGAACTGTCCAGGAGGGCATCCATCACATCCAGGTTCTCCTCTCCGGGGATACCAAAGATGTACTCGACATTTTCGTTCTCCAGACAGCGCACAAAAAGTTCGGCCGCTCGCATGGTTCGATCCATCCAATTTGATTTGTCGTCGAATCCGGCATCCTCGGTGGACCACTGCGTTTGTCGAGTTGTGACCGGGATAACCAACGAGACCGCGTCATCTGGTGTCATTTTTCACGGCACGTCGAATATTTCTGAGAATCATCGCTATGCAACGAAGGCCGCGCACTTTAGGCGCGCGGCTTCGTCGGACAACAGGTCAACCAATACCTTGTGTCAGCGAAAGGTAGTGCTGGTATACGGCTTCAGCATCGATGGACCCCTTGCCTTCTGACATTTCCTCGAATTCCCTGGCTGCCTGGGCACCCGCCCACGAGACGTACTCGTCACGGTTGATTTTGCCGTCGGCATTTCTATCCATCATCTGACGAATGCGTGCCGACCCGCACTTTCCGGACCCACACTTTCCCTCGAGCACGCTGATGCTCTTAGCCGTGCCCTGCTCTGCGACTACGATCGTCGCGGAGTCATCGGAGGAGAACTGGAAAGGGTTGCTTGCTGCGTGTCCGGTGGCCGCCAGGGTGACTGCCGAGGCACCAGCGATGAAGGCAAGGGAGTTCTTGAGATTGACGTGTTTCATGATGTTGCGTCCTCTTTGGCTTATTTCATGAGAGGTGTGTTTCGGCCGCTTCTGGCCGGCACACTTAGCTTTGGGCATAGCCATTGCCCACACCATGCCCATGTGTATCGTTTGCATGTCTGATCGGTTCAAAATGGCGCCCGTGAATTCGACAAGGATGAAAAGTTGTCTGGCGATAGGCGGTCTTGACAGGCAGACCCCAAGCCAGGAGCGCACGATGTTTTCGTCCGACGCCTTGTTAAGACACTTGGACATCAGCAGCGAATTGATCTGCCACATAGAGCGATCAGACTCATGGTCACGGAGTGTCGAAACCGAAGACAAGGTGCAAGTGCATCTCGTGATGCACGGCAGCTGTCAGCTTCAGGCATTGGGCCTGAACCGGTCGGTTAAGCTTGAGGGAGGAGATGTGGCGATTCTGCCGCAGGGTGGAACAGCTACACTGCGCGCAGGCGGGGAAACGCCAGGCGAATGGGCAAGCAGTCTTCAGCAGGGTCAGGCGGAGAGCCGCGAAACACCGCTCACCCGAGTGATCAGCGCTGCACTCACCTTCAATTTTGCTCCACTGCAGTCATGGATGGCTGTGAGCGCCTCGCCTTTGTTGATTCGACATCAGCGTTGGATCAATGCAGGGATGGACAGACACGCGGGGTACTCGATTGCACAGACAATCGCCTCCAAGCGTTCCGGCTGCGACCTGGAAGTGGATCGGCAGTTTGAGATCCTGTTAATTCAGCTGTTCAGTGTCATTGAGCTGCACCCGCTGGCAGATACAGGCATTCGCTGCGCACAGCAGGACAAGCGAGTCGCCCGGGCGGTCGCCGCGATTCACGAGATGCCCGGCTTCAACTGGTCGTTGGAGCGGCTGGCCGAAGTCGCAGGACTGTCTCGTTCGGCGTTTTCGCGCCGCTTTGCCCAAGCCGCTGGCATGTCGGCTATTCAGTATCTGACCGCTTGGCGAATGCATGTGGCTTTTCGTCAGTTGCAGGGACAGCCAGTGGATATCGAGGATACGGCAAGGGCAGTCGGATATCTGTCTCCTACTGCCTTCCAGAAAGCGTTCAAGCGCGTACATGGAATGACCCCGGCGCAGGCCATGGCCTACTCGTGTGCAGCTTCGGAAAGCGCGAATTCCGGCTGGAGCCGATCAACGAGACAACTACACGTCTGATTCAATAGAACACCTTAGCGGCGTCGCCGTGCCCCTCACCTCTTTGGATGCAATCACGGAGGGCCACGAGCTGGTGAACCGGACGTTGAAATGCCGGGCAGTAAACGACCCACCCATAGTGAGTCGGTCAGTTCCCAAATACCCCTGTGTGAAAGTCAACGACAGGAAGGCAAGCTGGTTGACCTCCTGTGGGCAATTTAGGCGCGCCTCGTTGTAAGAAGCTCGAATAAAGCCTGCTTCCGACCGTAGTGGCCCATGGCAGGTCGCCTCGCTTTTGGTCAATGCCGACGCTCATCAATTGTCTGGGATGGACGGCCAGCTGGTAGAAACGCGATATTCCGCAGGGAACACACCGGCGATACTCGCATCCCGACTACCACCGCCCGCTTCAAGCGATCAACCGCGATCGTGTGCCAAACGCCCGCCAATTTTCCGGCCTATGTGCCCGAACCATCGACTACGACACTGTCATGGCTCGGCCCGCCGCGAACACGGGACGGTACGGACAGCATTGACGGCAAGCTTCCGCTGTTGCTGGGAAGAAAACCTCCAGGATGCGCTGCCCGCGCTGCTGCAGTGTTCCGTACCGAAAACTTTACGAACCACGATTTGGAAGCCGGACGCTGCAGGCCTTCGTGCGTGATCTCAGTGCTATCCCACCGGTACCGATTTTGTTTCGGACAAAAAAAAGACTTAGGTCGACAACCTAAGCCTTTCTCTTTATTGGTCGGAGCGGGGAGATTCGAACTCCCGACCCCCACAACCCCATTAAGCTTTTCCTTCATATCAAGCCTTCTCTAATAGCATCAGAATGTGGTGTTTTTGTCCAATAAGTTACTGTTTTTGTTTTTCTTATTCTGCACCTGTTATTATTTGGTACCTAAAGTTCATCTCGATCTGAAACAGTCGAAGTCTGGTACCTATGGTACCTATTCTGAAATAGGTACCAAATACGCCTCTCGGAAAATAGGTACCAAAATGCGCCAATAGGTACCAAATAGGTACCACGTGAGGGACCACCACAAATGCCGAGCAAGCGAATTACCGTGCCCACCGTAGAGTACCTGAAGACCGATAAGGTACAGGAAGATTTTTGGGACACATTGACTCCTGGGTTCGGTGTTCGAGTCACCAAGGGTGGCCGCAAGACCTTCGTGGTCATGACGCGGGTGCTCGTTGCCGGTCAGTGGAAGAAACGCCGCTACACGATCGGTCGATACGCGGAAGGCGTGGACCACGAAGACCAAGGCCTCGATCTGAAAACGGCGAGGGATCGCGCGAAGGCGGTCATCGCGGCCGCCGGAGACGGCCGCGATCCACAAGAGGTGCTGCAACCTACCCCGCGCGACGAAATGGTCGAGAGATCTGCCAATTGCTTCGCGAACGTACGGGAAGACTTTCTGAAGCGTTACCGGACACGGCAAAAGACAAAACCGAGACCACGCACCATCGAGGAGATGCGACGGTGCATTTCCGGCAAACGGTTCAAGAACTGGGACGACAAACCCGTTACCGCCATCACGAAGCGGGACATTCGCAACCTCCTCGACGCCATTATGGATGAGGGGCATGACGCGCATGCCAACAAGACACTCACCGTCCTGAAGATGCTGTTCAACTGGGCCTACGATCACGAAAAGATAAACGAGATTCCGACCGAGAGGATCAAGCCACCCGGCGCAGTCACCCCTCGGGAACGCACCCTCACCTCACCAGAGGTGGTCACAATCTGGAACGCAACATACGGTGACGAAGCCACCGACTCGCATATCCATGGCGACATTGTCCGCACTCTCATGTTGACCGGACAACGGCGAAATGAAGTCGCCGGGATGCAATGGTCGGAGATCGATTTCGATCGCCGCACCTGGGAACTCCCACGCGACCGGACCAAGAACAAACAGCCGCACATCGTCCCGCTCTCGTCGGCCGTACTGTCGATCCTGCGCCGACAGCTGAAGGAGCAGAAAGAACTGGGCCTCGAATCGGCGTACGTCTTCACGACAACCGGAGAAACGCCGTTCTCCGGTTGGAGCCGGTCCAAAAAACGCCTCGATCAACGCTGCGGCGTAACCGATTGGCGGCTGCATGACCTGCGGCGCACCGTCGTCACCGGCATGAACGACGACCTCGGCATTTGGCCCCATGTCGTCGAAGCGGTCGTGAACCATGTCACCGGCGCCGCCAAACGCGGGGTCGCCGGCGTCTACAACCGGGCCGAGTACCTCAAGGAACGCCGGCGCGCCCTCGAGCGCTGGGCTCGACACCTTCTAAAGCAGGTCGCCGAGGCCCGCAGGGCGGCGTAATTCCCTGCCCTGCGAAAAACCGCGCACCGGGTTGAAAGGGTTTTCTGCCGACACCCCTCAATCGCGCGCCTAGCATGGTACCCGTCGATATCAAGTTCTAACGGGATACACACCATGCAACGACTACTCACCGACCGCCAGCTGCGCGAAAAACTTGGCGGATGTTCGAGCATGACGCTCTGGCGCATGCGCCGTGACGGGAAACTGCCCAAGCCGAGAAAGCTCGGCAAGAAGAATGTCACGCCGGAAGACGAGGCGGACGCCGCAATCGCCGCGTTGATTAGCCTGTGAAGGGTCTTGGGGCCGACCGTTCCGCCAGTACATGGGAACTGGCCAGGCAACCGGCCATAGAAGCGGCCATATTTTCGGCTAGAATTGACTTACGCTCTCCATATGTTTCTGATATTGCGATAATTATGACTGATTCTGATACGGACGATAAAGCGGCCATTGAGCCGGGCGACGGCGCCCCTCTCGACAGGGGTGAGCCCGTATCATTGATGGAACCAATGAGGATCTCGGAAAGCTCCCGCCATCGCGGGGAACTCAACGATCTGGCCGTCGAACTGGCGGCACATTCCGCAGGATTTCGCCGGAGCCTCCCGGCGGGTGTACTGACAGCCCTGGCAGATCTGGTGCGAGCGATGAACTGCTACTACAGCAACCTCATCGAAGGCCACGACACCCACCCCGTCGACATCGAGCGCGCACTGAAAAACGATTACAGCGCCAACGCGGAAAAGCGCAACCTCCAACTCGAAGCGAAAGCGCACATCGCGGTCCAGAAATGGATCGACGAGGGCGGACTAAGCGGACGCACGGTAAGCGCGGATGGTATTTGCGAGATCCATGGACGCTTTTGCGAACTCCTGCCGGATGAACTGCTATGGGTCGAAGACCCTGACAATGGCGAAAGGATGGAGGTTGTTCCCGGCGCGCTTCGTGAACGCGACGTCAAAGTCGGCCAACACATAGCGGTCAGTCCCGGCGCACTCCCGCGTTTTTTCCAGCAGTTCGAGCGAACGTATGGCAGCCTCGGCAAAGCCGAGACGATCATCGCTGCGGCGGCAGCTCATCACCGCCTGCTGTGGATACACCCGTTCCTGGACGGCAACGGCCGCGTGGCTCGGCTCATGTCGCACTCGATGCTGCTTGAGGTGCTTGATACGGGCGGTATCTGGTCCATTGCCCGAGGTCTTGCGAGAAACGTTCGGTCTTACAAAAGCCACCTGGCGCAATGTGATCTTCCGCGCCGTAACGATCTCGACGGTCGCGGCAATCTCAGCGAAGAAGGCCTCGCCTCCTTTACACGATTCTTCCTGGAAACCTGCCTCGACCAGGTGAAGTTCATGGAAGAGCTGGTGCAACCGGACCGGCTGCGTGACCGCATCCTGCTCTGGGTCGAGGAAGAAATCCGCACTGACGCCCTACCGCAGAAGGCCGGGCGCATCCTCGAAGCAATCCTGTACCGGGGGGAACTACCGCGTGGCGACGTTCCGGACCTGCTCGGGGCGAGTGACCGCCATTCCCGCCGCGTCGTTGCCGCCCTGATCGAACGCGGTGTCGTCGTCTCGGATAGCACGCGCGCACCGTTGCGCCTCGCCTTCCCGGCCATGCTGGCATCACGCTGGATGCCGGGACTGTTTCCGGAACAACGCTAGAAAGGGCTATGCGACGACACGCCATGCAAAGGCAAAGGCACCTGGTATGCCCGGCAGTAGCCGCCCTCTACAACCACGCCAACTGGGCGGGACTCAGGGGCAGCGAACGCTGGGGCTGACAGCCAAACCAACCCCTCCGACTACATATGAAATCGCCCTTCCGGTTCGTAGCCTAGCGGGACGGGATCAGCCAAACGGCGAAGCAAGTCCAGTTCACCTCGACGGGTATACATCTCGAAGAGATGATCATTCCCGTGGCCTTGCAGATATTTGCCGGCATCTCTTTCTAACCATGCACTACAGACCACGCCGACGAATTTCGGGTATTGAGCGCGCTTCGCCAGAGGAGAGGCTGTCATGAATCTTTCTCGTGCGTTGCCCGAGAGATCCGCTTGCGGATGCCTAGAATGATCGTATTTCCACCAAACGCTAATACGCACTTCACCAAAGCCAGCGTCAGACCACGACACAACGGCATTATGTCCCGCGATCTCCATTTCAATGTGCGCGGTCTCTTCCGTGGATTTGCCATCCCAGGACAATGACAACAGACGACGACGCAAGAGCTCATTCAAACCCAGGACCAACAGCTTTCGGTACGGATTCATTTTAGGCGTGGCTACGGAATAAGACGCCATAATCTCCGGCTCAGGCTCTTCCTCATCAAAAGCGTTGGGGCCCACCCTCACGCTGTTGGAAACGTCCAAACCGCTGACCTTCTGAAGGACCTCCTCGGGCCCATCTTCAATGGTGATCAGATAGCCGTAGACCAAGCCGTCATTGTTTTCAATGGCTTCGGCCTCCCACGACAGCTGTTCGAGCTCAAGGTCGCTGATCCCGAGCTCTGCGGCTAATGGGCTTCGGCTGGTAAGCATGGGCCGGGCGCGCTGGGGTTTGAGTTGGCGAAGGGCGTTTGCCCAGCCGGAACTCATACCGTTTTGCTGGGCTACTACATCCAAAGCGGCATGTAACGGAATATTCTCGGCCTTAGACAGCGCCCTGGCGTCCTGCTTCAAGCGTTTGACAGAACGCCCAGAGGGGAATTTGAGGGTATTTTGTGCAGACATAATACTAAGCTCCAGACTGCCTTTTTGGCGAAGGACGGCCGACACATCCACGCGCAGACAGTACGTGGTTTAGCATTACATTCAAGGAATTCACTGCGCCCTGATGGGGGCTCTGCCTTTGGTCGGCTAGCGAGCTTGCAGTCAGCTCATTTTTAAAGCTGACATAGAACCCGCGACTCGTCAAGGCTCTTTGACGAAGGAGAAGGCCCCAGACTAGAAAACGTGAATGTCTTCTTCCGGAAAAAAGCCTTTATCCAGAAGTGCTGCTTTTGCTGCCTCGACGTCAGGCACGAACCACGTGACAGCCAAGTCCTGCACGGCGCGTGAACAGCAAACATAGAAAAGACGTCTGGTCCTATCAACTACCGAATCCTTCCCCTCGTCGAGGTTCTTTTGATCGGTGTCCGACAAGGCTGCGGTGCCGAAGTACTTTTCGTAGGAAAAGATATTGTAGTTGCTCTCTTCATCGTCCAGAACCACCAAAACGCGATCAAACTCCGCCCCCTTCACGCCTTGATGCGTGGCGAACGGCGATTGATCTTCTATATACGTTTGATACCCCCACAGCTGAACAGCAGGACAGTCAAGAAACGCCAATACCGATGCATCGTGGTTGCTTAATCCTTCGCCATCTCCCTCACCGGGTGCAGCATTCAAGAACGTAAAAAAACGATCATCTAACGTCATGAGAGAATGGTCGTGCACGAATTGAAGCACCTGCCTGATCGTCGCGTCTGAGCCTTCGGCAAGAAGGCCATTTGCATCTGTAACATCCTTTTTCAGTTGCGCGAGCAACGCCACAACATCTTTTCCCGCCAGGTTCTCTTCAGTCAGCAGAGGGGAGTTGGCGCGCAATGACGAGATAACTGCAAACTCATCACCAAGATGCACTGCTTTCACGAGTGGAAGCAGATAGCCTAAAAAGGGCCTCAGCACCCATGCGGTACCGTCAAGCAGACCATCTTTGAGACCTGACGGACCATGATCATTCAAAGAGGCGTATATGTCCGGAAAACCAAGCCTTTGGGCCGCCATTCGATGCACAAGCACAAGAACGCGAACACCGCTGTGATCGCCATTATTGACCCAATCTGGATCGTCGTTGGCTTGGCTAAGCCATTCCCGTACTTTGCCTAGGTGCTCAGTCCTTTGATCATCTGCAGGCAGCAAGAAGATCCGCGAGGAGCCCTCAACCGAGATAACTTCGCCATCTTTCTCTACAGTTCTGCCACGCGTCTGAACAAGGCCATCGTCCTCTGCTCTGATTTTATTGATCACATGCAAGACGCGCTGAGGACATCTGAAGTTTTCCGGCTTCGTTATCTCTTTCCAAGCCTCTTCGAGAATGATCGGCCCGGCTCCCGTCATGTAAATTTTTTGAACGGAATCGCCGAAGAATCCCAAGCAAAACCCCGCACCCGCTGTTCCGCTTATTTGCTTCAGCGCTTCCACAAACGCCGGATCGGTGTCCTGGCTCTCATCGACAAAAATGACGGGATACCGGGATGCAACGATATTTCTCAACAACGCTTTGTCGGCGATCAGCGCAGGACCAATCTTCAAAATGTCGTCATGCCCGAGAATTCCGTTCGCGTAATCGCTTCCTGTGCCATAGCCCCATTTCTTGACGGATCGCAGAGCCCCCAGCTGTGCCTTGTATCGATCAATATCTTCTACCAGCCTGTCACGCGTACGCTGCTGCGTTCGCGGCTTTGCTATTTTTTCTTCCGCTGCCGTGATCTTCTCAGATATTCGGCTCTCTACCCATTGGCGGATATCATCCTGGAATGGCTTCACTACCGACCACAAGAAGCTGTGAATAGTAGACACATGGAACAATGGCGCGTTACCGACATCGCCCCATATTTCTCCGACAGCCACCTCGGTATAAGTGATGCACGCGATCTGCTGACCACGTCTCTTCAAATCAGGGCCTCGCGTTCTCGCCAGATGATCAAGCGCCTTGACCAAAGACGTCGTTTTTCCCGAACCAGCACCGGCGACCATCACGAAACTTCTTGTAGGCCGCTCATCAAGACAGGCGCGCAATTGGAGGTCCGCGTCCGTATCTGGCTGCATTATCCGGTTAGTCATGCGCCCCACCTTCTGGCTCTGGCGCGATAGCTTCAACGGCCACGATAGGAGTAATCTCACCTTCGAGCCACCGGAGCCCCTCGGCTATATAGGTTGGGACAGTCCATGATTTTGGATCCTGCGTCAGGAGTGCAAGAGCGAAGTCCGTCTTCTTGAAGTTTGAACTTTTGATCTTCTTGTGCAGCCGACCAACGATGTCTTCCAACGATCGTTCATCGCACTTGCTGATTCTTAGCTTCAGTTCTTTTTGCTCTACGGCTTGGCACCATTGAAGGTTCTCCAGCGCAAATGCCTCCTCCAAGGTCCTACCGGTCCAATCGGCCGTCTCCCCGTTCCAGGTAACAGATACCGGCACTTGATAGGTTACCCGCGCTAAAGCCGGTGATTCAGGTCCTCGCCTCTGTATTCGATTCTCTTCCTTCGTTGCAAGCAGGTGTTGAATTACTTTTTTGCGCGGAAGCCACTGGATGAGTGTCTGGTTGGAAGTCTCGGCCCCCTCTTCATGCACCATACACGCCTTGCCAGCGTGGGCGGCACTGTCTTCATCGACTTCATCCGCCTCATCGTCCCCGACATCCTCCTGTCCGCCCACCACGCTGTCTATATCCGTAATTATCAGTGCTGTAATCCCCAGGAACTCAATAAGCGAACGGAAGCGATGCCCAAAAGCACCGCCGATCTCCAAAATGCTCAGATATGCCGACTTCAACTTAGGCGCGGCTTTCTCGACCATTTGCGGCATGAGAAGGCGCTCTACGTTTCCTTCGACAAGAACGGCTGCGTCCGCAAAGAACAGGTCGCAGTGCGTAAGCTTCAGATAGCGTTCCAAGAAATCGTTCGTCGGTTGCTCGGTCTGTTTGTAGAACGCTGAAAGATTGAGGACTTCCGATGACATTCCATGTCCTGCGGATTGACGACGAAAGTACCGGATTGGTTGAAAGCCGCGCTCATAAAGGATATGCGAAGAATGTGTCGTAACAACGACTTGGCTGTGATAGAAGGCCTTGTCTTCACCTTCTATCGGCATAATGTCAAGAACCTCCCGAATAAACACTTGCTGCAACTGAGCATGCAAGTGAACCTCTGGTTCCTCAATAAACACAAGATGGACTGGTGGGCGATCTTCCTCGATATCCATCCACCGCGTGTGAACGTCGAGGAGTTCTACGACAATGTAGATAAGATTCTTATAACCCAATCCGTTGTAACTATCCGGCAACGTTGTCCCTTCTGAGCCGTCTTCCGGATCATCAAGGGCATAATGGACCTTGGCACCATCATGGCTACTCAGGATCGATACCGGATTCAACGCCGATTTAATGACGAGACGCGGGTTATCCACCCCCGGATAACCCAACGTCGCTAATCGTTCTAGAACAGGCTCGAATACGCGCCCCAAGTGTTGATTAAGCAGAGCTTCCGATTCCGCGAGCGCATGCATCGCATCGTAGTCATCTCCGCGTTTTTCGAGATTATGGTCATAAAAGCGGCTGAGCCTTTTTGACAGGTCCTCTGCACGACCTGTCCCTCCGCTATCTGACAGGTGTCTTTGCGCTTCAAGAAAGTCAACGCGCAAAAGAGCGTTCAGCGTTTCTTTCGGCCCACGGCCCTTATCGTGAACGATCTCCCGTGGCTCATAGTTAGCGGCCTGCATCAGGTCCGCATCGAAGCGAGAGCTATCGAGGACGTAGTAGCGAAAACCAAACTCTCGCTTAAGATTTTCTGACAAATATTCACACAGCGTTCGTGGGGGTGGGTGATACTCGTCTGCCCCATTTCGTCCTGGCCGGACATTTGCGCGTGCGCTTTCGCGCGCAGCTTCGAAACGCGCGACTAGTCCGTCTTCATCCTCGGCCGCAAACTCAACACGTAGTCCGACGAGTGATCCTTCCCAATCGAGGCTTGGCAACAGGTCGACGACGCGGTGAACGTCTGCTGCCTGGACATGGAACCAAAAGTCGATAGAAATTTTCGGGAGGCACGTCCCCTGACGTTTCTCCCCAAAATCATCGATCTCACACCAACAATCCGCATTGAAGTCGTGGAGCGATAATCGATCTTTGGACGCATTTGTAAAAAACTTCACAGCATGCGCTGTGGATGTCTTGCCACTATTGTTCGCACCTACAAAAATGGATAGGTCACGATCCAGATCAACCAGCACATTCTTCAATCGCCGGAAATTCCTTATCCTTAGTGCATGAATGTGCAATTTCGAATCCCCTTCTATGACTGTTCGTAAAGAACCTTCTGAAACCCAACGAACGCATCCCTGATCTTGGCTACTCCGCCAAGTTCGTGTGCCGCATCGCTGATCGCGTGATATTTGAGCTCCAGCAAGTCAGGCAGCTTGTCCTGATCCAGCTCTGACACACCCTCTCTGACGTACTGCGCCAACACGAACTCCAGGAACGCCTGCAGCTTGTCGTCGTAGGACGCCAAAATCCGTGCCCGGCGCGTATCGACGCGTTCCGCGCGCGTTATCGGCGCGAGGGCAAATGCGATATAGGCCAGAACGTCGTAAAGGTCGCTGTTTTCCGCATCGATCATGCGGCGGATTTCACCCAATTGATCTTCGCCATAGCCCTTTTCACTTAAGGCTTCGAGCAACGCCTTGCGGGTCTCCGGATTACTCCAGAGCGCGCGCAGTTCATCCTCGTCTTTGAACAGTTCCGGCAGCTCACCGAAAAGCCGCTCGATAAATTCGGCGGCCGACATGGGCTTTCCTTCGGGGCTCCAGAAGGTTGTTGCCACCATATGCTGGATGCTGCGTTCTTTGCCGTCCGCCAGTTTGATCCTGGCTTTGACCTTCTTCTTGCAAATGCAGGGGTACTCGCCGCAAACAGGGCATGGCTCCGGCCCAGGCTTTTCGCAAACACAAGGCACCTGCCCACAAACAGGACAAGGTCCCGGCGGTTCCCGCACACAGATACAAGGGTACTTCCCGCAGCGCTCGCAGGGTTCCGGCTCGACGGGCTCACCGTCCCACTCCGGGTCACTGAAATGCTCATAGGCCTTCACGAAATCATAGATCGTGAAATAGTCCTTGCCATCAAACAGCCGCGTTCCGCGTCCCACGATCTGCTTGAACTCGATCATCGAATTCACGGGCCGCATCAGGATGATGTTGCGCACATTACGGGCATCCACGCCCGTCGAGAGCTTCTGCGATGTGGTCAGGATGGTTGGGATCGTCTTCTCGTTGTCCTGGAAGGTGCGCAGGAATTGCTCACCGATCTCTCCGTCATTCGCGGTCACCCGGACGCAGTAATTCGGGTCCGGGCTGTTTTTCATCTGATTGATCAGATCGCGCACGGCAAGCGCATGTTCTTGCGTCGCGCAGAATACGAGCGATTTCTGGCTCTGGTCGATCGCGTTCATGAACAGCTTCACGCGGTACTTTTCGCGCTCCCGGATCTCGATGACACGGTTGAAGTCATCTTCCGTATAGCGCTTCCCCTCCTCAATCTCGCCCTCGATCAACTGATCATCGGAGGTATAAACATAGTCATCGAGGGTTGTCGCAATCTGCTTAACCTTGAAGGGGGTCAGGAAGCCGTCATTGATCCCTTCTTTTAGCGAGTAGATGTAGACCGGCTCCCCGAAATACGCGTACGTATCGACGTTGCCTTTGCGCTTGGGCGTGGCGGTCAGGCCCAGCTGCACCGCAGGCGCGAAGTACTCCAAGATACCGCGCCAGTTGCTCTCATCATTCGCCCCGCCCCGATGGCACTCATCAATCACGATAAAGTCAAAGAAGTCGGGCGGATACTCGCCAAAGCTTGGCGCGGGATTACCTTCCGCATCCCGGCCCGTCATGAAGGTCTGAAAGATCGTGAAGAAGATGCTGCCGTTCTTCGGCACCCTGCCCTTTTTGCGGATGCTCGCCGGGTCAATACGGACCAGCGCATCTTCCGGGAAGGCCGAAAAGGCGTTGTAAGCCTGATCAGCCAGAATATTCCGGTCGGCCAAGAACAGAACTCGGGGGCGGCGGCTGGGCTCACGCGTGATGTTCCAACGGCTGTGAAACAGCTTCCATGCAAGCTGGAACGCGATGAAAGTCTTGCCGGTGCCCGTCGCGAGGGTTAGAAGAATACGGTCCTGCCCCGCAGCAACGGCTTCCAGCGCGTTGTTGATCGCATTGTGCTGGTAATAACGGGCCTGCCATTGCCCGCCCTTATCCTCGAAGGGTACCTCGCCAAAGCGATCCCGCCACGCGTTCTCTTCGGCAAAGGTCTGTGCCCATAGCTCTTCAGGCGTCGGATAGCGCTCGACATAGTTTTCCGCGCCCGTGTGCATATCGATCTGATAGATGCCGACGCCGTTCGTGGAATAGGTGAAACGGGTCTGGAGCATGGCCGCGTATTTCTTGGCCTGCCCCACGCCTTCCGTATCCGGCAGGTCCCGGCGTTTGGCCTCGATCACGGCAAGCTTCTGGCCGCGATAGAACAGGACGTAATCGGCGATGTCCTGCTTGGCGCGCTTGCCTGCGCCCTGCAGACGGCCCAGTGTGATGACCTCACGCCGCACCCGGCTGCCGTCGACAACGCCCCAGCCTGCTTCCTTCAAGGCGGGGTCGATCAGCTCTGCGCGGGTTTCGGCTTCATTCATGCGGTGGCATCTTCCTTGATGGCTGTTTCCGCCCCTGCCGTTAACTTTCCATCAAAGGCTTTTTGCAGAAGGGATTGCTTGAGTTCAGTGAGCTCGGCCAGCTTTTTCCGATAGATCGTTTCAAGACGTCGGGTTTCAGCAATCAATGCATCAAATCTTCTGGCTATTTGCCTTTGGACATCGAAGTCAGGATACGAAACCTTCAGTTCTAGTTGTTTCGTGATTCCGATATAGGCCCTAGTCGATCCCGCACCTGCAATATGGCAGATTTCGTCTTGAAACTTGGGACTTTGGAAGAAGTAGTAGAGGTAGCGATTATGGAGCACCCTGCCATCCTTGATCCGATAATACGTGACTTGCGGTGTCAGCATCACGTAATCGTGAGATGTTTGTAGTACGGCGACCCTACCGATCGTTCCCTTGTGAGAAAGCAAAACGTCCCCAGCTACTGCAAACCCTTTCCGGAGCGAATCTGCTTGCGATCTCGTTAAGAAATTGCAGTGCATCTGGTCAACTTCGCCTGCCACCAGATCTGACGCCATTATGAATGGAACACCAGACTGCACAAAATCTGCCTTCTTGGGATGAGTATCTCCATGATTGCCATCCAATGGCTTTTCCAGAATCTGATCATCCACTAGCTGTCCGACCGTTGTATCTACCCACTCCTCTCCCTTGTTGGAGAAGACCGCATTCAGATAACTCTCAAATAGCTCGCGGGCATTTGCGAGGTTCTTTTCGGCATTAGCGGTCGCAGTCACAATCCCCTCGAACGCTTCATCGAGAATGGCAACAATGCGTTTTTGTTCTGAAAGCGGTGGGACTGGCACCTTCAAAGACTTTACGAAAGGGAGCTTGACGCCCTTCACAGTTAAGCCTGTTCCTTCAGACTCAATCACCTTACTAATGCTCTGAAACCAGCGAAATAGAAACCGCACGTCAAGGTATTTTTTATTCTTCGGTACGACACCTCGCAAATCCTGATTGATAGCCGTGTCTTGCGCGAGGATACATACCTTTCCAAGCCCTACTCGCGTCGCGATTACGACATTGTTTCTGGGAATAATATTTGTAGCACTGTGAGCGACAGCTTCATTTGAAATCCTGCATTCTGTCGTGGATAACAGCTCTTCCCTCATATCGCGTACGGTAGCCCACGGAATATCGCCACCATAGTATGAACTGTTTGCCTTCGACGGGGTTCCTCCCCCGACAATATTGCAGACTTCTCCGAGCGGCTTATTTTCCCACCCCGTCGTCATAGCATCCCCCGGATGCCTTCGAGGATTTCGGCACTTTCCGCATCCAGCGCAACCATCTCGGCGATGATCTCTTCCGGCTCGCGCAGTGGCGCTTCTTCGGCCTTGTTCGGATTTTTCACCGACAAGTCGAACGTCGCGGGATCGATATCCGCGACGTCCACGGACCAAGACTTCTTAGAATTTGCAGAGCTGACCTGCAGCTCCACAAACTCCTTCAAATCATCATCATTCAGAGCATTGGTCTTGCCAAGAGACCGCCCAGGATCGAGTTGGTAGTACCAAATCTTCCGCGTCGGTGCGCCCTTGTCGAAAAACAGCACAACGGTCTTCACACCCGCCCCGAGGAATGTCCCGCTCGGGCAATCCAGCACGGTGTGCAGGTTGCAGCTTTCCAGGAGCTCCTTCCGCAGAGCTTTCGAAGCGTTGTCGGAATTCGAGAGGAACGTGTTCTTGATGACGACCGCCGCCCTGCCCCCGGCTTTCAGGTACTTGATGAAGTGCTGGAGGAACAGAAAGGCCGTCTCGCCGGTCTTGATCGGGAAGTTTTGCTGGACTTCCTTGCGCTCCTTGCCGCCAAAAGGCGGATTAGCCAGGATCACGTCGAACCGGTCCTTGTCCTGAATATCTGCCAGGTTCTCCGCCAGCGTGTTGGTGTGGATAATGTTCGGCGCGTCGATGCCGTGCAGGATCATATTCATGATCGCAATCACGTAGGCCAGACTCTTCTTCTCCTTGCCGTAGAAGGTTCTGGTCTGGAGCGCTTGCAACTGGCTGGTGGTGAGCTCCCCTTTACGCAAATAGTCATGGGCCTCGCACAAGAACCCGGCAGACCCGGCTGCGCCGTCATAGATGCGCTCGCCGATCTTGGGATTGACCACCTGGACCATAGCGCGGATCAGAGGGCGCGGCGTGTAGTACTCACCGCCGTTACGCCCGGCATTGCCCATATTCTTGATCTTGGCTTCGTAGAGATGGGAGAGCTCGTGCTTTTCCTTTTGCGAGCGGAACCGGAGCCCATCCATCAGTTCAAGGGCGTCTCGAAGCGAATAGCCGCTTTGGAACTTGTTTTTGATCTCACCGAAGATCTCACCGATCTTGTATTCGATCGTGTCGGGGCTTGTTGCCCGGTCTTTGAACCCCTGCAGGTAGGGAAACAGATCGCGGTTGACGTAGTCGATCAGGTCGTCACCGGTGAGCGCCTTATCGTGATCGAAGGAACCATCCGCCTTCTTGGGAGCCGCCCAGCTTGACCAGCGGTGCGGGGCATCAATGATGAAGGCGTAGTCCTTGCCGACCAGTTCGGCCTCCATGGCCCGCTCCTGCTCCAGATCATCCAGGTATTTAAGGAAGAGCATCCATGAGGTCTGCTCGGTGTAATCAGGGTTCTACCCCGTCTCCACGGACGGTTTTAAAAAGGCGGAAAACGCCTGATCCTTTCTCGCGACTCTACGCCGCATTCTCGGGTTGTGGAATCGCTCGATGTAATTGAATACATCAGCGCTGATCTCGTCTCGGGTACGGTAACGCCGGTGGTTTGTGCGTTCACGCTTGAGCATACCGAAGAATCCTTCGCAGGCTGCGTTGTCACCACAGTGGCCAACGGCGCTCATGGAACAGATCAGCGTGTTTCGCTGCAGGAACCGTTGGTAGTCGCCGCTCCGAAACTGACTGCCACGATCGGAGTGCAAGACCACTGACCAGCCGCCCTGGCGCTGCCAGACGGCCATCTCAACGGCCCGGATGACCATCTGGCGATCCTGTCGATGGTGCATCGACCAACCGATCACGAGCTTGCTGAAAAGGTCGATGACGACGCACAAGAAGAGCTTGCCTTCATCCGTCTTCAGCTCGGTGATATCCGTGACCCATTTGCTTTCCGGTTCCAAGGCCGTGAAGTCCCGCTCGAGATGATTGCGGATGCCTGGTGGTGGCAAGCCTGGCTTGCCGCGTTGGCCCCGCTTCTTCTTGCGCGGCCAACCCTGCAGGCCATTGACGGCCATCAGGCGGGCAATCCGATTCTTGCTGGCGGTCTCGCCTTCCTCGGTCAGATCCTCATGCATGCGCGGCGCGCCAATCACGCCTTGGCTGTCCTCGTGGACCTCTCGGATCCGCTTCAGCAGGCGCTCATTGTCGATCTGACGCGCACTGGGCGGTCGACCTTCCCAGTCGTAGTAACCACTGGGCGACACTTTCAGAAGCCGACACATCATTCGAACGGGAAACTTATCGCGACAACGCTGGATCGCCTGGTATCTCAGGAGGATTCCTTGGCGAAGAACGTTGCCGCATCGCGCAAAAAATCCCGTTCCTTTTTCACGCGCGCCAGTTCGCGCTTGAGTCGCGCGACTTCTTCATCCCTGGGATTGCCGGATCCCCCGAAGGCATGACGGCCCTCAGCATCGGCTTCTCGCTTCCAGCGGGTCAGCAGATTGGCGCCGATACCCAGCTCACGGGCGACCTGCGCACAACTGACGCCAGGCTGTCTGGCTTGCTCAACGGCGCCCTGTTTGAACTCCGGGCTGAACTTTCTTCTCTTCGACATATGAACACTCCTTTCTGCCCATTATCGGGCTTTTTGGAAGTGTCCGTGTTAATGGGGTAGAACCCTCAAGCTCCGTCGTGCAGCCAGCCTCTTTCCAGAGAACGTCATCGATATTCTTGAAAGTCTGTTCGAACATGGTCCCTCGTTCTCTAGTTCACGGGGCGGTCTTCCGCCCGGCGGTTTTGGCCAGCGACCTGGAGCCGCTCGAATTCTTCAATGCTCATCACGACAACGACTGGCCGACCGTGCTTCTCGATGGTCACGGGTTCGGCGCGGGCAGTATCCAGAAGCCGTCCAAATCCGTTCTTGGCGTCTTTCGCGGACATGGATTTCACGGGCACATCCTCTAGTAGCCATTTGAGCCATAATGGCCAAATTTTGGCAGGCACGCAATCGCTTTGTTTCGAGAAATACAACCGCATCCAGTGGCGATTCGTTCGTCGAGTTCTGCTGACGGAACAGTGGTGGACCGCCCTAGAAAATTTCCTCGGGCATCCCGGTCTTACACGAGCGAGATCAGAAACTTGTGGAATAGGTTTGTTGCAATGGGGGCCGTCGCCTATGCTTGGACCGATGAAACGAAACGCAATTTTGAAAGCCGGAGAGCTGCCGCTCTATGTCGGCGGCGCTGCCGTCGGGATTGCATTTGCATTGCTCGGCACCCTTCGAGATCTTTTTGCGGCTGCTGACACAAGCGATGAAGAAGAAGAGGAAGAGGATGTATCCGCAGGTGCGTACACAGGTGGCACACTGAACTATCGGACCGGAAAGCTAGATGACGGTACCGATCCCTACGGATGGTACGGGAAGGATTAAATATCCCGTTTAGCGCTTCGCCCCTTTACTGACCACCCCCTTACCAAGGGCACCTCCCTGTTTTCCAGACTCCTGCCCGGGTGCCCGCAATGGGTTTGCCGCATTGTCAATTGAACGTCCAATGTTCGTCCCCGCCCACGCCATCATCCCACTCCAAAGCAACGGCAGTCCCAGGTAAAGGCTGGTCGTGATCATATTGAGCAGCATGCGCTTGACGTCGTGTTCACCGGGGTTCGCGAACAGCTGCAGGAAGACGTTCACGTCTGGATACATGGACTGGATGAGGTTCTGATCCACCCACATGGCCAGGTACCAGAGCACGCTCCAGAACTTCACGGTGAATATCGCCATGGCCCCAATCACCATCATGGACAGAGAGTACCGCGACAGTACGACGACCATGGGCAGCAAGGCGTAGATGCCGAGCAGCAGCAGTGCCTGGACCATCGGCAGGGCCTGAAGCACCGCGGTCATCGTGACCGAGAACATGGCCGACGCAGCAACCACGCCACCCGCTGCCAGCCCGCCCTTGACGATATTCTCCGCAGAGCCGACGAGCCCCGTACTGCCACTGTTGTTCGCTACCAAGTCGTTGCTCGACCATACGGGTGGCGAGTTGGTGAGGACGGTCCTGGCAACCGCATCCTCCTGTTGCTCGCTAGCCAGAGCCGGGGCGACCGCCACTACAAGGCCCGAGAAGCCGGCCGAGGTGGAGTCGGCCTCGTCGATGAGTTTCTGCCGAAGGCCGATCGCGCCGTCTTCCCACCACTGCTTGCAGGTCGGTTTCCCCCACGTCGGCGGCGAGGCGGGATCGTATTCGGTATCGCGTGCAGCGTTATAAGCCCAGCCGGGAATCTGCTTGGTCGGGCGCAGCGTATCGTAGTAACCCGCCGTGTTCCGGTAGACATGCGACCCCATCCAGTCCGGATCGTCGTTCCCGTACGTCGCCAAGCTTGCAGCGACGGCCGGGGTCGCCAACTGCTCAGCCTGGTATTTGGAACGTGCCGGCACGTAGCACTCGCTGAAGAAATCGCTCGTCTCCTGGCGAAGGCGCGGATCTTCGATGGTGGCCAGTCTCGCCTGCTGCTCGAAGGTACGTAGATCATTGGTGGCCGGTAGGCCCTCGACGACTGAATGGTTGAAGCCCGAAGTCATCGCGAGCACCGCATACCACCAGACCGGGATGTTGACCGTAGCCGGTGAGCCGGTAAATCCCGTGGCACCGAAGGTGCTCTGGGGTGCGGCCACAGTCGCCGTCGCAGGGGTTGGGTTGTCCAGGGTCGGTGGCGGCGTGTAGCTCAGGGTACCGGCGTTGAGCGGCGTCAACGCTGCCGGTTGTCCGGCGAGGACCACCACCAGCAGCGCGATGAAGAGTTCGATCTCCATGCGGCGCAGAGAGAGACCGGTCACGGTACCAAACTGACCGCCCTCGGCCGGTTCACGCCAATTGTCGATCAGGATGCCGAGAAACGGCAGATAGACGATGCCGGTGGCCACGAGGACGTCCCACAGCACCCCGTAGAAAGTCCAGCCGAACAGCGTCGTGAAGAGTTCGAGGTAGCTGTCGACGCTCATCCGACGGCTCCTTTCGTGGCGGCGAAGAACCGCGCGAGTAGGTCTTGCCCGAGCACCAACTCAATGACCAGAAGCCATCCCAAAAGCCGCCAGCGCTGCGCCAGTAGATCGTCGCGCTGTTGTTCGTCGATGCGACCGGCACGGTTTGCCAGGCCAATCAGCCAGGGCCATAGGGCGGCCACCAGACCGATGAGCGCCAGCCGGATACCCCTTGCGATCGGTTTGAGTTCGTCTACCCGCGCGGCAACCTGTGCCATGGAAGACAGCTCGACGGCCTGCCACAGCAGGACACCGATGCCAGCCGCCAGAACGACAACCAACACCGAGAGGCCAAGGAGTCCGCTCCTAGGCACAGCCACGGCTTTACTGGACGCGGCCATGGCTGAGCGGTCTCGGGTCCACCGGGGACACCTGCGGCACCTGGAGCGACGATTGCCGACGTGCCGCAGCGCGCTGCAGCAGGACGGCGACCGTATCGGAGACCACTTCCCGGCGTACCCGTGTCTCGAACAGCAGGCTGTCGATCTCTTTGTCGAGTTCGGCGATCGACGCGTCCGCGTGCTCCCGCGCAACCTCGGTCGCATACACCTCCGGGATCTGGCGGCCGGTGAGCAGCAGCCGACGGGCATACAGGGCCTTCTCCACGGTCCGGGCGGTGCTGATTTCGGACACCAACCGACCAACGATGAGGCCTTGCTCGGTAGCCGGCATCTCGCGGATTGCCTCAATCACCTGGCGGGTGATGGCGATGCCGGGTGCCGTGATAGCTTCCAGATTGGCGAGCGTCGGTAGCGTCACTCCACTGACCAGATTCTGAAGGTCCGTAGTTACCGCCGTCGATCCCTGATGCAGCTTGGGCAGTAGCCCAGTGCCCGGGATGCTGTCCTTGCGACAGGTATCGCAGGTGGTGACGATGTTCTCACCCACGACGTCGACCACCCAGTTCCTGGCATCCGTGGGGGACGACCAGATCTCGGACAACCGAGTCGCGGCAGCCGGTGGTATCGGACCGGCCGCCGTCACCGGGCGATTCATGTTGACGTTGTAGCCAGCCTTGACGATGTCGCCAGTGAACTGGAGCACCGGCTGCCCCGCCCCACCCGCCTGGCCCCCAATCCACGGCACGCCATTGTCACCGTTCGAGGTCTCCACGGAATCTTTGGCCGTCACGGCGTCGTTGCCACCGATGCCCATCTGCACCTTCCAGTCATTGCCCTTGGACAGCGTGATCAGGTCGGCATACGGATTCTTGCCCTGCGCGATTTCGGCCTCCATCTGCTCGCAGGACTTGGTCGCGAGCTGCATGGTCTCTTCTGCCTTGAGCAGCGCGTTCTGGAACAGGTCATAGAGGCCGGGATTGGCGCGCTGCAGGATCAGCGCCGGCAGTGCGGCAATCGCAGAAGAAGCCGCCGCTGTCATGGCATTCATCATGTTGTCGGCCCCGGACTTGATGTTGTTCAGGGTGTTGGTCACCGCGAGTACCGGATCGAACTTGCCGCAGCTGTAGCCGAGTCCGAGCTGGGCCGAGCCACCGAGGGTCACCGATACCACGGACGGATTGGCCGGGGCCGACACGGGCTCCGCGCCGCCGATCTCGTAGTACCAGAGGCTGTCCTCCGTCGGGGCCTGCGCGGCGCGCGCCCCAGCCATGTGCAGGGTCGCGCACAGGACAGCGAGGGCGATACGGTGCCGGTTGTGGCTCGCATTCGTTTTCATGGCGGGTAGGCAATCCAGTTGATGTCGAACAGGAACCACTGACCGCGGCGGCTGCAGCACTGGTAGGGCCGCCACAGGTTCCAGACGTAGTCGCCGGCCGCATCGACACGGCCACCACCCCATCCGCTGAGGCTTGCCAGGTCATTGCCACCAAACACGTCGCAGCTCGCCTCCGGGCGCGGGGTAAGCATCTGCCAGGTGCCGGTGCGGGCATCCTTCTCGATCAGCGCACCGGGAGGCCAGACGCGCTGCCTGCCGGAGCCGGATCCGCCGAGCGGCAGGTAGATGTGGGGCTGCCCGGTGCGGGTCACGATGTCACCGGCACGCTGCGCGTTGAGGGCGGCGGCCTTGGGCTCTTCTGCCTGGGTCGTCCAACCGGTGCGCGGATGTACGCTGCCCCAGGTCTGCAGTGGCCAAATCCCCACTTCGCGAAGCCCTGGGATCAGGCTCGCCGGATAGAAGATTTCCGGGACCTCCTGGCGCCAGGCCAGCGCATCCAGGCCTGACTGAAAGTACGGCACAAAGCTGGTCGCCTGGGATTCGCACAACAGCCCCACGCCGGCGACGACGCCGGACAGCGAACTCAGCGGATGGCCAATCGCATCGGTCTCGCGGAACACGAGATTGCGGTGATCCTGCCGGTCGCCGGTCCCCTCGGTACGGTTGCCGGCGCTATCGATGGGTACCGGCAGCAGCGTCCCCAACAACCCGCTGGCCGCTGTCTTCTGCGCAAGCCCGAGCGTCGCGCGGATCTCGGCCCACGGATTGCCGCCGAGTTCGTTGTAAGCACTGACCACCAGATCCGGGTTGTAGTGGCCGACTTTGAGCGAGGTGCGCACGCGGCAGCCGCGCCACGAGCAGCGCAGCCAGAAACAGACGCCTACCGGCATCCAGCGCATGCAGGTGAAGGTCGCCGCTGTAGTCTGGGCGACGATGTCAGGGGTCGTGATCGTTGCAGCATGGCTCGCGGCAGATAAGTGGAGCGTCAGAACCAGGATGAGGCCTGCCAGCCCATGGAGCCTCACCGTGCGACCTCCTGTTCCCAGGCTTCGTAACGGTCAAGCGCCTCGACCAGATCCGTCACGCCGTAGACGACGACTCGTCCGTCGAACACGACAGCCGGATAGCGGTCGATGCCGTACTGAACGGCCTTGGCCAGACCGATCGCGGCGTTCTTGGCCGGTTCCATGTGGGCATTATCGAGTTGCTGAACACGATGCAGCGCTGCCACCTTTGCGGCTTCGGGATCATCTGGGAGGCCTTCGGATAGCTTTGACTGGAATCGACCAAGACCATCAACGGCGTAGATCGTGACCACCGCTGCACGGAGTCGCTCCTGGTCCGCGTCAGTAACCAGGTGATCGCTTGTCGTGAACACTTCAATGCTCAGCGCGTTGCCCGCAACAACGAGCGCACTGAAGACCAGAGGTCCGAAGAGCGTCAGTCCGGAAAGTGCGCGGAATGAAGCGGGCATGTTTTCTTCTTGGCTCGCGGAACGATAGGGGGCATCGTCGCTATGGGAAGAAAACAGGGGAAGAGGAAACCGGTGCCATGTCGGACGCGGTTTTCTATGGATCCGGCAAAACGATATACAACGCGCCTGAAGCGGCCATGCAAGGATGCTTCAAGTATCCCAGGCCGATTGCGTTGGCAGAAGCAAACAATTGCGAATCACTCATTGAGGCGTGGTTCTCAGGACCACGCCGAACGACGCTCGGCCTGTTATGTCCCTCCAGCGGTACATCCGTGCTGCGTGCAGCCCTGTCGTTGTAATGTTCGCGACGGTGAAACCAGTCAAAGCGACAGTCTTCAGTCATTCCGCAAAGCAGGCTCAATCACCGGCAACCATCTGCACGGGTGGCTACCCAGCGCCGGTGATGTCACGCCACCGACCGCAGCACAGGTCAGCAGCGATCTCCTCCTACTGAACGCTGTCGTCAATAGTGATCGGTATCTCGAGGGCTCGGGGTACGCGGTTTGCCATGGCGATTTCGTCGCGCGCCTGGCGAATCACGGTACGGGCCGACGCCAGGGCAAGTCCGGAAACGACGGCTGCGACAAGCAGGTCGGGCCAACGCGTACCCGATCCCAGCACGCCAAGGGCAGCCAGAATGATCGCCAGATTCACGATCGCGTCGTTCCGGCTGCACAGCCAGACGGAACGCATGTTCGCGTCCCCGTCCCGAAAGCGGTACAGCATCACCGCGATGCTCAGGTTGGCAATCAGGGCCAGCATGCCGATGGCACCCATGGTGTAGGCCTCCGGTGGGACACCGAAGGCGGCGGACCACCCGGTCTTGGCCAGCACGAGCAAACCGTATACGGCCATCGTCACGCCCTTGACCAATGCCGCCCGGGCGCGCCACAGGAGACCCAGCGACAAAACGCTCAGCGACAGCGCATAGTTGGCGGCGTCGCCGGCAAAATCCACGGCGTCTGCCAGCAGCGAGACCGACCCGGCGTGCAGGCCGCCGACGATCTCGACCCCGAACATCAGCGTGTTGACCCACAAGGCGACCCACAGGGCCTTACGAAACCGGGGGTCGACAGGCGCTTCCGTGGTTGTGCAATGTCCCTCACAACAGCCGGCCATGAGTTCTCACCTCCTACAGATTTCCATATGAGGTATTTGAAACCCTGGAGTCACTCCATGGTCAATACTTGTATGTCGAGGGCAATGGAGAAACACAATATGCGGATCGGTGAACTGGCAGAACGTGCCGCCATCAAGGTCGATACCGTGCGCTATTACGAGAAAGCAGGCCTGCTGCCACTGCCGCCGCGCCGGCCCAATGGATACCGGGACTACGGCATCGCGCACCTGGAGCGATTGGCATTCATTCGCCACTGTCGCGCCCTGGACATGCCGCTGGACGATGTACGACAACTGCTGGATCTGCTGGCGCACCCCAGCGCGGATTGCCAGGACGCGAACCGATTGGTTGACGAACAGCTTGCCCGGGTGCAGGAACGCATCAACGATCTGCATACCCTGGAGAAGCAGCTTCAGTCACTGCGCACCCAATGCACGTCCAAGACGTCATCGGCCGAGTGCGGCATCCTGCACGAATTGGTGGCCGCCGCACAGGGTGACAGCTGCGTTTGCCATCCACGCCAGCGGGGCAAAACTAAAGATCCCGTTTAGCCTGAGGTCTGCGACATGCCATTTAGGCTGTCCCCGGCCACGCGGATCAGGGTTCGGATATGACCCCAGGACGGTAGCGCATTGCAAAGCAATCCCGATCTCTCTATCATCGAGCCATTATTTTTTGAACGTAACAGCTGTTTCAAGCCAGCCGATGCTGAAGTTCCGAAAATCCATTGCTGCCGTGATCGTGTTGTGCCTGGTGAGTCTTTCGACCGCCTGGGCCTTCGATTCGCATGCTGTGGATGTTTCGCAACCGGAACGCCTCGTCGATGTATCCGACTCCGCGCCGCTTCCCGACAAGCACAGCCACACCGACGATCATTGCTGCCATGGCGGCAGCCACCTGGTCGGGATCGATCAATCGTTGCGTTCGTCGCTGCCGGACACAGATTCCGCACCGCAAACGCCATCGTCCCGTAGACTTTTTGTCAGTCAATCAAGCCCCCCTCCCCTGAGACCCCCGCAGTCCTGAGCCAGTACCGCAGATCGCCGTAGCTGTACGCACCATGTGCGTGACAGGCCGTGGCGGTTCATGCGCGCGGCGATCTTCATACCTTTCGGCAAAGCACCCGATTGGGACTCTACCGACTACGATCGCTCGCTCGCCTTGAGTACGCAGGGACCTCGCTGCCCTAGCAGAACGAGAAACAGGAGTTTGCGCATGTACCTCAGGTACTGCTACGCCGCGGCCATCGCGGCGCTGGGGATGAGCGGTTGCGCCCAGCAACCGGTTGTCGGAGATATGGCCTGGCCACCAGTCCTGCCGTTGGGACAGGAGCTGGGGATTAATCGCCCACCGGCCGTCTACGAGGCGGAAACCGGCGATGAACGCCCACGGCCACCGCAGCCAACCGGCGCGATCACACTGCGTCAAGCACTGGCGTTGGCACTGGAACACCATCCTGAGCTGAATGCCTACGCCTGGGAGGTACGCGCAGCCGAGGCGCGTGTGCTGCAGGCCGGCCTGCGGCCGAATCCGGAACTCGAGGCCGAGTTCGAGAATTTTGCCGGCAGTAAGGATTTCTCCGGTACCCGGTCGCTCGAAACCACGCTCAGTCTGGCGCAGACCTTTCCCCTCGGCGGCGACATAGAACGGCGGCGCGAACTGGCAGGCCTGCAGGCTCAGCTGGCCGGTTGGGACTACGAAGCGGCGCGCCTGGAAGTACTCAGCAAGGTCACTGAAAACTACTTGGTGCTACTGGGCGCACAACGCCAGCTCGCGCTGGCACGCGAGGAACTGACCCTCGCTGAGCAGGTGCGCAACGCCACCGACAGGCGCATCCGCGCCGGCGACGCGCCTCCCATCGATGCCGCGAGATCCAGCGTGCCAGTCGCCACCGCGCAGGTACGGCTGAAACGGGCCGAGCGGCAGCATCAGGCGGCGCGACGACAGCTGGCGCTGATGTGGGCAGCTCCCGAGGCGAGTTTCGGTCTCGCCGAGGGTTCTCTCGACGAGCTTCGCGCCCCGCCATCGCCAGAACAATTGGCGGCGCTGGTCAGCGCCAACCCACAGGTTGCGCGTTGGGCGGTGGAGATCAGTGCCCGCCGCGCTGAGGCTGCGTTGGCAGAGGCCGAGGCCACACCGGACCTCACCGTGCGTGCTGGCGTCAAGCACGATAACGCCGACGATGCCAATGCGTTGGTGCTGGGCATTTCGTTGCCACTCCCCTTGTTCGACCGCCGCCAGGGTGACGTGCTGGCCGCCCGTTTGAGCGCCAACGCGGCGGTGGAACAACGCCGGGCGGCAGAACGACGCGTGGAGGTCGCTCTCTCACGGGCCTACGCACGCATGGCGGGGAGCTTCGACGAGGCGATGGCCATTCGCGACATCGCGCTGCCTCCGGCGAACGAAGCGTTTAGGTTCACCCGGCGGGCATTCGAAAGCGGCGATCTGGCCCTAATCGATGTCCTCGACGCCGAGCGCACCCTAATGGAGCTGCGTACCGAATACCTCGATGCGCTGACCGGTTACCACCTCGCAGTGACCGAGATTGAAGGGCTCATTGGCCGGCCGCTGGCCGATCTCGGGGCCCGTGCAGATTCAGATTCCGACAACCATGCCGGAGACCAACGATGAAGATCCGAACCACCCTGGGCGTGTTCCTGCTGCTCGTCGGCTTGAGTACGGCCGATCCCGTTCAACGGCTCTGGTCGGCACCCGCAACACCCGTCGACAAGCATCGTGCAACAGATAGCGAACACGGACACGATGATCACACTGACGCTGATCATGAGAAACACGGCGAAGACGGTCATACCGAGCATGACCATGCAAAGGATGATCGCGACCAGTCAAAGCACGCCGAAGATGCGCACGCTGGGCATGACCACCCCGAGGGCGAGCACGATCATGCGGATGACGATCATGATCACGCAAAGGATGCCGAAGGCGAACACGATCACACTGAGCATTCCGGAGACGATCACTCAGGGCACGATCACACCAAGGGCGATGATGACCATGCGGAGCACGCTGACGACGAACACGCAGGGCATGACCATGCCGAAGGTGATCACGATCGCGCCAAGCACTCTGAAGACAATCACTCCGGGCACGATCACGCCGAGGGCGATGATGGCCATGCGGAGCACGCCAAAGACGAACATGCAGCGCATGACCATGCGGAGCACGCTGACAGCCAGCATGGCGCCGCTGCCGGCGCCGGTGACGACGATCACGCGGGTCATGATCATGACGAGGAGGGCCCGATCCGCCTGACGCCGGCGGTGATGCAAGAGTTCGGCATCGAGGTGCGGGTGGCGTCCGGCGGCAGCATCGGGCGCACCGTGCGGCTGCCGGGCGAGGTGGTCTACAACACCGATCGGATTGCCCATGTGAGCCCGATGGTGGCTGGCCGAGTGCAGCAAGTCTACGTGTCCGTCGGTGATCGTGTGGTGGCGGGCCAAATCATGGCGGTACTTGCCAGCCGTGAACTGGCCGCAGCACGCAGCGAATACCTGGCCGCCGTCGCTAAGCTTGAACTGGCACGGGAGAATCTTGGGCGCGAAAAACGGCTGCTCTCAGACAAGGTCGGTACGACTCGAGCTGCTGCCGCGGCGCGGCAAGCCTATCGTGAGGCCGATATCGAACGTACCCAGGCAGTGAACGCCCTGTTCGCGCTGGGCTATTCCCGCGAGCAGGTGACACAGACCGCCGCGATCGAAGACAAGGACTTCAGCATCTATGAGCTGCGCGCCCCGTTGAGCGGCATCGTGACGCAGCGGCATATCACCATCGGCGAGGTGGTCGGGCTGGAAACGGCAGATGCGCCGTTCGTCGTTGCCGACCTGTCGTCGGTGTGGGTCAACCTCACCGTGTACCAGCGTGATCTGGCACAGGTGCGGGCCGATATGCCGGTGACAATCCAGTTCAGCAGCGGCATCCCCGATGCCCAGGGCACCGTCGCTTTCGTCAGCCCGGCCCTGGACGAGACCACCCGCACTGCAACGGCGCGGGTCGTGCTGGAGAACCCCCATGCCGACTGGCGCCCCGGCCTGTTCGTCTCCGGCCTGATCGAGACTGGCCGCGAGACGGCGACCATCGTGGTACCTCACTCGGCGCTGACTGAGTTGGACGGCGAGACCGTGGTGTTCGTGCAGACCGATGGCGGCTTCGAATCACGCAAAGTCCGCCAGGGACGGGCGACACCGGCAGCCGTGGAGATCATCGACGGCCTGGCCGAGGGCGAGCGTTATGCCGCCAACAACGTGCTGGCGTTGAAGGCCGAGACCAATCGCGCGGCACTCGAACACGCCGGACACGTGCACTAGGAGCGAATCGACATGATCGAAAAGTTGATCGATTTCGCCCTGGGCAACCGCCTGCTGGTGGTGGTGCTGGTCCTGGTGGTGATGGGGGCCGGCTACCGCTCTTACACGCTGTTGCCGGTGGATGCCTTCCCCGATGTGTCACCCAACCTGGTGCAGGTCTTCACCATCACCGAGGGTCTGGCGCCAGAGGAGATCGAGCGTTACGTCACCTATCCGGTTGAGGCCTCGATGACGGGTCTTCCCGGCATCGAGGAAATCCGCAGCATCTCCAACTTCGGCCTGTCGGTGGTCAACGTCTATTTCGAAGACGACTTGGACATCTACTTCACCCGCCGATTGGTCAACGAACGCCTGCAGGAGGCCCGCGAGCAGATCCCCGAGGGTTTTGGCGAGCCGGAAATGGGGCCCATCTCCACCGGCATGGGCCTGATCCTGTATTACTACCTCGAGGACACCACGGGCAACTACAGCCTGGAGGAGCTGCGCACCATCCAGGACTGGATCGTGAAGTACCAGCTGCAGACGGTGCCGGGCGTCACCGAGGTACTCGGTATCGGCGGCTTCGAGAAGCAATACCAGGTCAACATCGATCCGCAGGCCTTGCTGCGCTACGACCTATCACTGCAGGACGTGATTTCCCGCATCCGCGAGAACAACGTCAGTGTCGGAGCACAGTTCCTGACGACGAACGCCGAGGAGTTCGTGGTGCGTTCCGAAGGCCTAGCCCATGGCGTCGACGATCTGGCCAACATCGTCGTCAAGACCGACGACGGTCGACCGGTCTACCTGCGCGACGTCGCGGCCATCGAGGTCGGCGGTGCCATCCGTCGTGGGCTGCAGACCCTCAACGGCGAGAAAGAAGTCGTCGCAGGTATGGTCGTGCAACTCTACGGCACCAATGCTTCTACGGTGATCGACCGGGTTGAAGCCAAGGTAGAGCAGGTGCAAAAAGCCCTGCCCGAGGGTGTACGCATCGTGCCCTACTATGAGCAGAGCGAGCTGGTGCAGGCCTCGGTCGCCACCGTGCGCAATGCCCTACTGCAGGGGGTCGCATTGGTGGTGATCGTGCTGCTGGCCTTCATGGGCGGCCTTCGCCCGTCGCTCGTGGTCGCCCTGTCGATTCCGTTTTCGGTGTTGTTCGCAACGCTGGCCATGGGCTACTTCGGGATCTCGGCCAACCTGATGTCACTCGGTGGACTGGCGATCGCGATCGGCATGATGGTCGACGGCGCGATCGTGATGGCGGAAAACGTTGACCGCCTGCTGCACGAAACGGACCCGGATGAGCCGCGGCATCGCACCGTTGCCCGTGCCTGCCGTGAGGTGGCACGCCCGATTCTGTTCGCGATTACCATTGTCGTCATCGTATTCCTGCCACTGTTCACGCTGCAGGGTGTCGAGGGCAAGACGTTTCGGCCACTGGCCTACACGGTGGCACTGGCCATGTTCGGCTCACTATTGTTCGCGGTGATTGCCGCCCCGGTGTTCGCCGACCTGTTCATGCGCCGGCGCAAGGCTTGGCGTGAACAGCAGGCGAGCGGCAAAGGCAGTCTGCTGGCCCGAGAACCGATCATCGTCCGTGTACTGCTGTATTTCTACAGACCGATGCTGCACTTCTTCGTCCGCCAGCGCTGGCTGGCCGTGTTGCTGGCCGTCGGCATTCTCGCGGTCGGTCTGCGCGTGTTCCCACTGCTGGGCATGGAGTTCACGCCGCGGCTCAACGAGGGCGACCTGATCGTCAATCTGACCATGGCCCCGTCCATCTCCCTGGAAGAGACCAAACGGCTGACCCTGATCGCCGAGCGGCGCATGATGCAGATCCCCGAGATCGAGTCGGTGGTCAGCCGCATCGGCCGCGGTGAGGTCGGGGCCCATGCGGACCCGATCAACAGCGTTCACGCCCTGGTTGTACTCAAACCTGCGCAGGCGTGGCGACCGGGAATCCACCAGGCGGCGATCGAAGAGTCATTACGCGAACGCCTCGCCGGCATGCCCGGCGTCTTCGTCAACCTGACACAGCCGATTCAACTCACGGTCGATGAATTGGTCGGCGGTGTGAAAGCCGAGTTGGCGGTCAAGCTTTACGGCGACGATCTGAATGTGCTCAAGCAGTATGCCGACGAGATCGCGGCAGTGCTGAACACGCTCGAAGGCGCCAAGGACGTGCAGACCGAGCAAATCACCGGCTCGCCGCAGTTGCTGATCCGCCCGCAGCGCGAGGCCCTGGCGCGTTACGGCATCAATCTCGGCGAGGTACAGGATACCATCCGTGCTGCCATTGGCGGCGTCACCGCCGGCCAGGTATTCGACGGTGTGCGGCGCTTCGATATCTATGTTCGCTACCAGGAGCCGTATCGCCAAACGGCAGACGACGTCGGTCGATTGCTGGTCACCGCGCCCAGTGGCCAGCGGGTGCCGCTGAGCGAACTGGCCAGCATTGAGACACTGGTCGGGCCGCGGCAGATCACGCGCGAAAACAACCAGCGTTTCGCCACGGTGCAGGCCAATATCGTCGGCCGCGACATCGGTGGTTTCGTTACGGAGGCGCAGGCAGCGATCGAGCGCGACGTAACACTGCCACCCGGATATATCGTCAGCTGGGGTGGCCAGTTCGAGCTGGCGCAGCAGGCCAACAAACGACTGGCGCTGGTCGTGCCCATCACGCTCGCGCTGATCTTCCTGCTGCTGTATTCGAGCTTCGGCTCGATCAAGAATACCGTACTCATTCTGCTCAATATCCCACTGGCCCTCGTCGGCGGCGTCATCAGCCTGTGGCTTTTGGGCGAAAACCTGTCGGTGCCAGCCTCGGTGGGGTTCATCGCCCTGTTCGGCATTGCCCTGACCAACGGCATGGTGCTGGTGACCTATCTCAACCAGCTGGTGGATCAGGGGCTGTCGGTCGATGAGGCCAGCATTCAGGGCGCATCACTTCGCCTGCGCCCGGTGCTGATGACGGCGGTCACGACAGCCCTCGGACTAATCCCGCTGCTGCTTGCCACGGGTACCGGTAGCGAAGTGCAGCGGCCACTGGCCGCCGTCGTTATCGGCGGGCTGGTCACCTCGACGATCCTTACGCTGCTCGTTGTCCCGGCGATGTATCGCTGGTTTTCCCGCCGCAGTGATCCGGCGGGTGATCTTTCAAGCCATACAGGAGAAATCCGATGAATCACTCGATAAGCAATCCTATGTTGGTGTTGCGCTTAAACAGTCAACGTCTGGTCACGCGCGGCATCGTGGTATCACTGACATTGCTGGCCGCCATCGGATGCAGCAGCCTGTCACCGAACCTGGCTTCCAATGGCAAGATAGGGATCGACCGGGTAGATTCGAAAAACGTGATCATCGGACAGACCCAGGTCGCAGCCGTGGCCGATGGTGTTCGGATCTCCGGATCCGTGCGCAAGACATTCCAACAGCGCGGGCAGATTCCCGGTCACCTCCACATCGAGTTGCTCGCAGCGGACGGTACGATTTTGGAATCAAGCGTCGTGCGGTATCACAGGCGTTTTGCCAAGTCTGGGCGAGCCTACTTTACCCAGACGCTCGCGGTGCGGCCGGACAACGTCAACGCTGTGAGGCTCGTGCACCATGGCCTGGGAGACCCGCACAGCTGATCAATTCGGCGGGTTGTGGCGATTTCGCACAAGTATTCATTGACGCGTCAGACAATGTGCGAAAGTCCGATGTGCGCAATCTTCGTGAAGCTAGGCAATATCGCAGTTCGTTCTGGCGGCCCTCGTAGGCGCGGTGACCACTTGCCATCGTCCTGGTTGACGCGGCTAGGGACTGGTGGTCGGCTGCCCTTCGAAAGGCCGCCCGGGTCCGATTGTGGAATCCACCAGTTCAACCCATGATGTGCAGCAACTTCATCGCCCACCCCGCTCCATCGCAATCCGCTCCGCCACGATATGCACGGCCTCGAGCTCCGTACATCCGCGTTCGCGCATGATGTCAGCCCGCTCGGCCTTCTCGTGCTTCTCGGTCATCGCCAGTGCCAGCGACAATGGCGGTGGGACATTGCGGAACAGCGCCTCCAGGTTGTCGGATAGCACCACGCCCTCGACGTACTTGCCCGGTTCCTTGCGGGCCGACAGCAGCAGGCTGCGCTGCTCCGCCGAAAGATCCTTGAACCTTGCGATCTGTTCGATCTCCTCCTTGGGCATAACCAGACAGAGCCACCACTCCATCATGTTCAGCATCTTGCGGCTGGCGTCCGGGAAGTCCTCGAGATTCTGCGTCGCGATCCAGAACCAGGCGCCGAGCTTGCGCCACATCTTGGTGATCTTGACCACGTAACGGGCCAGTAAAGGGTTGGTTGTGATGATATGGCCTTCGTCGGTGACCACGAGGGTCGGCCGCGCATCGCTCTGGTGGCGTTCGACCAGGTCGTTGATGTGGCTCATCATCGAGATGTAGGCGACGGTCAGCTGATCCTCGTAACCTTCGCGCGCAAGGATGCCCATCTCCAGGATGGTGACGTCCGCCTCCGGCCAGCGTCTGCCGGGGCGATTGAAGAAGTGGCCTGCCAGGCCCGAGCAAAACAGCGCCATGCCGTCGCCCATCTCCAGCGCCCGGTTGCGGCGATGTTCGGGCAGGCTGGTGTTGCGACCGATCGTATTCAGCGCAGCAACGACATCTTCGGTAAGCACCTGGTCCTGGCCTGACTCCCGGGCGGTCTTCGCGGCGAGGAAGATCGCATTGCGGATGAGCAGCCGGTCGGCGCGGGTCATGCGCGCGTCTTCACGCTCGTCGCCACCAGTGATCATGATCCGTGCAGCGATCTCCATCTCACCCAGGATGTCGCGGCCAGTGCCCTCCTCGTCCGCGTCTTCGTCTTCGTCGTCGGCAAGGGCGTTCGGATCTTCGACGATGCGCAGCCGGCGTTCTTTCTCCAGCAGCCTGAGGGCATCGGCAAACGGTGGCAGGCTGACGTCGGCATTGGGATTGAGCGTCACCTGGTTGAGCGTCAGGCCGTTGGCCGCGAAATGCTGACCGAGCAATGAGAACGAGCCCCCAGCCTCGATGATGAACAGGCGTGGCCGGTAGACGGCCGCCATCTGCTGCAGCAGATAGACCAGCAGCGCCGACTTGCCGGCCCCGGTCGGGCCGAGGATCAGCATGTGGGCGTTCTTCTTTCGGTCCTCCCGATGCAGTGGATCGAAGACCAACGGCTCGGCACCCCGGTTGAAGAACACCAGGCCCGGATGACCGGTGCCGCGCGATCGGCCATAGACCGGCAGCAGGTTCGCGGTGTGGCGCGAGAAGACCAGGCGTGACCGGCGGTTCAGTTTGTCGAGATGCGGGTCATAGGCCATCGGCAGATTGCGGATGTAGGCGTCCAGCGCCAGGAGGTCGGCTTCCTGCGTGATCGGCTGCAGGCCGTTTGGCAGCAACAGGGCGTTCAGGCGGTTGGTGTTGGTGCGCAAGTCGTTGAGGTCGTCGCTACGCAGGTAGAAGGCGATGCTCAACGGGTAGAGCTTGTTACCCTGCGCCATTTCGCGCTCGACGGCTTCGGCATCCTCCCGGGTGAGCGCGGCCTCCGCGGAATCACCGACCGCGGCCCGCCTGACCTGGTTGATGTGGTTTCGGGTCAGGTCCTGTGGCCGCACCGTCAGGGTCAGGACCATCACCGTGTGCTCGGGCAGACGGTCGAACAGGGCAAACACATGATCGCCGGCCTGACGTTCACCGGTCATATGCCCGATCTCGGGCGCACGTCGCAGACCCTGCACTGTGACCAGGGTGTGCGGCAGACCATCGAACCACCATGTGGCGGTGGCGTTGTCCGAACGCGGCATGCCGAGGGTCAGCCGCTCTGCAAAGTCGTACCCGTACGGCAGGTCCTCGTCGCCGGGATAGGGTGCGATCTCGAGGAGGTTGTCCGGGTCGCCGTCGGCGGGCGCTGGGTTCGGATTGAACCAGGGCAACAGCCAGGTGTAGAGATCCTCGCCGCTGCCCCGCCGGGCACGTATGCCCGCACTGGCCAGCGCCGCCACCCACTTCGTCGCCACGTCGTTCAGGGCCGCCTCGACCTCGATGGCGGGCGCGCGTCTGCCGCCTGGCTTCAGGCGCCGATAGAGCACGGCACGGACACGCCGGGTCTGACCGCGCCAGCGGGTGCCGGTGACCGCGGCA
Source organism: Chromatiaceae bacterium (assembly GCA_024235395.1). Taxonomy (NCBI): domain Bacteria; kingdom Pseudomonadati; phylum Pseudomonadota; class Gammaproteobacteria; order Chromatiales; family Chromatiaceae; species Chromatiaceae bacterium. The sequence goes on from JACKMK010000004.1 coordinate 776,951, forward strand.
TCCTCGAACAGGCCGCCGGGCCGACTGATCCTCGCCAGATGCGCGGCAACGGCCGCCTGGTAGTGCCGGGTGAAGGTGGAGTCGCGTGCGCCCGGCTGGGCATAGGCCGCCGCCTCGCGCTGAAACCGGGTCAGACTCGGTTCGTCCTGCACATAGACCTGCAGGATCCACGGAGCATCGTCGAGTTCCGGGATCGCCTCGGTCAGTGCGGTCTGCACGGCATCGCGCAGCTGGACCATGAAGGCCTCCGTACGCGCCTCGGCGCCGACCGGCTCCAGCTCGAACAGGGCACCTACACTCACCCCGTCCTCTAGCAGGAAGGCGCGACTCTCCGGGATGTATTCCACCCAAGGCAACAGATCGGTAAAGGACGGCGGGCGGTCATAGCCGCGCCTGATGTCGGCGGAGCGCACGGCCGGGCTCAGCGGCGTGTCGCTTGAGCGGGCTTCTGTCATGGCCTTCAAGGGGTGTCGCCATCGTGTTTCGGTGTGTTGCCTGCCCCAACCGATGGCACCTCGCCGGGCAAGGCGTACTCGACCCGCTCGTACATCGGAAAGGTGGTGACATAACCCGGTACCGGCACGCGCTCATCGGTTGCCAGGTGCGGGAACACGTACATCCGCAAGGTCGGATTCGGCAGACGCGGGAAGGTCGTCTCGAGCTCGTTGTGGGCATCGCGCGTGTAGCGGTCGAGCGGCACCTCGCTCGCGGTCAACGGCCGGCCGCCGAGCTGTCCTTGCCAGGCCTGGGGATCGCGCGCCCCCATCGCCTCGACATGGGCGTCATAGATGGCCTTCATCGAGTGCCCGTCCTGCGGCAGCACCGCCTCTTTGGTGCTGGCACAGCCGGCGACCAGCAGGATCGAGGCCAGGCTAGTCGAGAGACGTACGGTGACTTGCTTGCGTCGTGGTCGCATGGGTCAATTTCCTGCCGATGGGATCGAGGTCAATGGGGAGTTCGCGGTCGACATGGATGGCCACCTGGGTACCGGCCGCCACGAACACCGCGTCGAAACTCTGGGCCTGACGTTCCAGGAGCCACTTGGCGACCTCGTTGCTGCCGCCTTCGACGGTCTTGCCGAGGACGTAGGTGCCCGCCTCGCCGGTCACGCTGTTGGTGACGCTGCCGGCGTCGCTCACCACCGACGTGGTCTCTGCCGCGGCCGCTGCCTGGGCCGCGGCCTGGATCGCCATCACGCCGATCCGTTGGCTCAGGAAGGCCGGGGCGTTGGTCTTACGCGCGCCGCTGATGCAGGGGATGCCCTGGGCATCGGAGATCCAGCCGAGCGGTTCGTCGGCGCCACCACTGCCCGCCTGCCGGTCGTCCGAAGACAGGGTCCGAATGGTTCCGTCGTCGAACACGAAGGTCACCGAGTCGAGGCGCCCGGTCACGCAGGAGAGCGTCCAGTCGCCGACGGCCGTGCCGCTCCACACCATGCCCTGCACGCCCGGCACAGTGAGGCCGTTGGCGGCCAGGTTGTCCGCGCCGGTGATGATCTTGAACGGCATCGGATCACGCACCTGCCCCTGCACAGGTACGCGACCGACCAGCGCGGTCATAGCCGTCGAACCGATCAGCGTGGCATTGCGCGGGACCGTATAGACGGGCTGGGTGCGCGCCCGTTCGATGCGGTCGCCGACACCTCGAGCTACATCTCCCGTCTTGGTCGTGGCGGTGTCCAGGTAGCCACCGGCGCTACGCGTTACCCGCTGCAGCATTCCTGGTCCCGTCCTGGCTTGGTCTTCCGGATCCACCGGTTGATGATCCAGGGGCTCGATCCAATGGATCTCAGCGTTGGCGCCATTGCCTAACCCATCAAGCCCCAGCCCCACGGGGATATCGTTCGCAGGTGCAAGGGTTTGGGGTTTCGACAGCGACTCGGCCAATGCATCGACGCGCGCGGTCAAGGACGAGAGCACCCCGGCGTCGACCCGGTCCCGATTGGCCTGGGTCTTCTCTCTGGCAAGCAGCTCGCGCTTCAGACGGGTCGCGACGTTCTCCTCGATCTGGGTCCGGCTCGTCATCAGCCCCTGGTTTTCCCTGCGCAGCGCGGCGTTGTCCCGTCGCAGCGCCTCGACCTCGGTGGTCATCGCCGCGACATTGGCGGTCAGCGTCTTGATCGTGTCGGCGGGCGTGTCGGCATCCGGCGCCGGGGCCTCCGGGACACTGTCGAGCACCACCGCGGCCTCCTCGTCCGGGGAGCACGACTTCGTGGTCACGAACACCAGGATCAGCAACACGCTGCCGGCGAGGATCGGTAGGAGTCGATTGCTGGTCGCTATGGCCATGGAATCAGAGCGAAGTCTCGAAGGGCCGCGCGGAGATCAGGTAGAGGGCCGTCGTGTCGGACTCGTCACCGGCGGGATGCAGGCGGTTGTGCTGGAAGGCGGCTGTCAGCCAGCTGCCGCGCAGCGTGCGGGGGTCCAGTGTCACGGCCTGGGTGCCGAGATTTCTCAGCTTCACTGCGGTGATGTAGAGCCCACTGGCGCGCCAGGCGACCAATGGGCTGGCCTCGATCGGCGCAGCGCGAACCAGGCGCACCGCTTCGTGACGCACCGGCACGCGCACCACACCGGGGAGATCATGCAGCAGCCGCGCGGGTGCGTAGAGCTGCTGGGCCGCGAACCGTGTCAGCGTGACGTAACCGTAGGCCGGCAGTTCCGGTGGTGGCGTCCCCTCATCTGTTGCCGCACCCGCAATTCGCGTCTCGGGTTCAAGAATCTGGATTGCAGGTTTCGGTTCGCCCTCGTTGTCGGCAGAGAGATCCAGCAGGTAGACGGCCCCGCTGTCGACCGCGCGGACCATGACCCGGGTCGCCTCGAACGGCTGGTGCGCCAGCAGATACACGGTGCCGGCGACGCTCTGCACCCGGAGTGCCGACTGGATTGCCGGGGGCAAGCCGACTTTGACCGGGCCCGGGAAATCAACACGCCGCTCCTTGCCGACCGTCAGCGCCACCACGATCGGCGTCTTCTGCCAGGTGATGCGCTCCGGTGCCGGCGCTTCGCCATCCGTGGTGTTCGCCCAGGCGATGACGGGTGCGAGACATAGGATCGCACAGAGCACCACTGGGTTCTTATTGAGTTTGGTTCGCATGTCCGTTCCTGTCTTTTTCAGCCTTTGCTGCCCTGTTCGCCTTGTTCGGCGAGCTCCGCCTCGCTCAACCGCCGTGGCCCTTCCCCGGCGAACCCGTCGAGCGCCAGTCCCCAGGGGTTGGCCTCGAGATCGACCGCATGACGGACGACGCGCAGCGGGTAGCGGATCGCGGTCTTCTTTACCGTCATGCCCTTCACTGATTCGTAGAGGTCGAGGTCCAGCCACACGACCCAGACGCCGCCGTTCAACACATCGACACGACGCTCCTCGTAGCCGTGCCCCGGTACCTCCTGCATACCACGCACGCGGTAGGCGAGCTCGCCCTGGCGGCCCTTGAGCTCCATGTCAGCGATCAGGTCCGTGCGGTACCTGGGTGTCAGGTATGGCGAGACCGAGAAGATCGCGCGGCCGTAGTCGCGCGCCCCGTCTTCCGGCCAGCGGTTGAGCTGTTGGAAGATGTAGAAGGCAAAGGCATAGACATTCGCCGGCGGGACCTGGTCGATCGCCAGTACCGCACCAGATCGCAGGTCCGGCGGCACGTGCACGGTCAAGGTCTTCGGCGCCTGGCTCCAGCCGAACCAGAGTGCAAAGATGACCAGTGCCTGCAGCCCGATGACGGCCCAGAGCGAGCGCAGGTGCGCACGGACGTTATCGATCTCGTAGCGGTAGCGACGCATGCCCTGTCCTGCCGATATCCCAGCTGCCGCTGCGGCGCACGAGCGTGGAACGTCGCAGGCCCTTGTCGTGTAGCCAGACGACGAACCGCTGTTGGTAGTAACCGTCTGGACGATTGCGCTTCAAACGCTGGAACAGCGTCGCCGTGACCACCACCGTGGCCACGACGCCCACACCGGCCAAACCAAAGCCCATCGTGACCGCACCCATCAGGCCCGCCAGCACCAGACTGACGGGTAACCAGACGAGTGAGGCCACCCCGACGATGACGCCCAGCTCCGACGACGAGCAGCCCTTGAAGATGGCCGGCTCGGCATTCAGCCGGTCGGCCAGGATGTCGTGAAGGTTCGGTCCCATAGCTCAGATGACGCCTGCAGCCTCGGTAAGGAGGTAGCTTGCGAAGATCAGCACGACTGCCCCGACAACGCCGAGCACGCCCACCTCGGCCCACTCCGCCTTGCCTTGTCGTGCCTCGTTGAACTTGGCAAAACCGAGATAGGCGATCCAAAGAAAGCCGAGCACGGCGATGGCGAGACCCAACACCAGACCGCCGTCCTTGATATAGCCCTTGATGAGCGCAATCCAGTCACCAGCCGCCGGTGCCGTACTGGGCGCCACCGGGGTCGGCAGTGCCGCCCATACCGACTGTGCCGCCGTCATGCCCAGCAGCCCTGCCGCCACTAGCCTCTTACTCATGCTCTTCACCGTCATTACCTGCTCTCCGAGACCTCGGGGTCGCCCCCTGTTCACAACATGCCGGGGTTCGTCCCCGAGCCGTAAGATGCGATGCGCGTGGAAACGGCCGCACCGCCCTGTCAATTCAGATAGAAACCCAGCACGAGGAGCACGATGCTGGCGCGCAGCGCACCCCAGGTCAGGTCTAACACCCCGACCTGCCCGTCTTGCCATGCCCGAAAGGTGCCGAGCGTCACCCAGATCACCCACACGAAGGCGAGCACCAGCACCACGCCGGCTATACCGGTCAGCAGGGTTCCCGGCGTAATGCCGGATCCGGCTTGGAAGGCGGCACTTTGTGCGGGCGTCATCTCGGCACATCACCGGCGGTAGTCACCGCGAAGCGGCGGAAAGGTGCGAGGTTCAGCGCGCGGCGCATCGATGTGCTCTTGGATTCCCAACCGCACTCGAATCAGGTCTTGTCGCAGCCAGTCGTATCGGAAACGGATGCGGGCGTCGGGATTCGCCTGCGATTCAGCGGTGCGCAGCAGGGGCTCGAGCGCTTCGAGTTCATGGGTCAGACGTGCAAGGGCTTCGCGTTCTGCATCGGCGTCTGCCATGGCGGACCCTACAGCGAAGGCGGCCGCCATGGTCCCTGCGACAAGCGCTTGAGTGATGCCCATCAAATTCTTTCCGGTGGTGCACATGGCGCGCATGGTGGAATGCCGGAAGAAACGAGGAAATGAGAAACCAAGTCAGAGGGACGCGTGATTTCAAAAACAATGGATCATGGAAAAAACGCGATCTCGAGCATGTACAGCAAAAGCTAGGCACTGCGCCTGAAACCATTCGTGGGTGTCTCCACCAAACACACGCTATTGATCCCCGCTTTGCACTTGAACCCCGCTGCGGAGAGAGTGCAGCGAGCTATCCACTGAAAGGCTGTCCACCTGCACTCGGCGGTTTTGGTACGCTGCCGCCATGGCGTAGTGTTCCGTAGCTCAAGATAGGAAGGTCCCTCCCGAAAAGTGATCCAGCCGCGCGACAAGGTCAAAGGCCCAATCCTCATCCCATTCACCCTGCTGCTGGTGCTGGCTGTGGGCGCTCTTTTTTTGATCGCCTACCTGTACGAGGAGAAGGCCCGCCAGCAGGACCTGGCGACCAGCGTGCGTGCCGTCGAACGCCTGTTCAACCTGCAGATCGACAACGACGCCGCGCGTCTGCATGCCGCACTCTGCCCGATCAGCCGCGACGAAACGGTGATGACCGCCTTCCGCAACGGTGACCGCGAGGCACTGCTCGCCAAGGTCATGCCGCTTTTCAACCGCTTGCGCGACCAGCACCGCGTCACCCATTTCTACCTCCTGGACACCGACCGCCGCGTGGTCCTGCGTGTCCATCAACCCGAGGTGCGTGGTGACATCGTCAGCCGCTCCACAACCCTGCAGGCAGAACAGAGCGGCCGCGAGACGCAGGGCATCGAGCTCGGGCCGCTCGGCACCCTGACCTTGCGTGCCGTCAAACCCTGGCGCGTCGATGGGCAGCTGATTGGATTCCTGGAACTGGGTGAGGAGATCGGCCACATCGGCGATGAGATTCACCAGGCGCTCGGCGTGGACCTGCTGGTGACGGTACACCGGCGTTTCCTGGCACCCGACACTCGCCCTGACGGTGTCGGTGACGCCAGCGAATTCGCCGTCCTCAGCAACACCCTTGATGAAGTCCCGGCGTTTGTCGCGAGGCGACTCGACGGCATCGATCACGCGGATTCCGTTGGCACAGCTTCGGTCGACGGCGACAAGTCCCTGTACACGGCGGTCCTCCCGCTGAACGACGCCGCCGGGCGGGAGATCGGCGACATGGTCGTGATCCGCGATGTCACGAGTCTGCAGGCCGGTTTCCGCGAATCGCTGGCCGCCGCGGCAGTCCTCAGCCTGTTGGCGGGCGCCCTGGTCTTTGGGCTCTTTTACGTGATCCTCGATCGCGTCGAGCGGGACTACCGTCGCCAGCGCGAGATGGAGACGCAATTCGCCCGACTCAGCACCGAACACCAACGTATCGTGCAGATCGAAAAGCTATCCGAGGTCGGGCGGACGATCAGCGAGATCGCGCACCAGATCAACAATCCGCTGGTCGGCGTGGTCAACATGGCGCAGCTGGCCGAGCGCGAGGCCGACGACCCGGTGCGGGTGCGCGAACTGCTGGCCGATATTCGCCAGGCCGGCACCGACAGCCACGCCTTTCTGCAGCGCATGCTGGCGTTTACCAAGGTCTCGCGCTTCGAGCGCAAGCCGACCGAGATGACCGACCTCATCACGGAGACCATCGCGCTATTCCAGCAGAGCACGGACCGACACCCTGCCATCGATGCCCAACTGCCACAGCCACCGTTGATTCTCGACGTCGACCCGGTACTGGTGCGCCATGCCCTGTTCAACCTGCTGTCGAACGCGACCCAGGTCAGCCCAGCGGACGGTGTGATCCAGGTCAACCTGCAACGGCGGGCGGGGCCGGATTCCCGGCCGGGTTGGTCGCTCACGGTCAGCGACCGGGGGCCGGGCCTGTCGCAAGAGGTCCGGAAAAACCTGTTCACACCATTCTTCACCACCCAACCGAGCGGGACGGGGCTCGGGCTCGCGGTTGTCCAGCACGTCGCGATGCTACATGACGGTCGCGCGACCGGCGAGAATCGTCCCGACGGTGGCGCGGTTTTTGCGTTGTGGTTGCCCGACAAACCATCTGACAAGGACATACTGGCGTGACCTGCAAGATCCTGCTCGTCGACGACGACCGCCACACGGTCAAGCTGTTCGAGAACCTGTTCCGAAAGCGCCCGGAAACACTCGAAGTGGCAACGGACGCCGCCAACGCGCGGCGTCGGTTCCGCGGCAACGACTACAACCTGGTCCTGATGGACCAGCGACTGCCGGATGGCAGCGGGCTCGACCTGATCCAGGAGATGCGTCGCGAGCGCCCCCATCAGATCGCGATCATGATCACCGGCTACGCCGACGTCCGCGACGCCGTGCGGGCGGTGCGCGAGGGGCTGTTCGATTACCTCACCAAACCGTTCACCGACATCGAGAGCCTCGAAAATACGATCGACAAGGCGCTGGAACTCGATCGCGCCTACCGCGAGATCGACAACCTGCGGCGCACCCTGGACGGTCGCGGCGAGGGTCGGACGCTGATCGGGCAGTCGCCCGCGATCGAACAGCTGCTGCAACAGATCCAGCAGGTGGCGGTGCTGGACACCACCGTGCTGCTCGAGGGCGAGAGCGGCACCGGCAAGGAGCTTGTGTCGCACCTACTGCACGCCGGCAGCCCGCGCTCGGCCGGGCCGTTTCTCGCCGTGAACTGCGGCGCGCTGTCCGAACAATTGCTCGAAAGCACGCTGTTCGGCTACGAAAAGGGTGCCTTCACCGGGGCAGCCAAGGCCACCCCCGGCTATCTGGAACAGGCCGATGGCGGGACCTTGTTCCTCGACGAGGTCGCGGACATGAGTCCCAAGCTGCAGAGCAGTCTGCTGCGCGTACTGCAGGAACGCAGCTTTCACCGCCTCGGCGGAAGCAGCCTCAGATCGAGTGACTTCCGCCTGATCTGCGCCTGCAACCGCTGTCTTGCCGACGAGGTGCGGAGCAAGTTGTTCCGCGAAGACCTGTACTACCGCATCAACGTGGTCGCGCTGCGCATCCCGCCGTTGCGGGAGCGCCGCGAGGACATCCTCGCCCTTGCGCTGTACTTCCTCGAACTCTTCAACCGCAAGTTCAACAAGCAGATCGGACCGTTCACACCCGACGCGATCCGGTTAATGGAGAACCATCCCTGGCCAGGCAACGTTCGCCAGTTGCGGCACGCGATCGAGCGACTGGTGGCTTTGCATCCTGGCGGTCCGGTCGGCAGCACTCATCTGGAACACCTGCGCACCGCCGAAGATACCCCCTTCCCGCCCGCAGGCCTGTTGAAGTACGAGGACGAGCGCGCTCTGTTTGAACGGTCGTATCTCGAACGACTGCTGGACGCGGCCGAGGGCAACGTCAGCGAGGCGGCGCGCATCAGCGGCATCGCGCGACAGAATATCTATGACCGCATGAAGCGTTGGGGACTGTCATGACTTTATGACAGTTGTCATTGATTAATGACACCCAGCCCCTGCAAATAACGGCCAACCCATTGTTTGAACCCGCAATACCGCTGCGATTGCACCTGGCGGTCACGTGGCACGTTGTTTGCCCGATGCATCCTCCGACAGGCGTGCGCGCGAGCAGAGCCGGCCGACAAGGCTAGCCCCCCTCGGCGACGACTTGCACATCTGGGCGTCGACCGCGTGTGCCACGACCGACCTCCAGATCACATAACAGAGACCATCAATCGGAGGACTAAGCCGGATGAAAATTCGCAAGACTATCCTGACCGCCACCCTGCCGGCAGTGTTTGTGGCGGCCGCGGCCTTTCAAACCGCGGCCCAAGCCGCCCCCAACACGCTCACCGCAGTCAAAGCGGACACCGCGCCGGTGCTGGACGGCGTCGCCGACGACCCTGTCTGGCAGTCGGCAGCGGCGGTCGAACTCAATTTCGGCAAGGGCGAAAACTTCGGCGGCACCGGCAAGACCAGCGGGACCATCAAAGCGGCCCGCGTCGGCGACATGCTGTACATGGTGCTGCAATACCAGGACCCGACGCATTCGCAGCAGCGCATGCCTTACGTCAAGCAGGCCGACGGCAGCTGGAAGAAGCTCAAGGACCCGGACGACAAGGGCGGCGACAACAACAAGGTCTATGAGGACAAGTCCGCGCTGATCTGGCCGATTGGCGACTCGATCGCGGACTTCGACTCGGACGGCTGCTTTGCCGCCTGCCACGACGACGAACCGCCGAAGCCCTACGGCAACAAGTACACAGAGAAAGAAGGCGAAATGGGCGACATCTGGCACGTCAAGACGGTGCGCACCGGACCAGTGGGGCAGATCCATGACCAGTATCTCGATCACATGCGCTTCGACCAGGAAAAGAACAAGGGTGCCGGCCGGCATGGCGATCCGAAGACTGGCGGCGGTTACAAGAACATCGAACTCAAGGATGGCAAGCCGGAGTTCATGAACAAGGATGGCAAGGCGGCCAACAAGGGCGGCACCTACTGGTTGAAGGCAGAGGACAAGGCGCCGTTCGATGACAGCAGGTTCGAGCCCGGTGACGAGGTCGCCTCGATCATGGTGGCACCGTTCGAAGGGGATGCCGGTGACATCGCCGCCGGCATGGCCTGGAAGGATGGTGTCTGGACCGTGGAGATGGCGCGCAAGCTGGTGACAGGCAGCAAGTACGACGTGCAGTTCGACGACCTGAACAAGGGCTACCTGTTCGGCGTGTCGGCCTTTGACAACGCCCAGGTCCGGCATGCCTTCATCAAGCGGCCCGTGACGCTGGTGTTCGAGCCGTAACCGCAACGATGAACGCGGGTGGCCGGGGCGGCCACCCGCCCAGATAGATTCACCCTTTCGTTTCTCGTCCCGCGGCGGTTCGAGCCGCCGCGAAAATCGAAGCGCCCCACTCGCTTCCGCTGCCAACACCTAACTCGCTGATCCCCATGCGCGTTCCCAACCCACTACTTCATAATCCGCGGGTTACCTTCGGTGACACCAGGATGCCGCCTCACATCGGATTCCTGAGTTATTTCGCCGCTAGCACACGCCCTACGGAGGCGTCACCTTGCAACCGAACTCATCAGCGAAGACGCACGATCGCGTACCTGGCGAAGTCTTCCGGGCGTTTCTCAAGCTCGGATTGACTTCATTTGGTGGCCCCATCGCACACCTCGGCTACTTTCGCGATGAGTTGGTATTGCGACGGCGCTGGCTCAGCGAGGCCGCCTATGCGGATCTGGTTGCGTTGTGCCAGTTCCTACCGGGACCGGCTAGCAGCCAAGTCGGATTTGCCTTGGGGTATCTGCGTGGCGGCCCGGCCGGCGCGATGCTCGCCTGGGTCGCATTCACCCTCCCCTCGGTTGCACTGCTGCTGGCATTCGCGTTCGCCGCGGAATCGTTTGGCGGCACGATGGGGCAGCACGCAATCCATGGTCTTAAGCTCGTGGCGGTCGCTATCGTCGCGCAGGCGGTCTGGGGCATGGCGCGCAGCCTCGCACCGGACCCACAGAGGGCAACGATCGCGCTCGCTGCGTTATTGATCGTGACATTCATCCCGACCGCGTTCGGTCAGGTCGCCGCGATTGCGGCCGGGGCCATTTTCGGGACTTTCTGGTGCCGTCTACTGGATAGCAGATCCGAAGGCCACCTCCCCGTAAAGATCTCCCGGCGCCTGGGATTGCTGCTGATCGCACTGTTCTTCGTGCTTTTGCTCGGCCTACCCGTCACGATTGCTTTTTGGCCAACACAGACGCTCGCGCTGTTCGAGGCCTTCTACCGTGCCGGGGCGCTGGTATTCGGCGGCGGCCACGTGGTCCTTCCCCTGCTCGAGGCCCGGGTCGTCGAAAGCGGCTGGGTTAGCGCCGACGCCTTCCTGGCCGGGTACGGTGCGACCCAGGCCGTGCCCGGCCCTCTGTTCACGTTTGCCGCCTACCTCGGCGCCATCGCCGAACCGGGTCCTGATGGCCTCCTTGGTGCCGGCGTCGCGCTACTCGGCATTTTCCTGCCGGGCATGCTGTTGTTGATGGGCATGCTGCCCTTCTGGGATACCCTGCGCCGCAGCACATCCGCCCGCGCTGGGATGGCCGGCACCAACGCCGCAGTAGTCGGCATTCTGGGCGCCGCGCTCTATCAACCGATCTGGACCAGCGCGGTGCTTTCCGCCACCGATTTCGCAGTTGCGATCTCCGCCTTTATCCTTCTGACCGCCTGGAAGGCACCGCCCTGGCTGGTGGTCGTTGCCACTGTAGCCGGTAGCATGGCGCTGGGGCTCGCCGCGCCTCACGGCTGACGTATAGGCGCGTCCACAGCATCGGCCATTTCGCGTCGGAGTGGCAAAATCACAACAACCGGGCGCGCCGCAACGCCTGTCTGAGCGTGGTGGAATCCGGCGGCGCTGCTGCGGAGAAGCACACCTTGTTGATCAACTCGGCAACGTCGGTCGCGGCAGGATCGCGCTGCTGGGCCGCCCAATCGGTCAGAATAGAATGCCCCGTGGACGTGATCAGCAGGCGACGCAGTGCATGCGCATCGGGTGCCCGAGCGAGCTGTTGCCGGAATTGCCGGCGTTCCAACCATCGACGAGTTGCACGCACAAGCAAGGCGGCGGCCCCCACCAACAGCAGCACGCTTACCGCGATCAGAACAAGGGCGGCATAAATCGGCATGCGCCATGCGGGCGGCAGCCAGGTTCTTGTTTCGGTCAACTGGCCGGCATCGGTATCGAAATAGCGTAGCGTGATGGTCGGTCCATCACCCCAGCCGAACGACCAGTCCGGCAATGGCACCTGATAGCGTTGTGACGCGATACCGGTCTCCAGATCTGCCTCGACCTCCGCAACGCCCAGACGATCCGGATTGATGCCGGAGGCAGTGGCCAGCGCCGCGCGCAGGCCATAGCTTGCATCGGGCAGCCGTCCCGGATTGCGGATGTGGACCTGCCAGTATTGCTTTCCGTCGCCGCGGACCAGTACGCTCTCCAGCGTCACCTTGCCGACCGGCACGCTGGGCGGCAGGTAGCTCGGCAAGGGCACGACACGAATCTCGGTCGCGCGCAGGTAAAAGCGCCACCGCCCGCGCCCCCGCTGTTCGATCGGTGGCAACTCGAGTCGATGCACTCCCGGCTCCACAGCCGTTACCCGCCATCGCAAGCGCACCACCTCAACACCGTCGCGGGATTCTGTCTGCCGCGGCAGCGGCTGCACGTCAAAGCCCGGCAGCACCGCGTCATCCAACGCGATGTGGTTGGAAGGGTGCATCAGAGCCGCGTCGACAGCGATCTCGAAGGCCTGGCCCTGCCAGACGCGTTCCGGCAACGGCAGCCAGCGCGGCGTACCATCGATGCCGTTGCGCACCGCCGGTACGACGGTCACGCGCAACGGTCCGGCGACCGCCCCACCCAGGGCGATACGCTCCAGCACGGCTTCGCCGGTCGATCGTGGGTAGAGCCGCACCTGTTGGGTCGTGCGGATGGATCCGCTCAGCAAGTTCTCGGTGCCGCTGTCGCGTACGTCGATGAAAAAATCGTCAGCCCATTGCTGCAGGTCGGCGCTGCCGACCGCGGATTCACCCTCGTAGACGATCTGCAGATTGAGATACTTGCCCATCTCGACTTCGGCATTGGCACCCTCGATGCGCAGTGCGGCGGCATCCGCGACGGAAGTCATCGCCACCAAGGCGACGAGTAGCAAGACCACTCTCACCATGGCCTTTGACCCTCTATCGCGTAGGGTGCGTCGGCAGTCGACACGATGCCAGTCTCGATCGGCAACAATCGGTTGAAAAGTCCGGCCGTGCCCAACATGGCTTCCGACGCATTCGCTTGCACCCAGTGTCGTCGCCCGCCAGAACCGTCGCCTCCAACCACCGACCGCGTGATGCCCTGCGCAACCAGCACCTGCAGCGCATCCGCAGAAAGCGTGGCGAACGCGGGTTGGCGTCGCAGCGCATCGGAGAGTGTGATCCCTTCGGCGAGCCTGTCCCGCAATTCGTCCGGCAAGTCCTGCGCCGCAGCGCGGTACGCCGCCCGGCGCTGGGTGTCCGCGATGTCGGCCAACTGACGCTCGACCGCCGCTGCGAGGCTGTCGGCAAAGCTGCGATTGAGCGCGGCATCCTCCGGTGAGACACCGAGCGTGCCGGCGTCAGCGAACAACACCGACGCCTGGGCATAGTCGCCGAGACGAAAATGCGTGTTGCCCAGATTGAAGGCCGCGCGACCGCGCGCCGCGCTGTCCGGCGCGAGCCAGGCCGCACGCGCGAACGCCTGCAGCGCACACGGAAAGTCCTCAAGCCGATAGCAGGCGACGCCTTCCGCAAAACGTGCGTCATAGCCTTCCTGCGCAGCCGCGAGTCGCCGGGCCTCGGCGTAGTCGCCTGTCTGGAGCGCCGCGCGCATGTCGGTACCGCCATCCGTCACCGACACGACGCGCTCGCAACCACCACCGGACAGCACCAGTGCAACGGTCGCAACGACCGCACCGGTGATCTGTGTGGGGCGCCCGCCTTCCAGAGCGAGCAGGCACAACAACATCCCCGCGACCAACGGGATGCCAAACCATTCCTCCCACAGCACCTGTTGCTGATCATCGGGATCGATACGCGGCGCCGATAGGCCGAGTACCTCAGCCAACGCGCGCGCACCGATATCTTCTACCGCGAGGTATCCACCTTCACCGAGCGCGGCCAATTCTCCCAGCCAGCGGCCGTCGCGCCGGCTCATGATGCGCTGCCCATCGATCACCAGGGGCTCGGTGGCGCTGCGTGGAACACCGACCGCCTCGTCACCGCCGATGCCGATCACGTGCAACTGGATGGCGGCTGCCCGCAACACATCCGAGACGGCGGCTTCTGCCGCCTTCTGCGCGTTCTCGTCGAGATCACCATCAGTCAGCAAAAGCACGTGGCGCTCGACGGCGCCGGCCGCTGACCGGTCGAGCAGCGCGGCCGCCTGACGCAACGCGTCATCGAGTGCGTTGCCCAGTGTGGGTAGCTGGATGTCCGCCAACTCACCGGTGAAATGCCGCACCAGATCGTGGTCCGCGGTGGGTGTCAGCAGGCGGTGCGCGTGTCCTGCATAGACCACCAGGCCGAACTGCAGCGCTCCGGGTAGAGAATCGGTCCACTTGGCCAACAGGGCCTGTGCCTGCGCGCGCCGGTCGGGGCGCTCGTCGCGCGCCGCCATCGACAGGGACAGATCGACCACGGCAATCACTGCCACGCCCGGCTTCACATCGGGTGGCAGCCAACGTGGTGTGCGCGGCCCGGCCAAGGCGACGCACAACAGCAGCCAGGCAACGAGCAGCAATGCCGGTCTCACCCAACCGCGCCCGCGGGCTGCCGGCGCTTCGACCCATGGGCGCAGCGCCGGATCGATCAGGCGGTCCCACAGCTGCCGCCGCCGCATGCGCGCAAAACCGTAGACCAGCAGCGGCAACAGCATCGCGCCCAGCCACGCCGGCTCGCGCCAGTACAACAGGTCCCAGGTCATGCACCCGGCTCCCCGGTCTGCGTCCGGACCGTCCGCCGCTTCAGGGATGCGGTCAACAACAGCAGCATGGCCGCACCAAGTGGCACGGGGTACCAGGGCTGAACGACACGTTGTGCGGGTGACGGCATCACCGGCTTGCGGTGAGCTGACTCGATCACGGTCAACGCGGCCTCGAAGCCGCCAACATCCCGGGCATGAAAGAAACGCCCGCCGCCGGCCGCCGCCACCTCGCTCAGTGCCGCCGGGTCGATCGGCTCGTAGATCAAACCCCCGACATCGCCACCGTAGTCGGCCGGATCGCTCGCGCCGATGCCGATGACGTACAAGGTGTTGCCGCCGGCCGCCAACGTTCTCGCCGCCGCATTCGGCGAGATCGCGCCGAGCTGCAGACTGCCATCGGTGACCAACACGACAACCTTGTCGGCGGTATCGCCAAAACCATCGTTCACCAGTTGCAGCGCAGCGCCGGTATCGGAAACCCGACTCAGCATGGTGGTGCGCAGGCGTTCGATGGCATCCCGAACCACTGTCTTGTCGCTGGTCAACGGCAGCCAGAGCGCCGGAGGACGGCCAAGCACGACCAGGCCGATCCGTCGTCCCTGAAAGTTGTCGACGAATCGATCGAGAAGACGCCTGGTCAGGGTCATCCGATCAACCCTTTCACCGTCGACGACGTAGTCGCGCAATACCATGGAGATCGGCGTGCCCACGACCAACACCAGGTCCACCGGTTCGGACGCTGTTTCCACCTCGACGTTGCCGACGAAGCGTACAGGCTGGGTCAAAGCGATCACCGCAAAGACCATGGCCAATGCGAACATACGTTCCGCTATCCTGGAACGCGCACCATCCGCGTTACGATCCTCTGTCTTGATCATCCGCAGCAGCGGGAACCGCAAGGTCATCGGCTGCAGTATTGTGAGCCTGGGCCGCGGCCGTCGACGCCGCCAGGCCAGCCAGGCCAGAGGCAGCGGCAATGCCAACAGCCACCAGGGCTGCAACAGGCCGATGTCAGCGCCCACCGGAAGCCCTGCGGATCAATTCACGCACCGCGGCCATCGAGGGCGGCTGACGGCCAAAACGTACGCGATCCAGCTCGCGCCGCAGGTCGGAGTCGCCGACGACTTGTTGCGCCAAACGGTGTGCCGCAGTCCTGGGTGAGAGCCGCTCCCGTGCAAGGTCGCGTCCAAGCCGCCTCAGCGGATGGCGCCACCAGCGCCAGCCGATCACGAGTGCAGCAACGATAAGCGCCATGCCCACCAGCCAGCCGAGACTCATGCCTGCGTCTTCGGGCGGCAACGGCAGAAGGATGTCGGCCATCTGCACCAATCCGCCCTGGCTCATGACGCGGCTACCGTCAGACCGTCGGAAATCTCGGCGTCAACGGACAGCGTCTCGAGCCGGATGCCGGCGTGGCGGAACGCGTCATCGAGAAACGCATCCCAAGAGCGCAGCCGCGCCGACAGCGCATCGGTAGTTGCCGGATCAGCGCCGTCGACCTGCTCAGTGGCGCCATCCCAGTACCAGCGCTGTACGACCGGTGGAATCTCTCCTCGCTCGACCGGGTCTGCGATACGGATCGCCCGGCAATCAAAATACCGACCTACCGAACGCAGCGCAGCTTCATCCTGTTCCTGCAGGCCGGAAAAATCGGAGATGAGCACCAACTCGCTGCCCTGCGCCAGGCGCCCGCGCAGAGTGGCCAGAATCTTGTCCCATCCCGGCTCGCCGGTGTCGGGCTCGCGCGGCGGACAAGGCGCGACGGCGGCATCGACCAGGCGTTTCAGGGAGCGTGCCCCCCGCGCTGCCGGTAGCCATTGGCAGGGGGCATCAAGGAGTACGGCCGCCAGTTCCCCGCCGGTTCGTACCTCGCGTCCGGCGAGCATCAGGGCGACGCGCACTGCCTGCGTGACCTTGAGACGGGCGCGCGTCCCGAACCGCATGCTGGCACGCCGGTCGATGACCAGGCACAGTGGCCGGCTCAACTCGGTATGGTAGGTACGTACCAAGGCCGTACCCGAGCGCGCGGTGGCCCGCCAGTCAAGACGCCGCGGGTCGTCGCCCGGTTGATAGACACGCGGCTCGGCAAAATCGGTGCCGCTGCCATGTCGCGGCGACAGGCGCTCGCCGGGGCGACCAGCCAGCGGTGCGCGCCGCACCGCGGCCGCCTTTCCGCGTGGTATGGCCAGCAGTTCGGCGATCTCCTGTTCGCTCAACAGCGGCGCGTCGGTCGGTTGCCGCAGCGATTGCGTGTTACGCATCAGGGGGCCGGAACTGCGGTCAGCAGACCCGACACGATGTCGTCTGCACCGACACCATCGGCCTCGGCCGCGAAGTCGAGCACCAGGCGATGCCTGAGGATATCGGGGGCCAGCGCGACAATGTCCTCGGGCAGCACATAGTCACGCCCGTCAAGGAACGCGCGCGCAGTGGCCGCACGCAACAGCGCGATCGACGCGCGTGGCGAGGCGCCGGCCTGTACCAGCCCCTGCCAATCCGACCGATAGCTGCCGACCTTGCGGGTCGCCACGACGAGTTCAACGGCAAAGCGCTCGACCCGTTCCTCGATGAACACGCTGTCGAGTTGTCTGCGTAACGCCAACACCTGCGCGGGTTTCAGCACCGCCTGTACCGCGGCCTCGACGTGGCCTTCGTTGGCGCGTCGCGCACGGCGCGTGATCTCGATCTCCTCGTCGAGGTCGGGATAGTCGAGGACGAGCTTGAACAGGAATCGGTCGAGCTGAGCCTCGGGCAACGGATAGGTACCGGACTGCTCGAGCGGATTCTGCGTCGCCAACACCATGAACAGCTCCGGCAGGCGGCGGGTCGTACCACCGACCGTGACCTGGTGCTCGGCCATCGCCTCGAGCAGTGCCGATTGCACCTTGGGCGGGGCGCGGTTGATCTCGTCGGCCAGCAGAATCTCGTGAAACAGGGGGCCTTCGACAAAGCGGAAGCTACCATTGGCCGGCTCGTAGATGTCACTGCCGGTCAGGTCACCCGGCATCAGGTCGGGTGTGAATTGCACGCGCTGAAACGCCGCGTCCAGACCCGAGGCCAAGGCATGCACGACCGTGGTTTTGGCCAGCCCTGGCGGACCTTCCAGGAGCACATGCCCACCGGCTAGCAACGCAATCAACAGCCGGTCGAGCAACAGCTCCTGGCCGACAATGATCGACTGCAGTTGCCGCTTCAGATCCGCAAGCGGTCTCCGCTCGGTCATATCCGCCTCGTCGTTGTCTTTCAATTGGCCCTCACATTCGGACAAAAAACAGATCGGCTCGCCATCGCGAGAAGCGGCGAACAACCCAGGCGATGATCTGCCGCAACCGATGACTCGGACATTAACCTATGTGAGCAACATAAACTGCTCAGAAAACCAACACCTTGCCCGCGGCCAAGGTTCGATCTGCCAGTTCGTCCAGGGTGCCGCGGCGCGTGCCCTCGACCAGTTCCTCGTCTCCAAGGCCACGTGCATCCATGCAGGTGCCACACAGCAGGACTTCACCCTTGCGCGCCACCGCCTTCACCATCAACTCCAGGTTATAGAAGCCTTGCGGGACCTTCTGGCCAGCCTTGGCGCAGGCCACCGCATCGGCCATCAGGAAAACGCTGATCTCGGCACCTTTGCCGGCCAACGCCTTGGCCAGACGCAGACCGTTGTAGCTGCGCTCTGTCCCGTAGGGTGGGTCATTGAGAATCAACAGCGTATTCATACCTTGGCTCCTTCAGTAGTTGCATCGGATCGGCCCTCCACCGGCCAACCCTCAGCCAACCATGCGGTCATGCCGCCGCGAACGACGCGCGCATCGGAAAAGCCCCGTCGTGCCAGCAGGGCGGCGGCCTTGGCCGAACGGCGGTCGGTTCGACAGACGATGGCGATCGGACGTTCTGGATCGTCGCCCAACTCGGCAAGACGTGCTGCGAGTTCCTCGAGCGGCAGATTCAGTGCGCTGACGATGTGGCCCTGCTCGCCGATGAAATCTGCAGCCGTTCTCACGTCCAGAATCAGGCCCCGTGCGGCATCCGCACGCGACTTGAGTTCCTCGACCGTGAGCATCGGCTTTTCCCGCAGCCGTGCCACCAGGCGTGGCAGGAAGGTCACGAGAGCGAGCAACGCCAGCGCGATCAGGCCATTGCGGATCATGCCCTCGTTGCCTGCAACGGCCTCGCGCCCGGCGAAACCCAGATAGGTGTAAGCCAACGCCCCGGGCAGCATGAAGACGAAGCTCGCGAGGGTGTAGTGCAACAGCGAAATGCGTGTCAGGCCGAGTGCATAGTTCAGCAAGTTGAACGGAAACAGCGGCACCAGCCGGGTGAAGGCGACGAATCGCCAGCCCTCGGCCTCGACGCCCTTGAAGAGGCGCTCGACTCGCCCGCCCGCGCCGGCCTCAATCCGCGCCTGGACCCAGTTCGAGGCCAGGTAACGCGCGATGATGAAAGCAAGCACGGCACCGAGCGTCGCGCCGGTCAAGTTATACAGCGTACCCCAGGCCGGGCCAAACAGTGCGCCGCCGACGAGTGTCAGAACGGAGCCTGGAAAAAACAGTACGGTTGCCAGTGCGTAAACGCCGATAAACAGCACTGGCGCGGCGGCACCCGCACTGGCCACCCACGCCTCGAGCACGGCGACATCGAGCTGCTCGCGGTATGTAAAGCCAAGCGCAATCGCTGCCGCGAGCACGAGCAATAGGAGGATGCGTACAATCGTCCTATTCATGGGTGCCATCCGCTCCCGACCATTGCCGACGATTGATCACGTAACCGGTGATCCGACCGCGGAACGGCAGCAGCAACAGGCCGGGTAGCCAGCTGACGTCGCGCGGCTGGTCGTAGCCTCGGATACCGATCGTCATCCCTTGGTGGCCGCCGCGTGGCTGGTCGCGGTAGGTGCCGAACAGGCGGTCCCACCAAGGCAGGTTGAAGCCGAAGTTCGAGTTGGTTTCATCGTCCTCGACGGAATGGTGGACCCGGTGCATATCTGGGGTCACGACAAACCAGCGCAGTACGCGATCCACCTTGGCGGGCAAGCGCACGTTGCCATGGTTGAACATCGCCGTTGCGTTCAGCAGTACCTCAAAAATAATCACCGCTGCCACCGGCGGGCCGAGCACGGCAATCGTCGCGAACTTGATCAACATCGACACGATGATCTCGATCGGGTGAAAGCGCGCCCCAGTGGTCACGTCGTAGTCCGGGTCGGCGTGGTGCACGCGGTGCAGCCGCCAAAGCACCGGAATCGCATGCACCATCACGTGCTGCAACCAGATCACGAAGTCCAGCGCGATCACCGCGATGGCCACCGCGAGCCACAACGGCAGCTCGACATAGTTCAGTACGCCCCAACCCTGAGCGGCAGCAAACGCCGCCATGCCCACTGCCGCGGCCGGAAACAGCAGCCGTAACAGCAGCGTGTTCAGGACTACCAGACCCAGGTTGTTGACCCATCTGAGCGCCTTGCCGACCGTCAGGATCCTGCGCGGTGCCAGCACCTCCCATAGCGCCATCACGACAAACGTGCCGACAAAGAAACCGAGCCGGATTGCCGCCTCGTGGGTTTGCAAAAAGGTTTCCAAGTACCCGTGCCCCCTCGTGCTTGACTGGCATTGCGCAGTCTGTGGCTATACTGAACCGTAAATTCTGGATACATTCTACTATTTAGTTGAATGTTTAGCCGGGGCGTGAACTGATGTCAAGAAATGCGGAACCCAAGCAGGCCTTGTTTGAGCAGTTGGCAGTGATCGGCCGTGCGATGGGGAGCGCGGCCCGCCTGGAATTGCTCGACTTCCTCGCCCAGGGCGAGCGAACGGTCGAGGATCTGGCCAAGGCCGCCGGACTCTCCATTGCCAACACCTCGAAGCACCTGCAACAGCTCAAGGGCGCCGGCCTGGTCGAGGCGCGGCGGGAAGGTAAGCACATCCATTATCGGCTTTCAGACGATCGTGCGATCGATGCCGTGCGCGAGCTGCGGGTGCTCGCCGAGGCTCACATTGAGAAAGTTGGTGACCTGGTCACGCACTACCTGCACAGCCGTGACGCCCTGGAGCCCGTGCCCGCCGAAGAACTCCTGAACCGTGCGCAGCAGGGATTGGTGACCGTCATCGATGTGCGCCCACCGGAGGAGTATTCGCAAGGTCACATTACCGGTGCACTGAATATCCCGTTGGACAAGCTCAAGCAACAGTTGAAACAGATACCACGCGACCGCGAGGTGGTGGCCTATTGCCGTGGCCCCTGGTGCGTACTGGCTTACGAAGCCGTGGCCCGACTGCGCAAGGCCGGGCTCTCCGCAAGGCGTCTCGAGCACGGGCTACCGGAGTGGCGGCGGGCCGGGCTCCCGATCGAGCAGTCGTAATACAGGTGAACGACGGGCGGCGCGAAGCGCACCGCCAAGTTCACTTCCACAACGGGTTCCAACAGCATCGTAAGAGCCGGTTTCATTGCGATGCGTCTGGCACTGCGGTTCGGGCTGGATGTCGCATCGGTCTCGTTGACGACCTCGACCCATTAAGACGTGCTGCTCATCGTGCGTTTCGACCGCGTTGTCACAACTCAGGCAAGCAGCGCCAGCCCATGATTTCCGCCCAGACCCTGGTCAAACTGGAGGACAGGATGGCACGCTTAGCGGGTAACGTCGGTCTTGCCGAAATCGTTCATCACCAGTTTATCCGTGCCGCCGAAACGCCGCGCAAACGCTTGAGAATCCGTGCCGATGAGACGCATGTATGGGTTGGTCGTCTATCGGGGTATCGACGATGCGCCAGATGCCGGTACCCCTACAAGTACTTCTTGAAGGTACTTGCGGTTACGGCGAGGCTGAGCGCGAACAGCGTCGCGAACGGTAGCACGATGAAAGTGGGATGCAGGCTGAACGGCAGCGCGAGGTAAACAACCCAGCTCAGGACCAACAGCGGCATTGCCGATTGTTTAGCCCAGTGATAGACGAATGAGCTTTCCCTGCCGCCGCCCCAGCGACGCAGGTCCCGCTTGACGAAACCGTCGACCAAGGCCATCAGACTGAACAGTACGAACACCGGCATTGCCAATGTCAGGATGGCCAAGCGCACGGAGAACACCTGGGTGACCTGCATGCCCGCAATCACGAACTTGGCAACGGGCGCGTAAAGGTTGTGGAGTCTGGGTCGCAGCCCGCTTTCGTCGGGGGCTGGGGGCACCGACAGCCAGGCGATAACGTCGACCACCCGCGTAAACTCGAACAAGGCGTAGTAAGCATTGTCCGCTACCGCCTTGGCGAACGCGGCCGGGCTTGAGGTCACAACACTTCGCCGGAAATCCGAATCCAGGTACCCGATCTCTGCCTCGAGCATCGACCGGCTGTGCTGGAGGCCTTTATCGGGCCACCAGAAGACCATGCCCACCCATTCGCTCAGGATCGAAAACAACAGTGCCAACAGCAGCCATTGCATGCCCTTGGCAACCATCGTCAGCATCCTCGAGGTCAGACCCTGCTGGACCTCTCGCCGTCGTGGGTCGGCCATTGCCTCAGCCATCGTCATCCTCTGCCGAGCAAGTCGTGGGCTCGGTGGCAGCTACTGTATCGGCCGCTGCGTGCCACCAGGTTTCACGCTGGCGGTACCACTGGTCGTTGGTGATGTAGGTCCGTTCCATTTCGTTGGCGACCGCGGCCAGGCTCTGCGGCATGACCGGATCTTTGCTGGTATCCGGCAGTGGCATGCGCAGTTTCCACAACTGCCCACCTTCGAGCAGCGCAAACGCCTGGCCTTTCGGCAACGCCACCAGTTCCGCCGGCGTCAGCATCGGGACCTCGGAGACGCTGATGCGATCTTCGTTGCGTGACTTGAAGTCGACACCCGAGGTCGGGTCCGAGGAGTCGTCGACACCGGACACGCTCATCAAGGTGAAGACCTCGACCTTGGGCAACTGGTCGGTCAGCATTTCGGCGGTGGCCAGCTCTTTCACCCGCAGCATCAGAAGCGTGTTGAAGTTGCCGGCGACCTGCCCTGCTTTGGCCCGGTTGCCGATCCTTGCCTCGACGTCCGACCAGGTTTGGGTATAGGCGGTCACCTGGAACCCGGCACCGCCAGCCTTGTTCAGGAGCGGCACGAACTCGTCACCGATCAGCTCATTGAACTCGTCGGCGTGCAGGGAGATTGTCGGCATCGTGGCCAGGGCGCCCGTCAGCGTCGGACCGTCGGCCGGGTCTTCGACGCCGTGCTTGTAGATGTGCCCAGCTACCGAGACCAGGTCCGCGAACATGGAGTTGCCGACGGCACTCGCTACTGTCGTGTCGGTCAGCGCATCCAGGCCCACGTAGACAATCCCCTTGCGCCGGATCACCTCCAACCACTCGAAGATGGGGCGGTTGTCGTCGGTGTCCAGATAGTCGGGGGAGATCAGCTCGGCGATCTTGCCGGTGGTGAGCTTCTCCATCAGGGGCCCGACCGAGCTGACGATCTTGTCGAAGTAGGTCTTGTCGTACTTGAACGCCGAGACCAGTCCGTCGAGAACGGGATCGTAGCGGTCCTGGTCTTTCAGATAGCGCATTAGGGCGACCGCATCCGGATGGCGCCCACGCAGCGCCGCGGGCAGGTTGCGCTCCTTGGTGTTGGCGGCGACCTCTGCCAAATCTGCCTCCCACCCCGCCTCACCGTGCTCTCGCAGGTGCTTGCGCGCGTACTCGACGAACAAGGGTTCGATGTCGTTGATGTAACGACGCACCTGCTGGTAGTCCGGACGCCGGCCGAGCGCCACCAGGGCGCGGGCGATGATGTTGACGAACCGCCAGGCAAACTCCTTGAAGGCCGCCGAGTTGCCCTCACTCGGCAGCTGATTGGCGATCCGGGTGGCGACCTCCGTGATCCGGGAGAAGCTACCGATGGCGTTGTAGCGGGCGGACACCTCCGGATACCCAAGATGAAACAGAAAGAATTCGTCCGCGCGCCCTGCCCGTTTGGCCTCGGCATAGACCCGGCGCAACAGATCTGCGTCGCCTTTCGGGTCGAAGACGATCACCACATCACCGCGGCGGATGTCCTGGGTGATCAGGATCTCTGCAAGCCGTGTCTTGCCTACCCGCGTGGTGCCCAGCACCAGGGTGTGGCCGACGCGCTCGCCGATGTCCATCCAGACATCCTGTTCTTCGGGCTCCACGGCGTGCAGCGCCGGTTTACCGCCAACCGGCGGCAGCGGCCTTAGGGGATTCCACCAGGCGCGGCTGCGTAACCCCGCCGCAAGCCAACCCAGGATCGGTGTCGCCTCCCAGGCGACTTCCTTGCGGCGCGCCCAATGATAGAGCGGACCAGGCTGTACGTAGCGCTGAACCTCGGGGCGAATGGTGTCGCGCAGGCGCTGGGTGTGCTTCTGAGTCCAGCGGAAGCCCCGACCGAGGAAGAGTTTTCGTCGACTCACCGGCACCTGATCCGCCCGCAACCGATAGGTGGGAAGACGGCGCAGGTTGCGCTGATAGATCAGCACCCGCCAGGCCTGGCGCCCGCGCACGATGCCGAGTAAGGCCAGCGCCCCAGCCGCGCCATAAGCCACACCCGGCGGCATCATCAGCGCCCAGGGCGCCAGCACCGCGATACCGGCCGTCGCGAGCGCAACGACGGAAGACCAGAGCTCGACCGGCGGACGAAGCAGCGCCTCGACAGGATGCCGGCTCACTGCTCGATGCCGTCTTTGGTTATCAGGACCGGATAATGCGACAGACCCAAGGCCTCGGCGATGTCACTGGCCGACGCCGGCAGGATCGGCAGACCCTCGGCGATCGCCGCAACGGCGCGCAGGTCATCGAGTGTCTGTGCCTCGATCAGCATCCCGACCGCTCCGATCTCGGCGAGCCGATCGCGGTGGGTCGCGAACCATTCTCGCGAGAGGCCATCGGAGCCGATCAGAAAGAACGGTCGCGCAAAGGGCCGTTTGATGTCTTGCGGTTCCACCTTGCCAGGTGTCAACCCCGGCGACCGAATCGGCAGGATCCGCTCGGGATCCGCAGCCCCCAGCATTGGTTGGACCGAGCTTGCCTGCGGCCCGTCTTCTTGAACCGGCTCCTCGTCGAAAACCTCGAGGAACGGGGCCAGGGGATAGGTCTCGCCTCTGTCGTAGATCACGGTCAGCGCACTGCCCGCCGACACGGGCATCCCCAGCGACAGGAGCAGCACCGTTGTGCTCAAGACAGGCATGGCCTGGCGGTAACGGATTGCCACGCTCGGCCCCTTACCCGCGTCGGGTCAGGCGTTGCCAGTGCGCGCGCACCCGTGCCCGGTACCGGTCTGCCCGCTGTGGGCTGTTGGGCGCGTGATAGCAGCCCACGGCCGCCCACCAGTCTTGGCGGCTCTGGTGACAGTGGTGCAGGATCTCCGCCGCGACCCTCAGGTTGTGATAGGGATCCAGTGCTAGCTGTGGACTCCCGAGGCGTTGCCGGTGATACCGCCAATTGACCTGCATGAGCCCGATATCGATCGATCTCCGGCCCGCGTCGAAATGCTCCTGTAGCGCGGCCTCGGCCTCCTGCCGTGAGTCAAAAAAATGCCCCCTACCCTGGACATTCAACGTCCAGGGCCAGGGGCGAACGTTGCCTGTACTGTCAACCTGACGGGCGGATTCCGTCAGGGCTACGGCGTACAGGACTTCGGGGGGCAGATCGTAGGCGTCGGCCACCTGTTGGTAGCCGACCGGCACCGATGCATGGGCCGGCGCTTGAAGCGCCAATCCTGGTGCAAGCAGCACGAGCAGAAGAACGGATGGCCGACACAACCGGCTCACAGCGCCGACCCCGACAGCACGCTCAGGACGTCACCGCGCCGGCGCAACAGGTACGGCGCCTGGCCCTTCCCCTGCGTCAGTTCGGACAAGGCACCGCCATCGTGATTGAGCGTGACCCGACGGCTTCGCACCCAATCCGGCATGATCGACTGTCGTTCGGCCCAATCCCTCACCGTGGTGTCGTCGTCCCGCGGGAGGCCAATGAGATAGATGTCGACCCCGGCCACGCTGTCGATCCGCTTGAGCAACTGCTGGAGGAGCACATCGCAGCTGGCGCAGTCGGGACGGGTGAAGAACAACACACGATCTCTTGGTAGCAGCGCCCCATCGCTCGCCTTGTCATCTGGCAGTCGTGCGAGATCGATCAGTGGTTCTGCTGGGAACAGCTGTTGCCATGCCTGATCGTAGGCATGCTGAAAGGCCAGGATCCGTTCGGCATCTTCGCGCATCAGGCGCGCCCAGCGCTCGGCATAGCGCCGGCGCTCGGCCTCGTCGCGCGCATGGATGCCCAAGACCTCGATCGGGGAGAGGGTGGCCGGACTGATGCTGCCACGGATGCCGTCCATGAGGCTCCGGTAGCGGCGCCACTCGGTATCCGAAAGATCCCAGATCGTCGCGCGGGCCTTGTCGGTCGGGGACAGTGGCGAGACGACATCAGACGTCTGCGCGAACTGCGACCGCGTCGCATCCGATGTGACTGTCGGCCCGGCGTTGACCGACATCGTGATGCCCATGGCCAACGTAATGCCGACTAACATGGACTTCTTTTCAATGATCGGCGCAGCCATGCCCGGCCTCTTCATGCTTCGCGGCGGAAGTTGTTGGGGTCGACGCAGTGGGCAACGTCAAATCCCGCTGGATGAGCCGCCCATCGGGGAAACGGCAGGGTCCAAGCGTGGCCTCGACGCGTTGCGTTGGTGAGGTCTGCTCCGACTCGGTCACAGGTTCACGCTCGGCACTGCCTTCGTCAGAAGTTGGCGAGGTCGAGCCGGCGACCATGGCACCAATCAGGATCAAGACGGCAATCACCACCTCCATGGGTTCACCTCACCTCCGTACCGGAGCTGGCGGGCCGCTCGTATCGAACAGGCGCACAGCGCTCAAAACTCACCAATCGGTGAACCGGATCCTCGACCAGGCGGAAGGCCGGGCCCGCCAAGGTCTCGAGGGCCGTTTTCAGAGGCATGGGACCCAGCATCCGGTGCGGTTCCGGCAACGGCAGGTTAAGAAGACTTTGCCGAGTAGGCTCCGCGGCATGCTGGGGTGACAGCCGGTAGCCGCTCGGTTGCAGCAGATGCTCGACCGCCTGGCCGACGCGTGTCACCGAGCCCGGAAACTCGACGCGAACGATTGCGCTCAAGAGACGAACCTGCGCCTCCGTTGGGGTCGTGGCTACGGTGGCATATCGGCCGACCTGGACTTCCGCGGCAACCGCACACGGCGGTGCCACGGTGCTCAGGAGGACCAGGCTCGTGCACGGAAATCGATGTTGGGAAAACAGTCGTCGCATCGCACGCTTGGAAGATCCAAGAACGCCCTATGCGTTCTCGTTGCGTGAATGCTGTCGTGATGACGGATCCGATGAAACGGAAAACGGCGGCACGTCTGTGCGCGGTTTCGGCTCAGTTCATCCACCGTGATAGCAAAGGTGACGACGTATGTCCTGGCCCAGGCCAAGCCGTTCCAGCGCCTCGGCAAACACTTCATCGACCTAGATAAACCGCCGTTACGGGCTCGCGTTCATGCCCAAGCTCAACGCTGATCTGAAGCCGTACCGCCTTGTCCAGCCTGCGTTCGTCCGGGGACAGTCTTGCCGCTGTAGGGCCGCCGGCCGCCGGCGATTTCCACCCGGTCAGCTCTTCGTACCGCTGCTGCGCATAGGCATGCCGCAGACCATGTAGTTTCGACAGCCCGGCATTGGCCGTGTGGCGCTCGTAGATCCGCAGCTGCTGTCGGTAGTTACGATGGCCTGGGATCAAGGACCCACGTCCGGCCAGGCGGTGGGCGCGATCGAGTACCGCTCGCTGCGCTTCATTGCGCACCGGGATCTCTCGGGCCTTGCCGCCCTTCGTCCAGGTGTCCTTGAGGATCAGGCGGTCTCCGCGGTCAGCGTAGGACGGGTTGAATTTGATCGCCTCTTCTCTGCGCAGCCCGAAGGCCTGCTGGAGCTCCAGGCTCATCCGTACGTGCGGATCGCGCACCCTTTCCAGATCGACGCGGTCCACCTGTTTTGCTTTGGATCCGGTGCTCACGAAACGGCGCTCGGGGATCCCGTAGTGATCATTGGATCGCGCGACCACATTCCGGCGGTCTACCTTATTCGCCCACCAGCGCAGTGCGGCCATGCGGTTCTTGACCGTCCCGATCGACAATCCCTCCTGCCGCCACCTTCTCACTAGTGCCTCAACGTGTTTCGGCTTCAGGGACCGGGCATTCATAGCGCGGTAGCCCAGCGCGTGCAGCTGATCGGCCATCAGACTGAGCTGGCGTTCCCGGTTCTGCTGGGTCGCATAGCCGCCGTCGCGGTTACGTCGACAGAGTTCTTTGAGTTGGTAGTTCAGGTCGCGCACGGTGTTTCTCGGTCAGATAAGTGTTTCTGCTCATTCGGCGGCCTTGGCCTACCGAATCCGCTTGCGCGGCAACGAGCGCGGGACACCACTCCCGTTCAACCTGAAGATGTCTGGTTGCAGACAACACCGGTTCTCCCCTGTTGGGGATCGGTCCGGTGTGAACCAACGGGCCCGTTGTGGGCCGAGCTTCGAAGTTGCATCACCTCCTTCTGTGTTGCTTCACGTGGAACGTTTGGACGTGCGGTTACGCATTACCGCCGTTGAGTTGAGCGAAAGGGACTTTCGCTTGACTTGAGAGCAGACCCGGCGAACTGCCAGCCGGCAGTTGCATTGAGTTGTCGTGGAATGGCGAGCGGTTGCTCACCGATGGAATCGATCCGGAGATCGATGCTTTGGACGATGGACCGGCGACCTCTCGGTCGGCACGCCGAATCCGGTCCGAGGCGCGCATGCCCGATTCGACGAAACGTCGAGGGTGGGCGACCCTCTGCCACTTTGCCGCAGTGGCCGCGGATGAATCGGTCGTGGGCGGCAGTTTAGGAACGCGTCATTCGCGCGTCACCGGGAAAATCGGCGCTGGCACGGCGTGGATTCGGGCTCAGCCGCCCGCGTCACTACCCCGCTGCGCTCGCTAGTGACACGGGCGCCTTCGCAGCGTGACAGCCCCGGCGCCAGGCGTTCGCCTGTCACAGGCGCTGCAATGAGAGCATCTGGCGGACCTGCGGAGCGGCGTCACCTGCCCACAGGGGACCACAGGCCCCGCGCGCGGCGCGGTCCCGCCCTTGGCGACGCGAGTGCGAAGGCTCGCTTTGCCGTGGCGGGCAGGGCCTGTGGACTCTGTGGACAGCTGATTCGGGATAAGGTGGCGGCTTCGAGCGGCGGGCGAGCGATTATTACAGTGTAATAATCCGCGGACGCCGCACGTCAGGGCGCGGCTTCGTTCGGCACACGCGGGCCGCGGCTGGTTCGCTCAGACGGCGAGCCACCCGGCCCTGGGCGCTGCGCTTTTGGTGCCGTGGTCTTGTTAGTCGTGTTCATCGTCGATCTCGCTCACATCCAGCAGTCGGCTTCCCCGGCGTACTGTGAGGATCTCGACCTTGTCCTTGACGCTGTAGATCACTCGATAGGCGCCGAAGATCACCTCTCTGATTCGCCGGACGCCAACTTCTGGAACGATGCGGCCACTCTCCGGAAAATCCACCAGGCGCTCGACCGCATCGAACAGGTCGTTCACCCACCGCTCGGCGGCATCCGGGTTGTCTTTGGCGATGTAGCGCGCGATCTCTGATACCCGATCCAGTGCCAGCGGAGACCACTCCACCTTCACCGAGCGAGGCTCTTCAGGACCCGCGCCCTCGCCTCTTCATGTGGCACGGCCTCGCCGGCGGCAAGTTGTTCCTCGGCACGATAGATGTCCTCGAGAATCTCCAGCCTCTCTTGCATCAGCTCGAATTCATGCACATCCATCAGAACGGCGACGCCGCGTCCTCGCTGGGTCAAGACCATCGGTCGCCGTGTCTCGTGAATGTGCTTAACGAAAGATGCCACCTCGGCGCGGAACTCCGACAAGGGGCGGATATCCTCATCCACTCTTACCTTCGACATAGCGACCTCTAATAGTACGCTTAACTGTACGTTTTAATGTACGTCAAATGTCGGCAGGCGACAAGCTGGCCGGCCATTCGCCGGCGCATACCGGTTCTCGGAGCCGACCGAACAGTGAGACTGGCCTGGAACCCAGAGACCAAGAGGAAGGATGCCACTCTTACCCAAGTGGCCAGGGAGAAGATGCCGGCATCGGCCGGCGTGGTCAGTCCTCGTTCGGTAGCAGGATGGTCATGACCGGCTCACCGTCGTCACCCGGGCCCACCACCAGCTTCAGCTTGGTGAGCTCGGATTCGGTGGCCCGGCCGTCCCGCGGCACGCGGTAGAGCTCGAACAGGAGCTCGGAACTTCCAGTGGCATTGGCCCGTGCAGCGTAGGCAGCCATGAACAGCACGTCCCACAGGCGACCCGACTGGTCCTGATGGGTCTGTCGCTTGCTGTCGGCCTCGTCCCAGGCTACGCAGTCTGCCCAGGCACCAGCCGTGATGGCGACTGGCCAACGGAAGCCGGCCTCGCGGGCCATTTTCCTGCGTCGATCAAGACGCCGTCGGCCAGGGCCTCGGCGCGCGTGTAGACGGAAATGACTTCCCCGAAAAACGGGTGCTCACTCGGTTGATTGCTCATCGTGGTTCTCCTTGGGATTACGACCTCGGAGACGCACCTCCTCCCTGCCGGGCGGCGTACGCCCTCCCGGCAGGTCGATGGTTGATGACTTTTGGACTCAGATAAGCCCTCGTTCTGCAAAGCTCACGCTCTCGCCGGCGGCGACGACGAAGTGATCGAGCACCCGTACGTCCACCAGCGCCAGCGCTTCGCGCAACCGCCGGGTGATCGCCTCGTCGGCATGGCTCGGCTCGGCAACCCCCGAAGGGTGATTGTGAAAAAAGACGACCGCGGCCGCATTGAGCTCGAGGGCCCGCTGCACCACGACCCGAGGATGGACCGAAGCACCGTCGATGGTGCCCTGGAACATCTCGGCCACCCGGATCACCCGGTGACGGTTGTCGAGGAACAGCGCGCCGAACACTTCGTGTTTGCGATCGACGAGCTTCAGGCGAAGAAAGTCGCGTGTCTGCTCCGGACTGCTCAGTGCGCGTCCCGCTCGATGGCGATCGGCAAGCACGGACAGGGCCAGTTTGATCAGCGTGTCCTTCTCCGCACGGTTGAGTGCACCCGGCTTCAACGTATCGAAGCGATTCTCGACCGGGAGCGGCTCCACGTCCTGGTTGTTCATTGAGGTCTCCTCATGAGGTATGGGGAGACAGATCCCACGGGGATGGCTCCCCGATGGGTGGAAGTTGACCGGGCGACGAAGTCACCCGGTCGAGTAGGCAGATCAGGCCGCCTGGTCCTTGTAGAACGGTTGGCCGTCGACCTTGGCCCAGCCGACGCGCAGAAGACGCGCCTTCAGGCTGACCCCGGTCTCACCGGCCTTGTCGCCGTTCTTATAGGTAAAGGATTCAGCGACCAAGTCGCTGAGCGTGAAGCCCACGAGCACCTTGAGCTTGCCCTCGACGGCTGGCTTGAGCTGTTGCACAAGCTTCTGCGCCTGTTGGCCGGACACGCGGCACTCGAAATAGGTGTACTGGACGTCGTCGACGCTGCCCCGAAGGGCGGCGATGGTGACGCTCCAGAAGGCAGAGCCTTCCTTCGGCGTCACTTCCCGGACACGGTTCAGATAACCGATGCCGGTGGTGTAGAGGTCGAAATACTTCGTATCGTCGTTGGACATGGCAGTTCTCCTTCAAACGAGATGGGATCCGGAGAACGCGCCATCCCTGTCGGGAGCACATTCCCGGCAGGGTGGGTTGAATCGAGGCCGCAAACGAACTCCTGGGCTGACACCGTTGCCTTGCGGTTCGGGTGCGTGCATCGGTTTCACAGCCCGACGATGCATCGGGTGCCACTGAGACCGCAGTGACCACGGATGAAACTGGCCTCAGGTCGGCTCCTGACAGACGTAGCGTAGGTACTTGAGCATCCCCCGCGCGTTGGCGAAAGCGGGGTGCGGCGCGATGGTCTGATTTGGGAACCAGTCCCGGATGTTCTCGGCGAGCGCCACGGCGCCGCCGCCCACGAACAGGATCCGCTCGAGCTCGGCGCCCCGCCCGAGCTGCCGCTGCGTCTCGGCGTGCAGCCGCTGGACGAGCTCTCGTCGCGCATCCCGAACTACTTCGGCGACATCATGCGTCTTGCCGAACAGGCGGACGCTGCCGCTACGCACGGCATCGTCGGTCGCGCGCTCCGAAAGCTCCTCGAGGTCGAACTTGGCACGGATGGCTGCCGCGACCTGGCGTTTGAGGTCCAGCAGACCACAACGCAACGACCCCGAGCTGTCGTGGCGCACGGCCTGGTCGGCGACCACGACGAAATCGGTGGTCCGTCCGCCGATGTCGATCACCGCGACGGGCACGCCGAGGCGCTCGGCCTCGAGCTGCACGCCACCTTTCGCCTCCGAAATGATGTGGTCGTACCAGGCCGCGAGCGCTTCCGGAATGACCTCGTGGAACGCAATCGCGGCCGGCAGGCGCCCGTCGACTGGCTGCACGGCCTGCTTCAGGCTCGCCCGCTTGCGCTCGATGAGCTCCAGCCGCTGGTCGCCGTGCTTCCGATAGAAGCTGCTGACCGGCAAGCCGGACACCGCGTGCACGGACTGGCCGGCCAGGCCGGCTTCGTGCAGCGCATGCTGGACGATGGCGCGGTTCAGACCGGAGAAGGGGTAGCCATCGAAATGGGTCGGCTCGCCGTCCACCTCGCCGACGGCGAACAGCGTGTCATCGGTCTCGTACTCGAACACCCGCTGCTCGCTGCCGTTCAGCCAGGTGACGTTGGAGTGACCGATCCGTGCGCGGGAGGGGATGGCGATCAGGCGCCCGTCCGGCAAGGCAATCTTGGTGAATGCATAGCCGTCGTCCAGGCCGATGCTGATGGGGTTCAGGGTCTCGCTGTCGGCCACGGTCATCTCCGGATCGTCGGTCTCAGGGTTCAGCCGATCACCTTGCGGAGATGGGCAAAAGGTTTCGAGTCTGGGTCTATGCTCGGCGTCGGTGTTGCCGCTGCGACAGCGGCCGGCGTCGTCTCGGCAGGGCATCGGTTCACTGCCCCTGCCCGCTTCAGCCAATTTCCAAAGGGTGTGGCGGGCACCGTTGTTCCACGTGGCACCAAAGTCTCCCGGTCGCCACCGATATCACCACGGATCCAATGGCCCTCGGCGAGGAAGCCCTGCGTCAGCAGAGACCGCAACCAATCCTGCCCCCGCTTGCGCTGCAGCCGGTACAGCCGCTGCAGGATAAGACGCTCCAAGACCAAGCCTGGGTCGAGGATGAGGGTGATACGTTTCGGCTTTGTGAGTTCCGATACCGACACAGCGCTGCTCACGACAAGGATCAGTGCCCCGATTATTCAACCCGTGTCGCCGAGAGCCAGATCAAAAGACGCCCTTGCTTGTTGCGGTTAGCCGCAAGCGCATCCCAATGTCATATTTCGCGGGGCAGTGACAGCAGACCGACCGCGTCGGTCAATGCGACCGGTCGCTCCTTCATGACTGTCGGCGCATGGGGTGCGCGCCGAACACCACGCACTACGTCGTCTGGAATGTCACCCATGGCTTCCCGAGCCCGAATCGCCATCGCCGTGTTTTGGACGACATCGTCGCGCGTCACACCCAGGAGCCGATAACCCAGCGGACTCTGCAAGGCTCGCCTGATCCACCGGCCGCCCTGGTGCAACACCTTTTCCGACTCGTCGCGCCCGATCAGACCCACGTGTCGCGCGCTAAGCGCCTTGCAGGCCAGCGCGTCGAATACGCTGATCAGGCGGGCGGCACGAAACGCGTAGGGATTACTGAAGTTGAGCGCGATACGCGCCGGCTTGTCCGATACGGGCACCGAAACGTCAATGGCGCCCAGCGTTTCGAAGCGGCTCGAGATCCCCTGCTCCAACGTCACGAGCTCATGCTCCGTCTGCGCCATGGCCTCGTGGATCTGCAGCAGCCACCAGTCGGCATAGGGATCATCGGCACGAGCACCATGCCAAAGGGTTCGAACCAGGTTGGCGAAACCGAGCAACCCGATGATCGCCGGCTTCTCGACGCTATAGGCGCGGCCCTTGACGAGCCGTTGCGCCTGGCGGGACTGTAACGTCAAGGTGGCACTGCCTCGTAGCACGCCGGGCGAATCGTCGATATGCCCTGACCGTTTCTCGGGTGGTTGCGAAAATGATGCTTTGGCGGGGTCTTGGCTCACGGACAATCGGCGCTCGTCGTCGGGTGGTTCTCGATGTGCGCACCATCAACGCATGGTCTGCGCTTGGCGTGAACAAGAAACAATGACGCGAGCTGCCGTGGTTTTCGGGCAGGATTATTACAGTGTAATAATTTCGCAGGCAGGCTCGGATGCCTCAGCAAGACTTGCGCCCTGACGGTGGCAGTTTCAGCTGCTTGCGCATTTCGGCCAGTGCGTTCTCGCCGCGCGATCGCGACGCAGGTTCTGTGCGCTCTTGGTTCCGGGTGGCGGCCTCTTCGCGCAGACACTCGGCCTCAGCGCGGCGGCGTTCGCGCTCGGTCTGCACCTTCAGGCCCAGGTTCTCGACGAAGCCCCCTTGGTTGACCTGCTTACACAGGTGGTGCAGATAGCGCAGCTCGTCGTACACCGGCTTGGCCCCGTGTTGCTCCGCCTGCAGCCGGCCGGCGAGTTCGTCCAGCACGGACTGGCGATGCTCGGCGGGGACTGTCGCCAGATACCGGGCGGCCAGCGCGCGCTGGTTCTCCTTGAGTCGCGGCGGGAAGACCAACCCCTCGAGCGCCACCGCCTCGCGCGCGGAACCTTCGTAGGCAGTCTGTGTTGTTGTAGTTGTATTTTTATATTTACTACTACTACGTTCTACCGTCTTCGATTTTTGCGGTGCTCGCGGTACCGCCTTTGAATTTTGGCCACGGCCGCTTTCGCGGCTTTCCTTCGCGGCGTTCGACAAACTTGCGAGCACGCTGGCACTGAAACTGAAGTAACGCCGGCCGCTACCGCGCTGGATAGCATCAACCGCCTCGAGGCGTCGCTCGATGGCGTTCACCGGGGCCAGCACGTCCCTGCCTTCGCGGATATCCGCATCCAATGATTCCGAGACGCCTGCGATCACGCGGCGCACACGCGCATGATGATGATTGGCCGCTTCCTGTAGAAACGCCATGTAGCCAGGATCCAGGTGCAAGGCGTCTGCCAGAGGCAGTGGCTCATCGTGCAGCGCATAGACATTGCCGGCAAACCGGCCGTTGGTATCACGGCCGCGGGCGCACAGTGACAGCCAGCGTGTAGCGCGCAAGATTGCTATGGCACGCGAGACGGTGGAACTGGACGAGACGTTTGCGAACCGGGCTATGTCCGCATAGCTCGGGAACACCGCCTTGCTGCCGGTGCCTCGGGCGCTCTGGTAGACGACCATCCAAACCAGCTTGTCGACCGGCTCGAGAACCGGGTCCCGTACCACGAGCGCCGGAAAGGCATGATGGGTGTTGCCGAGAAAGAGCAGTGCATCCGCCGCCGATGCGCTACCACCACGAGCGAGGGTTTCGCGGATCAGTGCATCGAGAGCATAGGTTTCCGGTCGGATGTCTGCTCCACTGTGGTTCATACCGTCGTGTCAACACCGTACTCATCCACGGGTCGCACGATGATGTCCGGCAATCACGGTCTTCGGCGGGTGAGCGGCCGCCGAGGCCCCCTCGCTGGGCGCGTAGACGTCGCCGTACTCCAAGAAGCGCTGTGCAAGATTCCAGATTGCGCGCAGCGGCGCACCGGTCTCGCGGTGCACGGCCAGATAGGCGTTTGGGCTGAGCCCGTCACCCTTGTCGGCATCCAGACGCGCAGACAGCGCATGCCAAAGGCGGTGCGCTGTTTCTTCATCGGGCTCTGGCGGACGACCGACCGCAGGCTCAACGGCCAGCATGCGGCGCAGCCTCGTATACTCCCGTGAGCCAACACCGAACAGGCTACGCATCATCTCGAGCGGGGCATCGGCCTGGATCAGGTCACGTTGCAGCTCTTCGCTCTCTCGCTCGCGGCGCAGGTGTGCAAGCATCGGCCAGTAAACGTCCCGGTTGAGCTGGATGTCCAGGCAATGCGCCTGGAGACTGCCCGCCCGGTAGAGATCGGCCAGGTTGAGCTCACGTAGTGCGGCGACCTCCTCCGGGCCGAAATTCATGTTGCGCAAGGCGTGCTGGTCATTCTCCGACAGGCAGCGGATGGCATACAGCATCACGGCCATCACCAGTTCGGATTCCTTGGTTCCGGCGGACGTCGTCATTGCCAAAGCCCCTCCCCTGCGTTCGTTGCGGCCTGGTGCAATGCGCGATAGGTCTCCATCAGGTCTACGAGGTCTTTCCAGTTGCGCGCATCGAGGCGCCGCCACAGCCGAAAACCCATGTGGCCGGGATCCAAGGTCCAGACACTCGAGAACAGCAGACCCGCGTCCTGTTCTTCGAGTGCCCGTCGCAGTACGGACTCCTCACCCAGCACTGGCAGCAGCTGTTCGACCGGCGCCACCGTCATTTCCGAGGCGGCAGCGAGATGCCACCACACCATCGAGACCTGGGCCAAGGCATCTTCGTCGAGCTGGTCCACCAGGACAGGATCTGGCACATCGGTAAGTACGAAGCCGAGACCCTTGCCGGACAGCGGCTGGATGAGTTCGCTCAGGGCGTTGCGCTGCGCCAGGCGAGTTGCCAAGGTCCAGGCCCGACCGCGAAGCGATTTTAGATCCATCTTGTCGAGCGGCGACTCGCGACTGGCAAGCTTGGGTTGGTCTCGCATCCTCCCGGCACCTTCGCCAGGCCGTGCTGCTGGCGACTCCATCGAGCCGCTTTTTGTCCCGCCGACGGATGCCGCCGCGATCGTCTCCGATCTGCCCGCAGTCCCTCGCTCGGAGACGCATGGCGCGGAATCCTCCGCCGCACGCTGAGCCGCATCGGACTTCCGTGTCGCCAGATCGGTTGCGCCGGGGGGATTGCTGCCGTCGGACTCTTGACTGGGTGGGCGGACAGACCCTTCGGCCCCGGTAGCGGTTGTCCGACCCGCATCGCCAAGCAGGTGGCTGTCGAGCGCGATACTGATGGCGTGGATGCTGAGATCTGCCCGCTCCGCGATCTCTGCCTCCAATGCGCGCCGCAGGTTATTGATATCCCATTCTGAATCGTCGGACCGGCGACAGAGCGCCGCAAAGGTCTGTTCAAAGTCGTCGTCTGAATCCATCGAATGCTGACGCCAGATATTGTGCGCTGCCCGCTCGAGTTGGCGAATGCGTTCGACCTGTGGACGCCCCATGCCGCCCTTCAACGCGGTCGGTATCAACGGCAGCAGGCGGTCGACGGTGTAGGCCATCTGTGAGATCAGCCCCTGACTCAGCGCGAACCCACGCTCGCGGAGCGACGTGGCCAGTTGGGTTTGGGTGATGTCGCTCCCGCCCTGCTCCTCCTCAAGCAGACGCCGGGCCTCGCTCACGGCCAAGGCCTTGTCGAGGAAGGTCAGGCCACTGCGCAGATCGTTCTCCCGCAGATGGGCGAGGAGGACATCCATCTCCCGGGTCCAGGAACGGTAAAGGCAGTTCACCCGAGCGAAACGCTCGTCACCGGTCTCGGCGTAGAGTTCACGGAGAACGCGCAACCGGGTATTGCCACCGGCTTGCAGCATGTACGTTGACTCGCCGGGCCGCTGCGTGACCACGAGCGGCTGGTCCAGACCCTGGGTGCGCACCGATGCCTTGATGCGCTGGTATTCGGGGTTGTCTCCATGGCGCGGGTTCTGGTCATACGGTCGAATGGCCGAGACCGCCAGTTCGAGCAACCGGCCCGACACCGGGTCCATGGAAGGCTCTGATACGGAGGGGCCGCTGCCGGGCTGCACATCGCGGTTCATGGCCGGTCGCCCTCTTCATCGAGGTCCGCGAAGATTTCCGGATAACGAACCAGGCTTTCCCTCGTTACGGCAGCCAACCGCCCCTCCGATCGCGACGCCACGTCGTGAGTGGCCTTCTCTATCCGAGTCGCCAGTAAGGCACTGGCGTAGCGATGTTTTCCAGCGAGTTGATAGAGGTAGGAGACCGAGCTGAAGCAGCCTGCGGCGACTTCGGCACGCTCGCGTTTGGAGGAAAGTTGAAGGAAGCGTCTGAGGTCCATTCTGCTAAACTTTAGCAGCACGAAAAACCCCGTCCAGACACCCCGTGCTTGAAACTGTTTACCACTATGCTAAATTCTAATGGACTTAGCCGCTTAGTGATTGACATGAAACGGCAACGTGAAGACATCCGTCTAAATAATCTCGAGATTCTGATTGCCGAGGCCGGATCGGCCACGCGGCTGGCTCAGCTGGCCGGCACCAGTGAGTCCTACATCAGCCAAGTGCGGCGCAAGATGCGCACCGCCAAGGGTACCCCGCGCGGTATCGGCGACGAGCTTTCAGCGCGTCTCGAACAGGGAATGGGCAAACCTCAAGGCTGGATGGATGAGCCGCACGAATTGCAAGCCCGCGTATCTCGCACGCCAAGGGGCGTTCGGTTCGGCAACTGGGTAACGATGTCCGGAAATGCGGCGCTCGCGGTTCGCGCCCACGCGCACAATGAACCCGGTCTTGGCAATCCTGCGCAAGACATCGTCGCCTGGTCCGAATCGGCTGACGAGCTAAAGGACGGGATCCCCGAGTCACACGACGCGGATGGGCCTGAAGCTCACGAAGATGTAGCCAAACCCGACACCACCCGGCATCAGAAACCCGGTGTCGGTTCGACGGCAGAGGCCATTGGCGCTGATGTGGTAACTCTGTGTCCAATCATTGCCTGGTCTCAAGTGCCAACGGATCATGCCACCAGCCTAGAGCAACAGAGGGTCCGGTTCGAAGGCCTTCTTCCCTGCCCTGTACCGTGCAGTCAGAGAACTTATGTGCTCCGCGTCAAGGGCGCCAGCATGGAGCCGAAATTCGGCAAAGGCGATCTCATTTTTGTTGATCCTGAGATCCCGCCAGAGAGTGGCAAGTTTGTGATTGTGCATCTAGCGGGATCGGACGAAGCGGACTTCAAGCAGTTGATTATTGAAGGCGGGCGCCGTTACCTGAAGGCCCTCGACCCTGCCTGGCCAGATCGCATCACCGAAATGGATGAGGCCACCCAAGTTTGCGGCGTGGTGGTCTTCAAGGGTGAGATGCTGTGACAAACGGGGTGCGCTCTTGCTCTCGTCCGACTGTCGTTCGTTTTCACGTTGACGAACCTTCCCTGTTCTTCGCGGGAGGCTTCGCTAGCCCGGGCGTTCTGTCGCTCGAGTACGGCTCGGCTGGGCGCCCGTGGAAATCGGGGAAGCTACACACCGGCAAAGAGACGGAAGTGTCCCGCGTCTTCGATACATCAGAGGCTACGGCTAACGGGAGAAGATCTGTGCGCCACAGGGGCGGGCTCGCCTGATGCCAGTCAATTGGCCAACGATCCGGCGATTTTCCGAAGAGAGTGGCTACACCGAAAACGCTATTCGGACGAAGATAAAGAACGGCGTGTGGCTGGAAGGCCAGGTCTGGATCAAGGCCCCGGACGGCAGAGTCTTGATCAGCATCGATGGGTACCACCAATGGGTCGAAGGCCCAGCACCAGTATCCTCGACTCCATCGCGCCCATCGAAATCGCCATCACCGAACACGGAAAAAGCCGGTAGAAATAGCAGCCCGAACCTAAGTCCTCCGCCGCTTCTTTGAAGTGTTCAGTGGACCATGAGGATCCGGCCGTCTGTCCCGACTGCGGGCGTGCCTTCAAGTTGAAACATTGTAGGCGCCAATGCAGAGCATCTGGACCTAACCTAACCAGCTGTTTTTCAGGTCAAGAATATCTGCGACCCGCATGATCATTGCGAGACAGGCTCTCTTCCCCTGATTACTTTGAACCGGCTGACGATTCTGAATCCTATCCAGATCTACTCTCGGTAGCCGTTGAGGAGTTCTGTAAGCACCACGACAACGCCCGTGACTGGAGCGCAAAAAAACC
Organism: Chromatiaceae bacterium; assembly: GCA_024235395.1. Classification (NCBI taxonomy): domain Bacteria; kingdom Pseudomonadati; phylum Pseudomonadota; class Gammaproteobacteria; order Chromatiales; family Chromatiaceae; species Chromatiaceae bacterium. Next base: position 816,451 of record JACKMK010000004.1, read on the forward strand.
TCGCGCGAGATCCGGGCAATCCTCGCGCTGTTCCTTCGGATCGTTGGAGACCAGGGGGTCGCTGACTTCGACAATCGCAAGACGAGCGATTACGTTCAGACCATCTTGACGCTGCCGCCCAACATCAACAAGTCACTCCGCTACGCCTCAAAATCGATCAGCGAGATGCTAAGCATGGGTGACAAATCGATGTCCACCACGACAGCACGCAAGAATATCCAACGGGTATCCCGCTTCTTCAAATGGGCCGTCAAGCGCGGCTACACCAACGACCATCTATCGCTGACGGCCCGCCG
>JACKMK010000005.1 GCA_024235395.1 Chromatiaceae bacterium
GCAGGTGGCCAGCTCGCGCGACCAGTCGTAGGCGAAACCCATGCGCTTAAGTTGTGCGCGCATATGGTCGATATTGGAGTAGGTCCACTTCGCCGGCGCGACCTTGTTCTTGATCGCGGCGTTCTCCGCCGGCAGACCGAAGGCGTCCCAGCCCATCGGCTGCAACACGTTCTTGCCGAGCATGCGCTGATGCCGCGCGATCACGTCGCCGATGGTGTAGTTGCGCACATGGCCCATGTGCAGCTTGCCGCTCGGATACGGGAACATGGACAGGCAGTAGAACTTTTCCCGATTCGGGTCTTCGACAGCCTGAAAGGACTGGTTAAGCTCCCAGAAGGACTGGGCTTCGGTTTCGATATCAGCGGGGGCGTATTGTTCGTGCATTGCAGATATTGGCGGCAGGTCGGCGGTTGCCCGACCGGCAATGGTCGCGGAACGCGAAAGAGACGGGCGAAAAAGGTCGCTTACGATACCCCATGCGCAATCCGGTAAGAACCCGCCTCGGTGGCACTGTTCGGCTGGTCGTTCTCGCCGCCGCGGTGCTTTGCCCGGCGCTGGCCGCTGGCGAGCTGGAAGCGGTGTTCGGTTACCCGGCGAAGATCCATTCACCCAGCGCCAGCATGTTCCCCAAGTGGAGCGAGGTACAGCAACGCACGATCGATGCGGGTCCCGATGGTCCGCCGTGCGTCGAGGAAGGACTCCACGAATGCCATTACCGGAAGCTGGTTGGAATCGCTGACCGTGCCCGCAAGCTGCCGTTGCGCCGCCAGATCGAATTCGTGCACGAGTACGTCAACCGGCTGACCTACATCACCGATTTCGATCTGTACGGCGTCAGCGATTACTGGGCCACGCAATTCCAGTTCTATGGCCACGACGGTGGTGATTGCGAGGATTACTCGATCAGCAAGTACTACGCCCTGCGGCTGCTCGGACTCCCGCCGGATGCCCTGCGACTCACCATCGTGCGTGACACCAATCTGCGGGCGGACCACGCAGTGCTGGTCGTCGAGGCCGACGACCGGTTCTGGCTGCTGGACAGCAATCAGGACAAGGTTGTCGATACTGGCCGTGTCCATCACATGCTCCCGTACTACTCGATCAACGAGAACCACTGGTGGAGTTACATCGGTGTTCCCAAAGACATGGACAATTACTAGATGCGCTCCGAGTCCTCTTCACGTCGTTCCACGCTGATCGCCTTCGGTCTGCTCGTGCTGTTCCTGATCGGTGGTGTCTGGGGGGTCACCCGCGTCGTCGATCGCGAACAGGAACGCGAGACGAAACTCTGGGAGGATCGCCTGGGTGTGATCGCGGACAGCCGCGTCGACGCGGTCACGCGCTGGCTCGACGCGCAGCGCCAGGTCGCGATACAGATTGCCGACAACACCTCGTTGCAGCTCTACCTCTCGCAGATTCTGTATGCCGAGACTGGTGCCGATACCAGCCCGGAACTGAGCTGGCTGCGCGATCTGCTGGTCGCCGCTGCCGACCGTTCCGGATATCTCGAACACACCGGCCGGGAAGGCATCCGCGCGAACATCGAAGCCACCGGTCGCCGGGGTATCGGCCTGCTCGACGCAAGCGGCAAGGTGATCGCCGCCACGCGCGACTTCCCTGGCCTGGACGCCGCCGCGCGGGTCGCGATCGAAACCGCGCTGG